>NZ_BAAKSZ010000007.1:0-164628 GCF_059698015.1 Oceanobacillus sp. NCCP-135 | reverse complement strand
CCAGCAAAAACCGGCTTTTGTAGGCTTTTTTTTGAATTATATGGGGGAGAACTTTGGACTGTCAAGTAACCTAAATTAACTTATAAATTAATTGCCTGTCCCATCAGTTTATAGCATCTCTTCGTTAAATATTGTATAAAATGATGTAATTTTGAATGAGGTTCAAGCATATTCATATGCTGCTATAGATAGAAAACCATTCGCTCGAAAACAAAGCCTCCTCTCTAGAGCAAATGGTTTTGAATAATATCTAAACTTAAATGATCGTGAATTTCTGAGGTAACACAACACCCCAAACCCTAAGCTCCAATCCTCTTCTCTGTCTTCATATATTTTTTCTCATGTCTGTTGCCCAGGTAACGAAGCAAGAAAAACTGTGCGACAATACCGATAATCAATAGCACGATACTGCTACCTAAAAACGAAGAAGTTAGATACAGTGCTCCGGCTATGCCAGCTGGTACCATTGCGTATGGAATTTGTGTATTAACATGGGCAATGTGATCCGATTCAGCAAAGATGGATGCCATAACGGTTGTGTCCGAAATGGGGGAGACGTGATCTCCAAAAATCGCACCTGCGAAAATAGCACCGATTACAATCGGGATAAGATCTTCTCCTCCCATCGTGTAGGCCAATGGAATGGCAATTGGTGTAAGGATTGACATCGTTCCCCATGATGTACCGGTGGCAAACGCAATAAACATGCCAATCACAAAAATCAGGAAGGGCAATAGTGCTGCCGTCATCCATCCTTCGGTTGCGGCAACTACATAATCTGCAGTTCCCAGTACGGAGGTAACGGTTCCAATTGACCAAGCAAGTACGATAATGATTAGCGCTGGCAGCATGGTTCTGATGCCGCCCAGCAGTGTATCTTCACATTTTTTCAGTCCCATACCTTGAAGAAGTGCAATAATGATACCAACCAATGTCATTGCAGCAGCACCCCATGTTAAAGCAATGGAAACATCCGTAGCTGCAAGCGCATCCATGATGGATATCCCTGTAGCTCCGCCTCCTGTATACCACAATCCCCAAATACTAACTGTAATAAGCGTTACAAGTGGCAGGATAAAGTTCCAGATACTTCCTTCCTTCTGATGTGGCTCACCTAAGTCCTGATCAACAGAAGATAATGGCGTCGAACCGTCTGGTATTAATTTTCCAGTTGTTCTTGCTCGGTGTTCGGCTTTTGCCATTGGTCCAAAATCTTTGCCAAAAATAATCATCGGGACGGCCAATAGACAAAGAATTGCATAAAAATTCCACGGGATTGACTGTAAAAACGCAAAATATGGTTCCAAGCCTATCATGCCAATACTAACAAAGGCTGCTGCTATCAAGGATACTTGAAAGCCGATCCAATCTGATACCGGACCTATTGTTGCTATCGGGGCGGCTGTTGAGTCGATTATGTAGGATAACTTCTCCCTCGATACCTTGTGTTTTGCGGTGATATCTTTTGTGGCATTTCCAACAATCACAGAGTTGACATAATCATTGAAAAAAATAATAATTCCTAAGAAGTATGGTAAGATTTGTACTCTTTTACTCGTCGTTAATTTCTTTTGCAATAGTTTGATCAGCCCATCAGAGCCGCCTGTTTTAAACATAAAGTGAAACTTCATTCAGTGGGGGTTTCCCTTCCTCCCCCACTGAATGTTAGTTGAACAGAATCAGGAAATTTACGGGCTGTTTATACCTCATGGTATGACACAAGGCCCTCCCCCACCTTCACGTTTGGAATTTCTCACGCTTGGAGGTGGGGGTATTACAGCCCGTTAATGCGTGATAAATGCAGCCCCTGTTCCAAGCAATGCGGTCATGACGAGAAAACGCGCATTCCAAGGGTCGATCATCACATCCTTCATCCATGTGAATGTTAAACCTACTGCTTCAAACGGATTACCTCCAGCTGCAATTAGACCACCTACCCAAATACTAATAAAAAGTGAAAAAAGAACACGCTTTGTAAAAATTGCTAGAACAACCGCAACGAGCGGCGGAACAATTGATAGAAAGTCCATACTTAGCCTCCTATTTTACTTTTTCATAACTTCCTGAATAGCCGCTATCTACACATACACCCTCCTGATCCTTTCCATTAAACTAGCCAGCACTTCGTCAACAATACTATCCATCCAATCGGCTAAGTTTCGTGCAGTAATTTCTTCATCTTTCTGTTTACCCAGCACAACAACCTCATCCCCTACTGTTACATCTGGAATGTGGGTGACATCAATTAATGTTTGATCAAGTGAGATGGTACCTACTATTTTAGCCCGCTTTCCTCTGACAAGCATTTCGCCCTTATTCGATAGGCTCCTTTGGTACCCATCGCCATGGCCAATTGGAACAACCGCTATTTTTTCAGTGGAATCGGTTACGTAACTGCCGCCATATCCAATCGCCGTTTTCGGGGGGATCTCTCTTACGTGAAGCAGCTTTGATTTCAGTTTCATCACAGGCTTAAGTGCAATCAAGTCTTGCTGGCGGGATGCAGGATGATAACCAAATAACGCAATCCCAGGCCTTACCATATCCAGATGCATATCACTTCTTTCCATCGTAATCGTTGAACCCCCAACATGTTTGATTGGAAAAGTAAAGTATTGCTTTTCTAATTTTGATACGATTTCCATAAATAATGCATACTGTAATTCGGTTGTCACCCAGTCCCCTTCATCTGCACTGGAAAAATGCGTGTAGATTCCTTCCCAAATTAGATGAGGAAGGTGGTAGCAGGAT
This sequence comes from Oceanobacillus sp. NCCP-135, assembly GCF_059698015.1. Lineage (NCBI taxonomy): Bacteria > Bacillati > Bacillota > Bacilli > Caryophanales > Bacillaceae > Oceanobacillus > Oceanobacillus sp. NCCP-135. The sequence continues at coordinate 161,877 of NZ_BAAKSZ010000007.1, read as the reverse complement.
TTACAAAAATCAACTACTTTTTCAGGCTCTATTCCAAATCTATGAAGACCTGTATCTATTTTTAAATGTACTGAAACGTTTTTCCCCTGATATATGGCTTCCTTACTGATTGCATTTGCCAGCTGGGGATTGGAAACAGAAGCTGTTAGACCATATGTGACTATATCTCCTGCTCGTTCTGGGAAAGTGGAACTTAAAATATGAATGGGTCCATTGATACCATTTTCCCGAAGCAAAGCGCCCTCTTCTACAGTGGTTACACCAAGGCGCTCAGCTCCTGATTGAATAGCTTCGTGGGCAATTGGAACGATACCGTGTCCATATGCATTTGTTTTTATGACAGGTAATACCATGCTATTTTTTGCCACTTTTTTTAATGCATGAAAATTTTCTTTAAAAGCAGAAAGATGAACCTCTGCTATGGTTGAACTTTGAGATGTTGTTAAGGAATGCATCAAGACAGGATCCCTCCGATTTCCAAACTAATTGTCATTCAGGTGATGGATCTTACACAAAAAAAGAGGTAGGTCTAATGTGTCTGTTATTTTGTTTAACGATAATAATCCTTGGAAAATGATGCAAAAGGTACAGATCATAAAACGTGCAATAGCCTGGGGTGATCATGCTCTGTTCTTTACACCATGCTGATACAGTGAGCGAAATTCCCGCAGAACTCTTTTCGTAATATCTCCTGGGCTTCCAGTACCTATCGTCTGGTCATCAATTTTTAAAATTGGAATAATATCTGATTTTGTTGCTGTGACAAATACTTCATCTGCAGACAGCAATTCATTAACTGTATACGTTTCTTCATTCACCTTAATATTTAGTTCATCACATTGTTGAATTATTTTACGTCTTGTAATGCCATTTAAAATAAAATTGTTTGCTGGATGCGTGTAAAGTTCTCCATCTTTTACGATAAATACATTGGACGCACTTGCCTCAGTGACTGTATTTCCACGGTGAAGGATGGCTTCGACTGCATTATTTTCAACTGCTTGTTGCTTTGCCATTACATTGGGCAGCAGGTTAAGCGTTTTAATGTCACAGCGCAGCCAACGGATATCTTCTGTGAGGACCGCCGTAGCTCCCTGATTTTCAACTTCCGTCATCCGCTCCTCTTCCCTTGTGTAGGCAACCGTTACCGGTGTCACATCAATATCTGGAAACTCATGCCATCTTTGGGATACCCCTCTAGATACCTGCATGTAAATAATGCCCTCATTTAATTTATTAGCAGCAACTAACGCTTCTAATTTTTGTTTCAGAACACTAATTGAATTTGGTAGCTTGAGCTGAACTTCACGGGCACTTCTTTCCAATCTTTCCAAATGCTCATCTATCATGAGTGGCCTTCCATCATAAACACCGATAACTTCATAGATCCCATCACCAAATTGATAGCCTCGATCCTCAATATCTATCAAATTTCCCCGTTCCATTATTTGGTCATTAAATAGCATCTTAGTCAACGTAAAACCTCCCTTAGTTTTCCGTCCACACCGGATCCGCATGCTGATTTGCAATATCCAGAATGACGGAAGTATCGACACTGCAGCCACTGATCACAACGACAACATGCGAACCAAGCTGAACTTTACCATTTAAAATGGCGCCAATTCCGGATGCAGCTGCTCCCTCTATGACCATTCGATGCTTATCCAGCATGAACACCATTCCTTTGGCAATATCCTCCTCTTCTAGTAACGTAATCTCATCAACGTATTGCTGAACCATATCAAAGGTGTACTGATTATGAACACCAATCCCGCCAAGCAAGCTGTCAGCAAGTGTATCCTGTTCTTCCACTATTACCGGTTTACCAGCTTGGATGCTTTCATACATGGCGGCACCATGGGTTGGTGATACACCGAGCACCCGGATCTTAGGATCGATTGATTTCAAAGTAACTCCAATCCCTGATAGCAAACCACCGCCGGATACCCCTCCGATTACCGTATCTACTTCAGGCAAATCTTCCATTATTTCTAAACCGATCGTTCCTTGACCTGCAATAATAGACGGATCGTCAAATGGATGAATCACAGTTAGACCCTGTTCTTTCTCCAGCAGATAGCTGTGCTGCTCGGCTTCATCCTGAGAATTACCGTAAATTTCAATTTGTACACCTGATTGCTGAAGCGCTTTCATTTTTGCTTTTGGAACTCGCTTTGAAATACAAATGGTTGCATTCATTCCAAGTTTCCTAGATATATATGCAACACTCATCCCAAAATTGCCTGTTGAAAAAGTCGTTACCCCACGCTGCTTTTCTTCTGCTGTCAGACTTAACATTTTATTTGTTGCTCCCCTGATCTTAAACGAACCGCTCACATTGAGGTTTTCCAGCTTTAGGTGAACCGACGAACCTGTAATTTCAGATAATACAGGTGAATAAATGAAAGGGGACTTTTGCACAACTGACGAGATGCGCTTTTTCGCTTTCCATATATCTCGTAGTGTTATTGGTTTTGCTGACATTTAATTCCCCCTTTTACTTTTTACCAGTAATGTTATTTATTTCAAGGTGTGCTTGGTTGTTGCACGAGTTCGGTCCTGTGGTGCACAACTTTGGGCCTGGGGTGCACGACTTTCAACTGAGGGTGCACAAGTCTAATCCAGTGTTGCACAACTACGCCTAGGACTGAGTGACTTCATAGCGCATTTAAATTATTTCCTTAAATACCGCCTCACCGCCTCTGTCAGGATTGCCACCCCTACAGGCAAAATTTTTTCAGCAATTTCAAAATGTGGTGTATGAAGGTCACGAACTTTCCCGTCTCCAACTGCACAGCCAAGAAAGAACATTGCACCAGGAACAAGCTTTGTCATATGGGCGAAGTCTTCCCCTCCTAAGCCAAAAGGAACTTCTTTTATGGTAAATTCAGGATAGACGGCATGGATTGTTTCCTTGATCATTTGATTTACAACTGGGTTATTTTTTAATGATGGATCTTCTGGTGTTATCGTTAAATTGTAATCCCCATCCAGTGCATCAACAATTGAGAATGCTTTATGCAGTTCAGCATGCAGCAGCTCTCGAACTTCTGGATCGTAGCTGCGGATCGTACCTTTAATACTTACTTCAGCTGGGATCACATTACTGGCAGAACCAGCTTGAATACTGCCAATACTAATTACTGCTGCATCCAGCGGGGACACTCGCCTTGCTACAATTCCATGCAATGCCTGCAATAAGGGGCCAAGCATCCAGATTGGGTCTGTACCCAGATGAGGATACGCTCCATGCCCTCCTGAGGCTATCACTTTAGCGTCAAAAACATCTACGTTAGCCATGCTGTATCCATCATGAACTAGCACTTCCCCAAACTCATTTTCAGGACTCATATGAAGGGCCATCACATGATCAACGCCAGCTAATGCACCAGCTTTAATCATATATGGAGCACCGCTCAAGCCGTGTTCATCCGCCATTTCTTCTGCAGGCTGAAATAAAAATTGAACCGTGCCCTCTATCTCCCCATTTTGAAAACTTTCACCTAGTAAACTGGCAACTCCAAGTCCGATCGTCGTATGTGCATCATGTCCGCAAGCATGCATAATACCATCATGACGTGACCTGTATCCATGATCATTTTCCTCTTGAATTGGCAGTGCATCCATATCCGCACGAATCGCAATCGAAGGACCGACACCGGCAGAAAGTGTACCAACAACTGCTGTAGGATACCCGACACCTACTTCCACCTTCATACCAGGGATTTTTTCTAATACTTTAGCAACAAATTGCGCTGTCAACGCTTCCTGAAAACTTAATTCAGGATACATGTGAATGTGGCGACGCCAATCGATTAATTGCTGCGACATTGCTTCAGCCCTTATTCGCATTTCTTTATTCTTCGTAACCATATGAAATCCTCCCCCCCCGTTAAAAGAAGGGAGTCTATGCAAGCAACTCCCTTCTCATACAAGATCAACCAACAATTGCAATCGCACTTATCTCCACTTTTACTCCCAGCAATTGACTGCCAGCTGTAATCCGTGCCTGCGGAAAGCAACGGTCCGCAGCGGAAAACTACCAAGCACATACATCATCTTTTATCAACTGCGGTGATAATAGCAACAATCTATACGAAAAGAGCTTTTTTTAATTCATCCCAATCGCAACATACTGTGATTCCACGAAAGCTTCAATCCCCTCATGGCCGCCTTCTCTGCCAATTCCGCTTTCTTTCATTCCTCCAAAAGGTACCTGTGCAGCTGATGGGGCGCCATCATTCCAGCCGACAATTCCGAAATCCAGTTGTTCGATTACCTGTATCCCTTTTGAAACATTCTCTGTAAATACATAGGCAGCCAAACCATAAGGCGTATCATTTGCAACCGAGACCGCTTCATCAATCGTTTCAATTTTTTGGATCGGTGCAACTGGGCCAAATGTTTCTTCCTGCATGATCACCATGGATGGATCCACATCTCTAATCACAGTCGGTTGGAAGAATACCCCGCCATCGTCTGTAATCGCTTCACCACCGGTTACCACAGCCGCACCCTTTGTTACCGCATCCGCCACGTGACGATTTACTTTATCCAGCCCTGCCTGATTAATCAGTGGACCAATATCAACGGATTCATCCATCCCGTTTCCTACCTTCAACTTCTCCACTTCCGCTGAAAATTTTTCAACAAACGCATCATACACACCGGACTGAACATAAATTCGATTGGCGCAAATACAGGTTTGACCCGCATTCCTAAATTTCGAGGCCATTGCACCTTTTACAGCCGTATCCAGATTAGCATCATCCAATACAATCAGTGGTGCATGCCCTCCGAGTTCTAATGACAAACGCTTCACCTGGTCTGCGCTTTGCTTAATCAAAAGTTTTCCCACCTCTGTTGAGCCGGTAAATGTAATTTTACGTACCTTTTTATTCTCCATAATTGCCTTGGTAATGTTAACTGAAGAACCTGTCACCAGATTAACTACACCTGTTGGAAAGCCTGCTTTTTCACATAGCTGCATTAATTTAACAGCTGTTAATGGACTGTCACCGGATGGCTTCATCATAAAGGTACAGCCTGCCGCCAGTGCCGGTCCCATCTTCCTTGTCAGCATGGCAATAGGGAAATTCCATGGTGTAATTGCCGCAACTACACCAACAGGCTTTTTCCATACCTGCAGACGCTTGCCCTGGACATGTGCAGGAATCGTTTCACCATAAATTCGCTTTCCTTCCTCAGCAAACCATTCGATAAACGAAGCGGCATAATGAACCTCACCTCTTGATTCATTGATTGGTTTACCCATTTCAAGTGTCATCATCTGTGCCAATTCTTCCTGATGATCGAGCATCAACTGATGAAGTTTTTTTAAATAACCGGCTCGCTCATATGCAGTCAGCGCAGACCATGAACCAAAAGCTTCATGCGCTGCAGTAATCGCTTGTTCAGCCTCAGCTTCCCCGCCATTCGGAACCGTACCAACCGTTTTTCCAGTTGCCGGATTCACTACATCTTTCGTATCAAGCTCTCCCCCGACCCATTCTCCATTAATATTCATTAGATAATGATGCATTTTTACTTCATTCATTTCCACTTCACTCCTATCTACTCAAAAACTCATCTATTAAACGCTCTAACCCTGAGCTCCAACCAGAACAGCTTCCATCGATTCTTCTAAAATAGTAAGTCCCTCTTCCAGCTGCTCATCGGTAATTACGAGTGGCATCAAGAGACGAATAACGTTGTCATATACGCCAGCTTTTAATGCAATAACTCCCCGTTGATGTGCTTCCTGTAAAATCTGATTGCTCAACTCCTTCGCTGGTTCCTTACTTTCTCTATCTGTAACAAATTCCAGTGCGCACATTGCACCAAGCCCCCGGTAATCACCAATGACGTCAAATCGATCATACATTTCCTTGAATTTTTCCATCACACGCTGGCCAATCACTTCTCCGCACTTATTTATGTTTTCCCTTTCCATAATTTCTAAAACCGCAAGCCCTGCACGACATCCAAGTGGACTTCCGCAATACGTTCCGCCAAGCTCTCCTGACCGTGCATTATCCATAATTTCCTTCCTGCCAATGACACCACTGATCGGCAGCCCTGCAGCCATCGACTTTGAAATCGTAATCAGATCAGGCTCCACGCCATAATGCTCCATGGCAAAATAGTTCCCCGTCCGGCCAAAGCCTGTTTGGATTTCATCGGCAATAAACAGAATGCCATGCTGCTTACATAATTCATATACACCTTTAACAAATGCTTTATCCGGGACAATGAACCCACTTTCCCCTTGTACCGGCTCCATGACGAAGGCTGCAACAAGGCTTGGATCAACTTCACTGATGAAAAAATCTTCCACCTGTTTTAACAGAAAAGCTGTATATTCTTCTTGTGTCATTGATTTAGGACGGCGGTAATTATAAGGGAACGGCGCATGATAAACTTCCGGAGCAAATGGACCATATTCATATTTATACGGTTTTACTTTTCCGGTTAAACTCATTCCCAATAGCGTCCGACCATGAAAGCCACCCGAAAAAGAAACAATAGCCTGGCGCTTCGTATACTTACGGGCGATTTTAACTGCATTCTCCACAGCTTCAGCCCCGCTGTTTAAAAACATCACTTTCTTGTCAAAATTTCCAGGAGCAAGTGCTGCGATTTTTTCAGCAAGTTCAATATACGAATCATACATCATCACATTAAAGCCTGTATGAATATAGCGATCAATCTGATCATGCAGTACATCTACCACTGTCTCGTGACGATGCCCCACATTGATCGTTCCAATCGCACCAGCAAAATCGATAAATTGATTGCCATCGACATCACTGAGCAATGCACCTTTTGCCGATTCAACAAATGTTGGGATCCCGTAGCTGACACCATCTGGAACAATTTCATGCCTCCGATCAAGTAATTCCTTTGCCTTTGGACCAGGCAGTTCTGTTCGCACATTTGCAAATTGTTTGTTCATTTGTTAGACCTCCTCAGGTTTTAATGTATTTTTTGCTTGATTCACTCCCAATAATTTTTCCTCCACATATTCAATGTGATTTTTCACCTGTTTGCTCACTGTCTCTACATCTTTAGAAACTAATGCTTCCAGCAATTCCTTATGTTCATCATAAAATGACAGATGACTGGAATAATATTTATCCAAGTGCATGAGGAATGTTCTGATTTGTACCTGCAGGGAATCATAAATTTTAATAATTCGTGAATTACCACATAAATTGACAATATAGCTGTGGAATTTCATATCCAGATCAAACAATGCATTCCAATCCTTTGCTTCTGCACCCACCTTCATTTGCTCCAAAATCCTACCCAATTCCTGATAATGCTTCTCCTGAAGTCTCGGAATCGCTTTCCTAAAAGCACTCGCTTCCATCAATGTTCTAAGTTCTATAATTTCATTGACATCCTGATCCGTAAAATCAGCTACATACGTACCTTTTCGTGCCTGACTGACTACCAGCTCCTCCATTTCAAGGATTTTAAGCGCCTCCCGGATAGTGCTGCGACTTACATCATATTTTTCCGCAAGTTCTGTTTCAAGCAACCGATCCCCAAATTGAATTTCCTTATTCCAAATTCTTCTCTTTACCTGATCCGCAATAAGCTGACTGAGTGGTTTTTGCAAGATAATCTTATCTTCTTCCATCTGCAGAGCATCCTTTCTAAACTATGCTTGCTGTATTGTAGCAGATGCATAATTGTTCTATGTCGACTGTCGACATTAATCATTAATTTCATTATAATTCACACAAATACAGTTGTCAATGAATAGTTAAATAATTTAAAATCTTTTCATATTATATTGACTTCCCGTAAATTTCTAGCTATTTTGGAGGTAGTTGCCTAAGTCCATTTAAAGAAACGGGGGATATTGGTGAAGAAAAAAATAATTGCCTATAACCGTGTGGAAAAACCTGTGTTAGAAGACTTGCAAAAAAAATATGATGTTTATTTTCATAAAAACATTGATACAAAGACGAACTCAGCTTTTCTTAATCATTTAGCTATAGTAGAAGGGATTATTGGTTTGGAATTAGACGTTGATAAAGCATTGCTGGACCATGCACCACATTTGAAAATTGTCAGCAATGTGTCGGTTGGATACAATAACCTGGACATAGACCAATTGTCAAAACGTGGCATCATGGCAACAAACACTCCTGATGTACTTACAGATACAGTTGCAGACACGGTATTCGGGATTCTCATTTCTGCAGCAAGAAGAATTCCTGAACTAGATCAACTGGTTAAAAACGGTAATTGGACAACTGAAGCGATCGCGGCTGAATACTTTGGCACTGACGTTCATCACAAAACGTTAGGCATCATCGGGATGGGCAGGATCGGCCAAGCCATTGCTCAGCGAGCCCATTTCGGTTTTGATATGGACATTTTATATCATAGTCGAACAAGGAAACCGGAATTAGAAAAAAAATTCACTGCCAGTTATTGTACGCTTGATGAATTGCTTCAGGAGTCGGATTTTGTTTGCCTGATTACACCATTAACACCAGAAACAGAGGGGATGATCGGAAAAAGGGAATTTCAATTAATGAAAAAATCAGGCATCTTTATTAATGGATCACGGGGAAAAACCATTGTAGAGGAGGATTTAATTGATGCACTGAGAAATGGCGACATTGCTGGGGCGGGATTGGATGTTTATGAAAAAGAACCAGTTGATGCGGCTAATCCTTTGTTAAAAATGAAAAATGTTGTGACAACCCCACATATTGGTTCATCCACATATGAGACTGAATTAAAAATGTCCGAACTGGCTGCACATAATCTCGAAGCCGGTTTAAACGGGAGAAAACCACCAAATTTAATCGATAAACGTGTTTGGAAATAGCAAACATGCGAAGAGCGCCCGTTTAGCGACATACGGCCTGCGCCATTGTTCACCTAAAAGGAAACACAGCGGCCATAAGGAGTCGATGCTGGTTTAGATGATGGTGTTTGAGAGAAGCCTCACTTGGCTATAGCGCTGGTGCTAGATGTAGTTGATCCGATTGTTTAGTTTTACCTACTACTCACAAATGTGATAGTTTCAAAGCAGAAGGGAATAATCAGGTGGGGAATCTGTTTCCCGCCTGATTTTTTGTTTACATAAAACCAATGGTCTTGTAAATCGATGTAAAAAGCGCTGCAGACGCTGATTCTCTAAATTCCCATTCATTCAAACAGCAATTATTCGATTATATGTAAGAAGGAAGGAAGGGAAATTTTATCCCCTCCCCTGTTAGTAAAATTAAGCCAGCCGAATATTTGGTTTTATCATCAGCTCCCGTGGAAAATCAGCAAAAACTTCACAACCTGTTTCCGTTACCCGAAAGGATTCACTGATTTCAATCCCCATATCTTCCAGCCAAATCCCCGGGATCAAATGGAATGTCATATTTGGCTCCAGTACTGTACGATCTCCTGGTCTGAGACTTGCCGTGTGTTCCCCCCAATCTGGAGGATAATTTAAGCCCATGGAATACCCCATTCGCGATTCTTTTTTTATCCCGCTTTTCTCAATCACACGACGCCAGATCAACTCGAGTTCTTCACAAGTAATACCAGGCTTAACCGCATCCAATGTCGTATTGATCCCCTCAATAACAACGTCCGAAATATATTGCATCTGTTCTGTCGGCATCCCGATTACGGCAGTTCGAGCAAGTGGTGAATGATAGCGCTTGAAGCAACCAGCCAACTCGATAATTACCGGATCACCTTGGTTAAACCTGTCATCCGTCCAGGTCAAATGGGCTGCAGACGTCTTATCACCTGTTGGGAGTAATGGAACAATTGCTGGGTAATCCCCACCAAATTCCTCCGTACCACTAATTTGCGCATGCGCAATTCCGGCAACAACATCACATTGCCTGACCCCTTCTTCCAACGTATCAAAAGCAATCTGCATTGCATTTTCCGCAATTTTCGAAGCTTGTTTTATATAAGCAATTTCTTGATCTGACTTAATGATACGTACCCAGTTAACCATATTGGTACCATCTACAAACGTTGCATTTGGCAGGCTCTGTACTAATCGCATATAGCACATTGCTGTAAAATAATACGCATCAAGCTCTACCGCTATTGTCTGTTTATCTCGTTTTTTTGCTTTTAATAAATCACCTACAAAATCCATTGGATGTCGAATTGTTGATTGAACATAATGATCTGCATATGGAATAATATGATCTCTGTCCAGCCATGTCGTATGCATAGCCGCACTTGCATCCTGCCCACGACCAATCCAAACCGGCTGTTCCTCATCGATCATAACTGCAAGTACCTGATGCACGTAAAACGACCATGCATCATATCCGGTTAAATAATTCATATTTGCTGGATCTGTTACCAGCAAAACATCGATACCAGCATCAGCCATCCTCTGCTTTGTTTTTGTTACTCTCTCCTGAAATTCTGTAATCGGAAATGTTAACACCAATATCTCTCCTCTCCCATTAAGAATCCTCATATGATAGCGCTTACTTTATTATCGTAAAATTATTCAGCTTTCATCAACGGTATTCTCTGTCCTAAGCATGTGTGGAATCGTATGAATTACGTGGTTTACTGTGGTATAGAGTTATCTAATGCTTGCTGGTGTAGTGGTAACTGTTTTCTGTTAAAGCGCTACTAATTTATGATATGCATAAGCCATCGTAGACTGAATATGATTACAATTCTGTCGATTGTCGACATTATCTTAATTCCATTATAATTCAAAGCTTATTTGAATGTCAATAATTTGTGGAATTATTTTAAATTATTTATCTTCTTATGTACTTTCTTCATGCATTTACAACGTGAGATTCCTCGATGCAAGCCAGTACCTTTAAAATCATTCTGGCATTTGCGGTATTTTCTGTTATATCCTAATTGGTTCTAAGAGCAGGTTAAAAAGGAGAAGCACCCCAATAGTTTTTTATGAATAATGCTGGGGTTTATATGTGGAAACTGTAATGCTATCTGTTCACTTTATTACTGTAAAATAAAAGCTGTTATACTATTCTGCTTGATCTATAAGCATCAGGAGTTTAACAGCCTTTTTTAAAGTAAGATCTATCCCTTGGAATTTTTTAAAAAATACTATTTTATGAATGTTTAAGTTTAAATACTTCTTTTTCCAAGTACCCTATTTTTTCCGAATAAAAGTCTATGTCCACTCGATTCACAATATGTTTATCTAACTTTTCTTTAACGTTGTTGAATTTATCAAACAGTATATTTGTAGCATTAATGGTTTGTGAGATATGAGAATCTACTTTCTTGTCCACATCAATTAACATTTTATACATATTTGTAAAATAACCATCCATTACATTGAATCTTTCATCGATTCCAGCAAAATTTTCATCCATTACATTAAATCTTTCATCCATTCCGGCAAATCTTTTATCGATTTCCGCAAAATTTTCGTCTATTACATTAAATCTTCCATCGATTCCAGCAAACTTTTCATCGATTACATTAAATCTCTCATCCATTCCGGCAAATCTATTATCGATTTCCGCAAATTTTTCGTCCATTACATTAAATCTTCCATCGATTCCAGCAAACTTTTCATCGATTACATTAAATCTCTCATCCATTCCGGCAAATCTTTTATCGATTTCCGCAAATTTTTCGTCTATTACATTAAATCTTCCATCGATTCCAGCAAACTTTTCATTGATTACATTAAATCTCTCATCCATTCCGGCAAATCTATTATCGATTTCCGCAAATTTTTCGTCCATTACATTAAATCTTCCATCGATACTATTAAAACGTTGATCATGCTTTTTTAATTCACTATTCACCGTTTTTAATTCATTTTTCACCGTGCTAATTTCACTTCTAAATTCTTCTTGAAATTCTTTCTGTTGATTCAGGATCGCATTTAAAATTTCATTATTTTCCATACGCTTCACTCCCTGTTTTTATTATAAATCATTCCTTGGATTCTTACTAGATGGGATTATTTGGGTCAGTCCCCTGATGCGCTGAAGTGATAAAGCAGTAAAGGGCAATCCCCTTTTGAGAATACTGAAAAACACAGCATTTGATATCAAATGAATAAATACAGAATTCTTTCTGTTCAAGAATAAAATTACTATTTATGAAAAATAAAAGCTGTTCGACTATATGGCATGAACAATAAGCATGATGGTTTTAACAGCTTTTATTATTATTATAATTTCAATCCTATCGAATGTGAAAGAAGGTGCTATCTTTATTGTTGTTTAAGCTTAAAAACCTCTTTTTCCAAATTACGAATTTTCTCAGATTGAAAATCTAATTCAAATCTGGTCACAATATTTTTATCCAGCTTTTCATTCATGTTGTTTAATTTATCAAACAGTGTATTTGTAGCATTAATTGTTTGCGATATATGGGGATCTACCTTTTGGTCCAATTCATTAAATCTTTCATCTATTCCTCCAAATTTTTCGTCCATTACGTTAAATCTTTCATCAATACTATCAAAGCGCTGATCATGCTTTTTAAATTCACTCTTCACAGTATTGATTTCATTTTTCACAGTGCTAATTTCACTCTTCATAGTTTTTAATTCATTTTTCACAGTATTAATTTCACTCTTCATAGTTTTTAATTCATTTTTCACAGTATTAATTTCACTCTTCACCGTGCTAATTTCACTTCTAAATTCTTCTTGAAATTCTTTCTGTTGATTCAGGATCGCATTTAAAATTTCATTATTTTCCATACGCTTCACTCCCTGTTTTTATTATAAATCATTCCTTGGATTCTTACTAGATGAAAATTGATACGCTATATATTGCAAAGTTCTCTCCTTTCTCTGTGATGTCTATAAGATAAGGTAGTTTAATAGAAAAATCAAAAGGCTAAAAAGTGTGTTTGATGGGGATCCAGGGTATTAAAATTTAATTTTCTTCTAGGACAAAATACTGAAATGAGTGGTTGTTAGAGAGATAAAAATGAAATTCTTGTTTTTTTTTGAAAAATAAAAAACTGCTAGTCTCAACAGCATTACATCATGCGCTATCAGACTAACAGCTTTTTATCCAAAAATAATAGAGATCAGGGCATAGAATCACACTTTTCCTACCTACTCTCCAACAAATCCCACTACACCGCCACAAATAGTATATTTAACTTGCAGCTCCTCATCCACCACCAAAACATCTGCAGCTTTACCAGGTGCAATGCTTCCTTTTGCCTCAAAAACTCCAAGCTGCTTTGCCGGATTCACGGAGGCCATTTCAATGATATTTTCCAATGATACTCCATCTAACTGGAGCATCTGTTTTGCACCCTCATGCATTTTTAAGATGCTTCCAGCCAATGAGCCATTTTCCAGTAAGGCTCGTGTATCCGAAACCTTCACAGGCTGTCCACCAAGTTCATAGTCTCCGGCTGACAATCCTTTGGCACGCATCGCATCCGTTATTAAAATAATTCGCTCGCTTCCCATCGCATTATAAATTATTTGCAGCATCTCTGGTGCAACATGAATTCCATCAGCAATTAGTTCTGCCCGCAATTCCTGCAATTGAAAAGCCGCCCCAACAACACCAACATCTCGATGATGAATCCCTGCCATTGCATTGCAAAGATGTGTCAATTGACGAACACCACGGGATACTGCCACTTTCATTCCGGCAAAATTTGTACCCGTATGTCCAGCAGACACATTTACACCTGTTTCATGTAAAGCATGAATAAATGACCCATCTGCATCATGCTCTGGTGCCATGGTGATCGTTTTTATTTTTCCACCTGACAAAAGCTGCCATTTATTAAATTGCTCCAGACTAGGTTCCTCAATATATTCAAGTGGTTGCGCTCCAGCTTTACTTTTTTCAATAAACGGTCCTTCCAAATGGACACCGATCATTTCCGCTTGACCTGGCTTGTTTTTATAATTCGCCGTATTCACTAATGCATTTTCAATGTTTTCTGGTGATTGGGTAATAGTTGTTGCCAGAAAACTCGTCGTTCCCTCACCAGGCAGGAAGCTAGCCATTGTATCCAACGCTTCTTCCGTCGCATCCATCACATCTGCACCAGCTGCCCCGTGGATGTGTCCATCGATAAACCCGGGGATGACACTTAAATCGGTTCCATCAATTACCTTCATATTTCCCGGCATGTCCACTGGTTTCACAACAGAAATAGACTCTATTTTTCCATTTTCAAGCAGTATGTAGCCATTTTCAATCATGGCATCTTCAGTATATATTTTTGCATTTTTAATTAAGATTGGTGCTATTGCTTCCATTTGTCCCCATCCTTTCAGCTAGCTTAACTATATCGCTGTGACTTTTTAATGTCAATTTGAAAATCAAGGGTGACATCTGCCGCAAAGAGGTGGACGAAGAAAAGGGTCATTGTTAGCAGGCAATGTAAAGCGTAGTCAACAATCATGGGATAAAAAAACCTATATCCAAAGCCTCAGATACAGGTTTTCTTTCCGTTATCTACGATTGTTATTATTGTTTTTTCTGTTGTTGTTTCTGTTGTTTTCGTTGTTATTATTGTTATCATTGTTATCAAAATCGATATCGTTAAATTCATTTTCATTGGCGAATTCAACGTTATTTACATTCTGATTTTGATTATTATTGTTGTTCCTACGGTTGTTACGCTTATTGTTGTTATCATTCATGACTGACCCTCCTTTTTCATGGTAAAGTAACACAAAACTATTTTGTCCCGATTCCAATATATAATTCATCCTTTTTTCACCCTGAAAAGTTCTTCGGATAAAACATCTACTGCTGATCATACTAAACAGTAGATTATAAAAGCTCTATGGGAGGCAGACCATGTATAATAAGATCTTAAAACGCACTGGACACCGGGAATATCAGCTTCCCAAAGGGCCTTGGATGATGATGCAGCAATGGGATCATCTATTATTTATGCATTGGCCTATCTCAGCTGACATAATGGTGACCCAACTGCCGCCTGGACTGGAACTCGATACATATGATGGACATGCCTGGATTTCCATCATTCCATTTAAAGTAAGTGCACTGCGCCTTCGCAAAATGCCACAGCTTCCATACCTCCATTCTTTTTTGGAATTAAATGTACGTACCTATGTAAAACATAGCGGGATTTCAGGAATCTATTTTTTCAGTCTGGATGCCAGTAAATTGCATGCGGTTATAGGTGCAAGGATGGCGACATTACCTTATTTTTATGCACGAATGGAAATGAAAAAAGAAGCAAGTAGTTTTTCCTTTTCATCTAGAAGAGTAGGGAAGAAATCTGCTGCTTTTAAAGGAAGCTATCAACCAATTGGAGCTCCCTTTTATCCTGAAAAAGAGAGTCTTAATCATTGGTTAATGGAACGTTATTTTCTTTATACCTATCGGAATGGTTCTTTATTTAGCGGAGGGATTCATCATCGAAAATGGGAAATCCAGGAAGCGAGAGCAGATGTAGAAACACAGACGATGACCTCGTATTTCCCCGAAAATATTCTCGATACAAAACCAGTATTACATTATGTGAGATCTAAAAGGGCATTGTTTTGGATGATCAAGAAGGTAAGGGATGGGAATAAAAAAGCTTCCCGCAGACAATAATAATCTCACTTTCACTTTTAACTTTATATTTATATAAAAAATAAATATGTACGCTTTACCGATCACGTCTTTTGCCTTGGTACGATAATGCATGATATTATACTTCATAACATCAGACGTGAGAGGATGCATATAAATGTCAATAGAAATAGTGAAGGAACATTTCAAACAGTGGAACCGGGATCAAGATGTTATGGAATTCGATTCTTCAAGTGCAACGGTTCAGCAGGCAGCAGATACAATTGGAGTTATACCTGCACGTATTGCAAAAACATTATCATTCAGAGGAGAAGCAGCTAAAGCGATCCTAGTTGTTACAGCAGGTGACGCTAAAATTGACAACAAAAAATTTCGACAACAGTTTAACTTCAAGGCACGTATGCTTTCACCCGACGAAGTTTTAGAACAAACAGGACATACAATCGGCGGCGTCTGTCCTTTTGGATTGGCAAATGTTCTAGATGTCTATCTGGATATTTCCATGAAGCGCTTTGCAAGTTTATTTCCGGCATGTGGCAGCACCAACTCAGCAATTGAATTAACCTGTGATGAATTATTTGCTTTTTCATTTGCAAAGGAATGGGTTGATGTTTGTAAAGGCTGGGAGGAAGAAGGGGTGGGGGAAACTGTTGGTGTTCGTGATGAAAAGATTTAGTAATCATACATGGTTAAGAACCAATCGTTCATTAACAGCGATTGGTTTTTAATTGTCCGGCTATCTTGATTCAACTAAAATTTAAACTATCAATCACAAGGTGGACAGAATATGAGAAAAGAAAAACAACATGAAATTAAATTGGACAATTTCAACCCCGATAAAGCCATAAAAAAAAGCAAAAAGCACTTTTCCGAGAAAAAATATATTGCAAAACTAGTAAAGTATGCAAAAAAGATGGGCATTAAAGTTTCCTATTACAGCCTGTTATTATTTAATGCCTTTAAAAGTCCGGACACTCCAACGTCAGCAAAATGGACAATTGCTGGTGCGCTTGGTTATTTGATACTGCCAATCGACCTAATACCAGATGCCCTGCCCGTAGTCGGTTTTGCAGATGATGCTGCAGTGATCATCCGGGCATTGTACAGTGTGATTTCAAGTATAGATGATACGATGAAATACCAGGCACATACTCGAATGAAAAAACTTTTCGGGGAAAATTATGATACGGATGAGATTGATAATGAATTGAAGATCTGATAATAGAGTTAGGAATGTTTTCTATTCAAATGGGGTAATAAGAATTTTAATAGGTATATCTAATAAACTCTCCAGTACAAAAGACTCTCCGAAAAATACAAGGAAAACCCAATCGTTACTTCCATGATTGGGTTTTTCTGTATTAACCTACTCATTTTTCTTAAAATGCACTCTCGCCTTTGCAGCTATATCTTCCGGCTTCTTATACGAAAGGGGTTCCAGGTGCAATGCTTGGAAAAAGCTCATATCACTTGTGTCAAGACCACCAAGTGTAAGCCTTGGGATCAACCGTGCATGAACTGGTGAACCCTCATTTGATGCGGTAAATACCAGATTAAAACTGGCAAATCCCTGTTCTGTCAATGCTGAAAATATAGCTTTTAATCCTTCAGCAAAATCAGACCAATCCTGTTCATCTATTTCATCAATAGAGGTGGCTTTCGGAAAAACAGCCAGAAAGTCATTATGGCTTTTCGGAGCAAATGCGTGCATCCATACTACATTGCCTTTTTCTCCAATCCAACGCTCCTCCTTCTCTTTCTCCATTTCCATAAGGTACGTCAAGTAATCCTTCCCGTGATTTTCTTTGAACGCCCTTGCTTTTCGTTCAAAATGGCTTTGATAATTCGTTGCAGATTCAGATACGAGCACATGCAGATGTGGATGGAGAATACTTCCACCTGAATATGGTAGATAATTCCAGTTGATTGATGCATACACATCCTTTTCCTCTATCGCTACTACACGCTTAATGTACGTTTGTGCTGCGCTAAATGCATCTTTTATCATCGTAGTTGTAAATTCCTGTAAGCGAACATAGTGATCCTTGGAAAAAACTACTACCCCATTATGCTTGCTGTATGGAAATAGATTGGGAAACCCAATCGATTCCCCTTGTGAAATACGCCCCTCAGGAGCAATTTCTTTGGGAAAAACAGGCGTTAATTGATGAATATTTTCTGGACAAAACGGACAATTCTTCCCACCAGACTGTTCTGCAGGTTCCGTGTAATCCGGTGGTGTGAGTGTCACTTCCGGATCAAAAACCAAGCGTGAGGATTCACCTGTGAGTGGATCAAAACGTACCTCGGTATTTCGTTCGATCTTATTTCCTTCTCCATCGTAAAATGTAAACGTCTCTACATGCTTCTGAAATAAAGATTCCATCATGTTTTCCCCCTTATAGCATACTACCTCCAGTATGAATAGATTTTTTAGAAATATCAATTATTTTAATGCTATTTTCTCATTTTCTCCATTAAATCCCTTGTCTTTTCAGCCTCTTCCAACGTTGTTTTACCATTAATAGAAACAATTTCAAAAGCGTTGCCATGTTTCTCCATTGTAAACCATGTATTTTCTATACTCCCGGATGGCAATTTATCTTTGGGTAAAATCAACTCCACGTTCAATTCTTCTATCAGAATAACAGCCTGCTGCTGTTCAAAGCGATCCAGCACACCATTGTATTGGATAGATTCTGACCCAAGTGGAAAAAGAAATACAATAACCTGTAAGTAAACAACCATATTTTTCAGCATGAACTTCCCTCCAGCATTTCCCCCATTATGCCAGTGCTGATGAATAAGTGCACATCTGTAAAATTCCAAAACCAGCAGCCAACTCTTACGAAAAATTGAATTTTCCTCTAGGGCAAATCCTTCCAATCACCCTTCATTACCATTGGAAAATACAATTTTACATGGTTCTAACTTTTTTTCCATCCCATCCTTCCGACAAAATTCATCTATCTTTGCCACGCAAATTCTGATACGCTATTAAATGATGAACAAAAGCATTTTTGGGGGAAATAACGTGTATAAGAAATTACTACTAACAATGATTCTAGCTATCGTCCTAGTAGCGTGTGGACAGGAATCTGGGGACAACACAACAGCAAAAACGAATGATGAAAACCCAACGGAATCAGCTGCAGTCGAGAATAATGAAGCAACAGCTAAAGCGAAAAAGAAAACAGAAGGAAAAACCACTACTGAGGAGAATGCGAATACATCAGACGCTACCTCCTTAGCCGAATTAAAGGTGCACTATATTGATGCAGGACAGGCTGATGCAACCCTTTTTCAATATGAGGACCAGAATAATTCCTATACTATTTTATATGATACAGGGGACTGGAAGCGCAATGATGTGGTCAATTACCTTGCCGAGCAAAACATTTCCTTGATTGATTTGATCATCGTTTCTCATCCAGATGCCGACCATATTGGCCAGCTGGCGGAAATCGTGAATACATATGAAACAGGCGAGGTCTGGTTATCTGGAAATGAAAGCTCCTCACAAACATTTCAGCGTGCAATGGAGGCTGTTATATCGAGTGGTGCTGACTTCCATGAACCAAGGATGAAAGAGGAATTTGAAATCGGTCCAATGCAGATAAATGTACTCTATCCGAGCAGTATTTCCGGCAAATCAAATGAAGAATCCATTTCATTAAAGTTCTCCTATGGGAATATCAAATTTGTATTCACAGGGGATGCTGGAAAAAGTGATGAATTACAAATGCTAAACAGTGGCGTTGATGTCCAGGCAGATATCCTGCAGCTGGGCCACCATGGTTCAACTACATCAAGCGACCCGTCAT
This sequence comes from Oceanobacillus sp. NCCP-135, assembly GCF_059698015.1. Classification (NCBI taxonomy): domain Bacteria; kingdom Bacillati; phylum Bacillota; class Bacilli; order Caryophanales; family Bacillaceae; genus Oceanobacillus; species Oceanobacillus sp. NCCP-135. The sequence goes on along the minus strand of NZ_BAAKSZ010000007.1, from coordinate 142,517 downwards.
TCATAAAAGCAGTGCATCCAGCTGTTGCGATTTATAGCGCAGGTGCTGATAACAGCTATGGACATCCCCATTCAGAAGTAGTCTCCCTGATTCAAAATTTAGGGATAAACTTATACGGGACAGCTGTGCATGGCACGATTATTGTTACGACAGATGGTGTAGACTATGATATTCTGACAAACAAAGATGGAACCATTAGTCCAAAAAAAACGGGATCAGTAAGCAGTCCTGAGAGCAGTGAAGAAAGCGAGACTGATAAAGAGGTCTCCCAAACCAGTTGCGTAAATATCAATGAAGCATCGATTGAGGAAATACAGGAAATCATTCACATTGGAGCAGAAAGAGCACAGGATTTAATTGATTTGAGACCCTATCATACTGTTAATGGCTTAGTTAAAATAAAAGGAATAGGTCCGGCGAGAGTGGATGATATTATCAGTCAGGACTTAGCATGTGTAGGAGGCTAAAAAATGAAAGGCATACTTGATCGATTTGAAGATAATGATAAAGCTGTTATACTTATTGAAGAAATCAAAGAAGAGTTGATTGTCCCGAAGAGTACATTGCCAAAGGACAGCGATGTGGACACCCACTTCAACATCGAAATAAGAAATGGTGAGTTTGTCATCACCTCCATTAATGATGCAGCAACAAAAAAAGCAGCACAAAAATCATCTAATCTGATGAAACATTTAAGGGCAAAAAGCAATGGGAGTAAATTTAAAAAATAAATGGTACTATCACCAAAAAACTGCTGGAGTCTGCGTTCATTCCAGCAGTTTTATTATTATAATTTTTACCTCAGTTCCAGCATCTTCTGCTTCAATTCATCTTCCATGCCAACCAATTCCCGTTCGGCCTGATGCCGTTTTTCACGCCCCTCTGTCTGAATCTGTAATGTTTCCTCTATTGTAGTAACCAAATGCTCCTGTGTCTGCTTTAATGTTTCAATATCAACAAGACCCCGTTCATTTTCCTTTGCTGTTTCAATTGTATTCGCCTTTAGCATCTCCGCATTTTTGAGCAATAAATCATTGGTTGTCTTGGATACTTGTTTTTGTGCTTCAACTGCATTGCGCTGACGAAGCAGGGTTAAGGCAATTGCAATTTGATTTTTCCAAAGTGGGATAGCCGTCAGAATAGAGGCTTGGATCTTTTCAACCAGTGCCTGATTCGTATTTTGAATTAAACGAATTTGTGGTGCACTTTGCATGGTTATTTGTCGACTTAATTTTAAATCATGTGTCCGCTTATCAAGTCTCTCGGCAAATTGCAGCAAGTCATTTACTTCTTGAAAATCCATTTGATTTTGGCTAAGTTCCGCTTTTCGTTTTAGCTCTGGGATCGCCTTCGTTTCCAGCTCATGAAGCTTTACCTCACCAGCAGCAATATAAATATTTAAGGCATCATAATAATCCCGGTTTTTATCAAACATCTTATCAAGCATACCGTTATCGGTTTGTAATGCATTTTTACTATGTTCAAGCTTCACACTAATCCGATCAATTTGTGCACCGGTTTTTTGGTATTTTGAAAGAATCTCATTCACAGAGCTTGAAATTTTGCCAAACATACGTGAAAGCAAGCCTCGTTTTTCAGGCTTGAGTTCCTCTGGATTAACCTGCTCCAATTTTTTCATTAGATCTGTTAAAATTCCCCCAATTTCACCAGCGTCTTTATTTTGAACATGGTCAAGCATATGATGGGAAAAGTCCAACAGCTTTGATTGCGCCTCTGTTCCAAATGCGGAAATGGACAGGGCATCATTTGGATCAATTTGACTTGCCAGCTGGATTGCCTTCCTTTTGCTTGCTTCAGGCAATGTATCGATCACATTCGTAGGCTTGTCCTCAGCCTGTCGCATCTCATTTGCTTGCTCCGTAAAACCATTTTCCCCAAACGGATTGGCCAGTAGCTCATCGATGGTATTGGAACGTTTGCTTTCATTATGTTCATTCATTTTAAGACACTCCCATTATTCTGATTCGTTCTGTTCAATGATTGCTTGGCCACATCAAGCTCAAAATGCAATGTTTCCACATCATCCTTTAACATGATGTGTAAATCCTTCTTCACGGTTTCATTTAAACTTCTGATTGTCCTTTTTGTATCCAACAGAGATTCTGCCATTTCCCGTGATTTTGCAGGCTGTGACGATAGATATACGTATTTTTCCGTTATTTCAACAAGTGAATCCAGGTTTTTATAATAAAATCCCTCAGCCTGATAAAAACGTTTCGGTTCCTTTTTTGTATTTGAATAAATTTTACGTACCGTACGAATAATTTCGAAGTTCTGCTTTGCCTGATCAAGACTCTTCACTTGCAGTAACGCTTTCTGCAGGCGGGATAGTTTATATTTTGCTTCCTTCAGATTTTTTTTGATATATTTAAATTCTTTTCGACTTAGACCTTCTTTTTGTAGTAAGCGGAAGTTTCCAATTTGCTTTACAGATACATATAGAACCGCTCCACCAGCCAGGGCATACAGACTGGAAATGAGAAAGGTTTGACTAAAGGCAAAAAAGCTTAACAGCCCTATCACTACAGCACCACTTGAAGCTGCAGTGGACCGCAATATAAATTGAAAAAATCCTCTCATGTTTTCCAACTCCTATTTTAAAATTCCACTAATAAATAGTATAACTGAAATTGTAATTGTATAATCCAGTACTTAGTTCTACGATTCATTTAGACAAAAGTTTCACTTATCTACTATTCTAATGGAGAATGCTGTTTCTTGCCAAGCTTGAAGGGATTTATAGAATATTTATTGTCAATATAAACAATCATAGAGGTGATTTGGGCTTAGCGAGGTGGTCTATCGGACAATGCCGGATCAAGAATCCCATCCGTAAATTCATTGACATAAACCGTTTGCTTTGCCTTCATTTCAAGTTTATCCTCGTAGATTGGTATATTACTATTTTACTATAGAATGAATCCGCTTTCTAAGTATGTGTTTTAGAACTATTACTAAACATTAGCCTTCTATTAAATAATTCACTAAGCTAAAATAAAATTAACAGTTATAGGGCAATTTAGCGTAATTAGTTGTCCAATAATACTACTTCGGGAGCCTTGAACAAAATCAGGAAATATACGGACTGTATATACTGCAAGGGTATGACACAAGGGATTCCCCCACCTTCACGTTTGGGATTTCTCACGCTTGGAGGTGGGGGTATTACAACCCGTTAATGCGTGATAAATCAAAAAAATTATGACCACAGATTTCGTAAAAAGGGGGTGTCGGACTTTGTTGAACAACCCGGGAAAGTTTGACAGGTGATAACTGATCAATTGAAGATTTCTGTTCTTAATCCCCCGGGACAACCATTAAAAACTTTCAGAAATATTCGGGTGTGGCAAATAGCTATTATTAATCGATTTTCTTAAAAGAAAATATATCATCAAGAGATAAATTAATGTTCGGGAAGCATGTTGAAATGAAAGGCTGATTTTCGTTTGCATAGATTTCTTCCAGCTTAAGTGAATCCTCATGGAGAAGATATTTTTCAATGTGTTGATTTTGTTCATCAACGATTAAGTACTCTTTTACACCAGCCTTTTCATAGTAATTTCGTTTTAACAAGCGGTCGTTACGTCCGGTGCTAGGTGACAGCACTTCAACAACCAAATCCGGTGCACCGTTACAACGCTTATTACGAAGTTTGCTCGTGTCACATACAATGGAAATGTCAGGTAATACAACTACATCGTCTTTTCCTTTCTTTTCATCTTTAAAAGGGAAAACAACCTGTAGATTGCTGCCAAATATGAGACATTTACTACCTTTGAGTGCAATTCTGAACTCTCCCATTACATTTGCAATGACGTTTTCGTGTTGGAAAGAAGCGGGTGCCATAAAAACAGGGATACCTTCATATAATTCTACGCGCTCTTCTTTGACGTATAGTAAGAATTCATCTAGGGTGTAGGTTTTATTTTTATCCAAGGTTGTCATTTTCTAAACCTCCATTATCGATGATTTAACTGAATTTTAGCAAGTATTACTTAACAGAGCAAGCAAATTAAAGCGAATCAAGGTACACTTTGAATCCTGTTTTTGCTATTCTTTTGGGGGCGTTCAAAAAAGCTGTTAGCAGCATGGTACTGCTAACAGCTTTTTTTGCTTGAATTTCCCTTTATCAGTTGAATCCTGCACCCTACAACACAAGAGCCAAACTCCCTTTAAGTCCAGCTTCTGAACCAAGCCCTGGAAGCACAATATAGTTATCTACATCTTCACTTACTTCATCTTTTTTAATGTAGCCATTCAACAGTTTCGAAAATTGCTCCCTCACATTTTCAATTAAACCAGAGTGATTTAAAACGCCTCCCCCAAAGATAATTTTTTCCGGAGCGTATGTGAGCAGTGCATTTATCGCTGTCTGCGCCAAATAATACGCCTCGATATCCCAGGCGTCTTCATTATGTATATCCACACCTGCTTTGCCCCATCTTGCATACATTGCTGTACCTGAAGCAAGCCCCTCCAAGCAATCGCCATGATATGGGCAGCTTCCTTCAAATTCATCATCCGGATGGCGTTTTACAAACATATGTCCAGCTTCCGGATGCAGTAGCCCATGTACCAGCTTCCCACGGACAACAGCACCCGCGCCGATCCCGGTTCCTACTGTAAAATACACACAGGAATCAAGCCCTTTTGCCGCTCCCCACTTCATTTCTCCAAACGCTGCCGCATTCACATCTGTATCGACAACAATTGGCATATCTTTGGAAAAATTCTTTTTTACTTCTTCAAGCAACGGAAAATATTTCCAGGCTGTTTTCGGCGTTTCCAAAATCGTCCCATAATCTGACCTGTCACGATTAACCTGTATCGGACCAAAGGAGCCAATTCCCATTCGTTCCAGCTGTTTTCCAGCAAAAAACTGAAAAACATCCTTCATCGTTTCTTCCGGCTTCCTTGTCGGGATACTTATTTTTTCGAAAATCTCCCCATGCTCATTCCCAATTCCACAGACAAATTTTGTTCCACCAGCTTCGATTGCACCAATATTCATTTAACCTTCTCCCCCCTACGTATGTGACACGACAAACTGTGCATTTCCAGAAATTTCATATTCATTTACCCCATGTGGCAAAATAAAATGGCTGCCTTTTTTGGCTTGGAATGTTCTCTCTCCAACTGTTATTCGGGCGCTTCCTTCAATTACACTCACCTGCAGGAAATCATGCTCCAATTTACGACTGACACTCCCAGTCAACTCCCAATGATACACCGTAAAGTATTTTTCCTCTACTAGCTTTTTAATTGTTAGATCACCAGCTAACGCTTCACGCTGCTTACTTTCCGCTGGTCGGTGTGGTACTGCGATTACTTCTTTTGACCTTTCTAGATGCAACTCCCTTGTCTTGCCTGCTGTATCCTTACGATCATAATCATACACTCGATAGGTAATATCAGAGCTTTGCTGTGTTTCAAGGATGACAATGCCTTTTCCAATAGCATGAATTGTGCCACTTGGAACATAGACAAAATCTCCCGCCTGCACCTGTTTATATTGAAGCAGTTTTTCCCATTCGCCATGATCCATCATTCGCTCCAATTCTTCTCGGGTCGTTGCATGATGCCCCAACACAAGATGTGCATTCGGTTCTGCCTGTAGCACATACCAGCATTCTGTTTTCCCGTATGGTTCTCCCTCAACTTCTCGAGCAAATTGATCATCGGGATGCACTTGGACAGACAAATCGTCAGCTGCATCCAATATTTTTACAAGCAATGGATACTCCTCTTTATTATCGGGAGCTTTATTAAATAATTCACCATGCTGCTTCCAAGCTTCCATTAGTGTTTTGCCAGCAAGTGGTCCATTTTCTATAACACTAGGTCCATTCGGATGGGCGGAAATCACCCAGGCCTCCCCGGTCTTATCTGATGGAATAGCGTAGCCGTATTCCGTGTGCAGCTTTTCACCACCCCAGATACGTTCCTGCAATACGGGCTGTAAAAAAATTGGTTCATTATACATCTGCTCCAACCTCCATTATACTATTCATTTAATTGATACTTATGATTATATCAAAGACATACGTGACATGGTATAATATCACAAATAAACCCCGGTTTTACGGAGGGAGATAAGTGAGGTTTAACTATGAAAAGGAGAAGAATGCCTATAGTTGAGAGATAAGTACTGTTAGTTGAGAGATAATGCCTATAGTTGAGAGATAAGTACTGTTAGTTGAGAGATAATGCCTATAGTTGAGAGATAAGTACTGTTAGTTGAGAGTGAAAGCTATAAGTTGACTTATCTCTCAACTTTTTATCATGTTCTCTCAACTTCCTACCCTGTCCTCTCAACTTTCTACCCTTTTGTCTCAACTTCACATCCTTTTCTCTCAACTTCGCTCCAGTATCTATCAACCCAACATAAGAGTTAAGCAGGAAATAGCGATTGGAGGGTTTCAGCTATGAAAAAGTTAAATGAGCATGAAACAAAATGATAAACCACACCCCCCTCTCAAGTTTTCTCTATGCTCCCTTTAAATTCTCTGCATCGTGTTCTACCTCACATCCTAAAAGCAAACCTTTATGATATAATTTACCCACACAGTACAGAACTAGACAGTGAAAAGTTCTCACAGTACAGAACAACTTCGTCTAAGGGAGGCTCCTATGAACAAGTGGTTTTACTTCAACCTTTTTGTACTCCTTACAGCGTTATGGAAAGTCATGTTCAGTAATGGATTTCCGCATATTCAACTACCTATTTTATTCGGAATGATTGGCTTGATTTTTGTATTATTTAATTGGACAAGGCATGCCGTTTTTTCCACAATTCGCAATTCAGCGGATCGGAGCAAAAAAATCAGGTTTGCGAATTTTTCCAAGAAAGTAATGCCATTTCACAGATGGATTGGCACAATGGCGCTTGTCATCATTACAATTCACGCCATATTGGTTCTTGATACGTTTGGTTTTCACCTGCACCAGCCGAAAATCCTGAGTGGGCTTTTAACAGGGATCATACTTGCATGTGTTGTAATTAGTGGGTGGATGCGGCGAATAAAGCCATCCGCACCGAAACGATGGCTTCATTTAAGACTTGGGCTAACCATGTTTTTCCTAATTGTAGTGCATATTCTCTTATAAAATGTGGCTGTACCGATAGTTTTCTGGCTAAAATATGCCGTCAATTGCATCCTAATTAACGTGAAAAAGTTCACATTTTTGTAATTTCCCCAGCATTTATACCACATGATAAGTGTTAAACTAGATGTATAGATGAAAATAAGGGGATGATTGCTATGCACTTGAGTTCACTTGTTAACCATCAGAACAATGAGGTAATATCTGAGGAATTTCGCACCCTACTTTATGCTATCGGAAATCTCAAAAGAATCGAGAAGGATCGTTTTCTTTTCCATGAAGGAATGGATGCACATGAAATTTATTTAATAAAATCAGGTATCATCCATATTAGCAAGCTCACCTCGGACGGGAAAGAGTTATCACTTAGAATTTGCACAAACAATGATATCATCGGTGAATTAACGCTATTCACAGCTAATCCTAAATACTTCTTGAGCGCTAGAGTAATCGAGTCTGGTGAAGTATTAGCGATTGATAAGGAAACGTTGGAAACGGAATTAATGAAAAATGGTCCCTTAGCCATTGAAGCAATGAAATGGACCAGTAATCATATGAGGAAATTCCAATCCAAAATTAGAGACCTTTTATTAAATGGAAAAAAAGGTGCACTGTATTCAACACTGATCCGTTTTACCAACAGCTTTGGGGTAATGAAAAACAATGGGATTCTAATAGATATCCCTTTAACCAATCAGGAGCTGGCTAAGTTCTGTTCATGCACACGTGAGAGTGTAAATCGAATGCTCGGTGAACTTAGGAAGCTCGACATTATCGAAATGCAGCCCGCAAAAAAAATCCTTGTTAAAAACGTGGAATACTTAAAGGAAGAAAATGGCTGCGAAAACTGCCCCATTGAAATTTGCAATATATGCTAGCGTAAAAGGGACATTATCCGTGTCTCTTTTTTCTGCTATTTTCCTATTTAAAGGAAGAACGACATCGATTTGCGTTGGTTAAAAGCCTTGAGCTGTTACAGAAATACGGAGATACTAGAGGGCTCAGGCTCGTTTGTCTGCTATTCGTAACACTCGTTATTTCTTCTCACTGATGCTCAAGTTGTTGCTGTGAGCTGAACAACTTTCGCTGCATACTCTCTTTGCTTTTCCTCCCTGCCATGACGTGTAAAAAAGTCTATTGCAGCATGATAAGCTTCAGCCAGCATACGTTGATGCGGATACTTCTCAAGCATCCCAATTCCTTTTTCCAAATAGATCGATGCTTGATCTATATCCTTTTCTTGCTTATATTCATAGCAATTAGCCAATCGAATGTGGATCAAGCCTGTTTCTAATCCATTGTTTCCTGTTAGTTGCTCATAACTTGCCAATGCCTTTACATAATAAGCGTCAGCAGCTTTATATTTTCTTTGCTTCAGAAAACTACTTGCGATGGCCTGCAGCGTATCCGCATAGCCCTTTGCTTTTTGTCGTCCCTCTTTTTCAAGATACTGTAAAAATTCCTGATACATGGAAATTGCCTTTTCATGCATTCCCAGATTGGAATAAGCCTTTCCCAAGCCTATTAAAAATGATAATCTGATGTTGGGAAATTCCGTTGCAAGAGGGAACCCTTTCTCAAAATAATCCTTTGCTGTATCCAACTCATTTAGCTGGAGGGATAGGCCTCCCAGTTTTAAATAGGTGTAGACGATCAGGAAATGATTCGCTTGATAGATATCCACAAGCTGAAAAAGTGATTGCTGATAATACACAAGGCTTTCCGTTAATTCACCTACATTTTCTTCTAGTTCAGCCAGCATTAAATTTGCTTTTGCGATATCCAGATGTTTTCCTTCATATTCTGCTACAAATATGTTTAATGCTTCTGTAATCGCGACCTTCGCTTTTTTTAAATCAAGATAATAGTAGATTTCACCAAGCTTCATTCGTGTTTTTGCCACAGAAAGTTTATTCTCTTCTTTTTGATAGACTTCTAGCAAATCCTGATAAAGGGACAGTGCATGCTGATAATTTTCCATTTGAATGGAAGCTTCCGCTATGGCCTGGATGGTTTCAACTATAATTGGGTCCGTTTCAGCATAGCTTTTGCGAAAATAATGCAGCGCCTTTTCCAATTGAAAGATCCCGAGCTGACTATTTCCTTCATCGAGATACACTTTGCCTAAATTAATGTATGTTAGTCCAAAAGCACTTGGGTCCTGCCATTTTGTTGTTTCCAGCAGCTGCAGCAGCTTTGCCAGGAGTATCCGCGCATCCGCTAATTGGCCATAGTCACGCTCTAATCCTGCATAATCCAAATATGTATCAATCAGAACCTCTGTATAAGCGTTATCTAGTTTTTTGGCTAGATTGATCGCCTGCCTGCTATAGCTTGCAGATTTATCGTAATGATTTCTATTTCTAAAATACTTCGCCAGTGTCGTTAGAATCAGAAATCTGTCATTTGTCTTTCGTTCAGTTAAATCTGCCAGGTAGGTTTCTAATTCCTGTACGGGGGCTTTTGCTTTGTCAACGTCCCCGGCATTGCTATGATTCTTTATTTCTTCTCTTAATGATAATCGTTTTGCTGAACTTAGTTTGCTGTTGCTTAGCATGAGATTCACAACCTTATCACATTTTTTCCGGTTGGACGAGCAGTGGGAGTCCTTTTGTTTTCGGTGATCAAACCTATGGTACAGTCCTAGTCTTTATCAAAAAACTTATCCATTAACCTTGTTTTTCCGGAACGCTCCGTTTATAAATAACATAGCTTCGTTTCACATATCTGAGGGGAAAACTGAATACATGTACCAATCTGGTAAATGGCCAGACAGCATACAAAGCAAATGTTGATAGAATATGAATCTTGAAGCCAATTGGTACAGTTGCCATAAGCTCCGGCTGGATATTTAACACAAACAGACCTCTAAGCCATGGAGCAATGGTTGTCCGGTAGTCAAACCCATTGGCATCCACATTAAATCCAGTTGCGGCCAAACCTGTTAGAACAGCGAGCAATAGAAATAGTAAGGAAACCCAGTCACTCAATGATGTCGTTGTCTTTATTCTTGTTACACTTACCCTTCGATAGGTCAGCATCATAAGTCCTGCCAATGCCGCAATACCTGCTGGGACGCCAAATATAATTGCCATGTTATGGTAAAAATGCTCCGAAACCCCTAGAGCATGATAAAATCCGATGGGAATGATTATGCCCATGACATGTCCGCCAAACACAAAGATAATTCCCCAATGAAACAGCTGTGACCCAACCCGAAGTCGCTTCTTCTCCAGAAATTCACTGGATTTGGTCGTCCAGCCGAATTGATCCTGCTGGTACCGATACAGATGACCACCAATAAATAGTGTCAAAATGATATATGGCAATACGCCCCATAAAAAGTCATGTACATTCATTTTGGGCTTCCCCCTTTTGGCAGTCTGATATTCCAATTGATCGTATTTATTAATGATTCTCTATCTGAATGGAATGGCAGGGCTGGAACCCGCTCTTTCTTCTCTACTTCTGCTTCGCTGAACGTTATCCCGTTTTTCTCCATTTGCAAACCTAAAACATCAAACACATACGCATAATGACTTTTGCTTGCATGTAATTTCTCGCAAATTTCCTGTATTGCTCCAGCATGCATTTGTAAGAGCTGATTGCTTTTTTCATCCGGCACATTGGCACAAAACTCGAGAATGATGGGCAAATAATCCGGCAGTTCTTTATCTGTCACCGTAAATCCACAAGCCTCGTAGAATTTCTTCAGTTTAAGGAGTTCAAGACCTCTTTCCCGCTGTTCCCCAAGCTTTAAATACGTTACATAAAGATTCGTAGTTTTTCCAAAATCAAAATGGGTAATATAATGGTCTACCCAAACTTCCAGTGGCATGGCAGCACACTGATTCAAAAACATATCAAAATTTTTTTGAATTTGTTGATCATTTATCGTTTCCACCACAGCTTGCAATTCAGGTAAAATTTCCTTAAGCTTTCGATCCGGATATTGCAGTAGGAAGGAAATCAGTTGATAGATAAGGGAATTTTCTGGGTGATTCATTATTAAGCCCCCTTTAAAATTGGGAGGCTGGGACAAAAGTTTTTTAATCAAAAGTAACTGCATATCATCCGCTTCAGAAATATACTTCGCTTTATGCGGGCCTAGATGAGCCTCCCCGAACTATGTTCTGCAGGGTCTCATCTAGGCCTATCCTCCCGCAGAACAAGGGACAGCGCCTGCATCGCACACAGAAAATTGCTTTGTATTTTCAAGGAGTCTACGTATCTTTCCTCCGCTAAGATAGTTTATTGTTAGTATTTAGAATGATTATTTTACTCATGTCCCATCCTCATGATCTAATTAGGAAAGTACGCCACAGCTTCCCGGGCCACCAGCAAAGTCGAGGCCACATGCCCCTTGTTCCTCATATAAATCGGCAACTTCTTCCTTATGACTTTTTGGAATAACGAAGCGATCTTCATATTTTGCGATTGCGAGTAGACGGAACATTTTCTTGATATCCTCTTCCTCTAATCCAAGTTCGGTGATGAGGCTCGTATCATAGGCTTTACCAGAAGTTGCTGCACGCATGTAACTGCGCATGACAGCCATTTTTTTCAGGACAATGCGAATTTGCTCGGTATTCCCTGCTGTCAGGAGATTTGCTAAATATTCAATTGGAATTCGCATAGTATCAATTGCTGGGAAAATATCTTCCGTATCTGCAGTGCTGCCTTTTCCTTCAATCATATTCATGATCGGAGAAAGTGGCGGAATATACCATACCATTGGCATGGTGCGATATTCTGGATGAAGTGGTAAGGCAATCTTCCAATCGATAATCATTTTATAAATTGGTGATTTCTGTGCAGCTTCCACCCAGTCCATGGGAATTCCTGCTTTTTTCGCCTCTTTCATTACCTCTGGATCATTTGGGTCTAAAAAGATTCCTAGCTGTGCATTGTAAAGTTCTTTTTCATCTGTTATGGATGCCGCTTCCAATACTTTATCTGCGTCATACAGCATTATTCCGATATAGCGGATCCTTCCTACACAGGTTTCCGAACAAATTGTTGGCTGGCCATTTTCAATTCTTGGATAGCACATCGTACATTTTTCCGCTTTATTCGTCTGCCAATTAAAATACACTTTTTTGTAAGGGCAGGATGTTACACAGTGACGCCATGCCCGGCATGCATTCTGATCGACAAGCACAATCCCGTCCTCATCCCGCTTATACATCGCACCAGATGGACATGCAGACACACATGGTGCATTGATGCAGTGTTCACAAATTCGTGGAAGATACATCATAAATACATCTTCAAATTCTGTCTTAATTGTTTCTTCCATCTTCACAACGTTTGGATCACGAAGACCGGTTATGTGTGCCCCTGCCAGATCATCCTCCCAGTTTGGCCCCCATTCGAGATCCATAAATTCTCCTGTTATCGCTGATTTTGCACGTGCGACTGGCTGATGCTTTTTCTCCGGGCTGTTTGTCAATGTTTCATAATCATAGTTCCATGGTTCATAGTAATCATCGAGTTCTGGCTGATTTGGATTATAAAACAGATTCATCAGACGCTTTACCTTAGAGCCGGATTTCAGCTTTAATTCGCCATGTTCCAGCTCCCAGCCTCCTTTATATTTTTCCTGATCCTCCCATGCTTTCGGGTAACCAATTCCTGGCTTTGTTTCCACATTGTTAAAATACATATATTCCGCACCCGGACGATTAGTCCAGGTGTTTTTGCAGGTTACACTACATGTATGGCAACCAATACATTTATCCAGATTCATTACCATTCCGACCTGTGCTTTAATCTTCAAGCCAATCAACCTCCTCAAGTTTTCTGATGACAACATTTAAGTCACGCTGATTTCCTGTAGGACCATAATAGTTAAATCCATAGGAGAGTTGCGCATAGCCACCAATCATATGGGTTGGTTTCACATGAATGCGTGTTGGACTATTATGTGTTCCACCACGGTTCTTCGTTAATTTCGTTCCAGGAACATGGATATGTCGATCCTGTGCATGGTGCATAAATGCCATCGTTCTTGGGATCCGATGGGAAACAACAGCCCGGGCCACAACAACGCCATTCCGGTTAAAACATTCAATCCAGTCATTATCTTCAATATCTGCTTCTGCTGCGTCATCCTTGTTCAGCCAGACTGTTGGTCCACCTCTGAAAAGCGTCAGCATTGGCTGTGAGTCAAAGTACATACTGTGAATCGACCATTTATTATGTGGGGTTAAATAGTTCAGCGTAATCTCTTTTCCTTCCACTTCAGGTCGATTTGCTTTAAATGGCGAATCATTTAATATCGGCTTAAATACTGCCATCGATTCCCCGAATTCTTTTATCAGCTCATGATCCAGAAAATACGATTGTCTTCCTGTAATCGTCCGAAACGGAATCATTCGCTCTATATTTGTGGTAAACGGCGAATACCTTCTGCCCCCTTTTTCCGAACCGCTGAATGCAGGTGACGTGATGACTGTTTTAGGCTGTGCCGTGATTTGATCAAAGGTAAATAATTCTTCTTCCCTTTCACTAGCTAAATCCTTCAGCTCCAGATCCGTTTTCTTCTCTAATGCTTCCCAGGCCTTAACCGCTACTTTTCCATTGGTGGTGGATGAAAGCATCAGAATAGCTTCGCAAGCATCTCTGGCACTGGTGATATCCGGACAGCCGTCTGCCATACTGCCATCTTGAATGGTGCCGATCGTCCGCTTCACGAGGTCATATTCCTTCTCCATATCCCAATTAATGCCTTTTCCACCATAGGCCTTGGTTACAACACCTTTTCCGAGAGATGTCATTTTCCTATATATTTGTTTGTAATCGTACTTGGCAACAGTAATATGTGGCATCGTTTTACCAGGAATTGGCTCACATTCCCCTTTGGACCAGTCTTTAATTTCCCCATAGGCTTGAGCCATTTCGCCAGGAGTATCATGCAGGATTGGGGATGCAACTACTTCCTTAACCGGCTCCATATCCAGCTCCTCAGCTAAACTAGAAACACCTTTTGCCAATTCCTTAAAAATATCCCAATCTGATTTTGCCTCCCAAGGTGATGCGATGGCTGGATTAAATGGATGGACGAATGGGTGCATATCCGTGCTGGATAAATCATGTTTCTCATACCAGGTAGCAGCTGGTAAAATCACATCTGAATACAACGCTGTTCCCGCCATCCGGAAATCGAGATTAATCAATAAATCCAGCTTGCCTTCAGGTGCCTCCCTGCGCCACTTAATTTCTTCTGGACGAATGCTGTCTTCATCTGAATTCAGCAGCCCGTGCGATGTTCCAAGTAAATATTTTAAAAAGTATTCATGCCCTTTTCCGGAACTGGAAATTAAATTGGCACGCCAGACAAATAAGTTTCTTGGAAAATTTACTGCATCATCCGGATCCTCGATCGCAAACAGCAGCTTTTTACTTTTTAACTGGTTCGCAACATACTTTCCTATTTCATCAATTGTTTCATTGCCACTATTGACCGCTTCATTATAAAGATCAATTCCATTTTTATTAAAGGTCGGATAGGATGGCAGCCAGCCAAGACGTGCAGCAAGTACATTGTAATCCCCGTGATGATCATATCGTGCTTTATCCACATTTGCAGCGACAAGATTACTTACGGGTGATTCTTCAAACCGCCACTGCCCTGTCGCAAAGTAGAAAAATGACGTTCCATTTTGCAGTTTGGGTGAACCCCAGTCTTTTGCGGTTGCAATGGTATTCCAGCCTTCCGCAGGTCTAAGTTTTTCCTGACCAACATAATGAGCCCAGCCACCACCATTCACGCCCTGTGCTCCGACCAATAGGACAAGATTGACAACAGCACGGTAAATCGTATCCGAATTGAACCAATGATTAATCCCGGCACCCATAATAATCATCGAGCGACCCTGTGTATCAATCGCATTTTGTGCAAATTCACGGGCAATTTTAATAACCAGATTGCGATCCACACCGCTGATCTGCTCCTGCCAGGCTGGAGAAAACGGTGCAATCTCATCATAGGAGCTTGCCACTTCTCCACCAATTCCACGGTCAATTCCGTAGTTTGCCAGCATTAAATCATAAACCGTTGCAATATACGCCGTTTTTCCATTTAGCTCTACTTGTTTAACTGGAACCGCACGTGGGAGAACTTTTTTCGTTTCGGTATCAAAATATGGCATGTTCACTGTAACGATGTCATCTTCCATTCCTAAAAAGCTTAAACTAGGTTCGATTGCTTCATTTGTATTCTCATCCACTAAGCGTAAATTCCATTTTCCCCGCTCGTCCCAACGAGAACCCATTGTCCCCTGTGGAATAGAAAAGTCATCTGTTGCCAAATTAAACATCGCTGGCTTCCATTGATTGTTCACTGAATCGATTCCGAGATCCTTCGCATGCAGGAAGCGATCTGCTGTATATGCGCCATTCTCTTTTTTCAGACGTACCAAGAATGGAAAATCGGTATAGGTCTTTGCATATGCTGCAAAATAAGGTGTCATTTCCTTCTGATAAAATTCAGTTAAAATCACATGTCCCATTGCCATTGCCACAGCACCATCTGTCCCTTGTTTAACAGACATCCACTCATCGGCAAATTTTGTCGATTCCGCATAGTCCGGGCTGACGGAAATCACCTTCGTTCCCTTATAACGTGCTTCGACGAGGAAGTGCGCATCTGGTGTACGAGTTAGCGGCACATTCGAGCCCCATGTCATAATATAGCCGGAATTAAACCAGTCTGAGCTTTCCGGGACGTCGGTCTGATCTCCCCAAATTTGCGGGGAAGCAGGTGGTAGGTCTGCATACCAATCATAAAAGCTGAGCATCGGTCCCCCGATTAATGACATAAACCGGCTTCCAGCAGCATGACTGATCATGGACATCGCTGGAATTGGAGAAAATCCAACATTACGGTCAGGTCCATATTTTACTGTTGTATAAAGCACAGACGCAGCAACAAGTTTTGTCACTTCCTCCCACTCCGCACGAACTAATCCGCCTTTTCCTCTTGCTTGTTTATAGCTTGTTGCCTTTTCTTTATCCTCTACAATGCTTGCCCACGCCTCTAGTGGACTGGCATGTGCTTGAAGGGCTTCGCGCCACAGATTCAATAATTTTTTCCGAACATAGGGATACTTCACACGCAATGGGCTATAGATATACCACGAAAAGCTTGCCCCCCTTGGACAGCCGCGCGGTTCAAACTCCGGCATATCAGGACCTGTTGTTGGGTAATTTAAATGCTGCCCTTCCCATGTGACAATCCCATCCTTTACATAAATATTCCAGCTACATGAACCGGTACAGTTAACGCCATGTGTGGAACGAATAACCTTATCATGCTGCCATCTTCTGCGATACACATTTTCCCAATCACGATTTCCTTCCTGCAACTGACTATGATTATTCGAATACATTTCTTTAGGTTTCAGGTAATTCAATCGTTGCCAAAGCGGAGACGGTTTCTTCATCATTTTCCCTCCAAAAAAATACAATTTAACGATGTAATTGTATTTAATCATTGACGAAACCATATCGTTGTGAAATATGTCACAAAATCTAAGTCAGTCACGAATTAGTCATAATTAAATAGGCTAATACTATATTTGTGATTTTTTTCACATTATTATAGAATAAAGTTAACTAAACTAGGGTAAATACTAAAAAATATGTATATGGAAAGGAAGTAACTACTTATGAAAAAACCAATTGTTCAATTGACACTGCAAACCTCGAGTCTTTTTATTGGATTTATGGTCTGGGTTTTAATTTCTTCCTTAATGCCTTTTATTCAGGGGGATATCGCCTTAACGAGTGGACAGGCGTCATTTGTAACAGCAATTCCGGTTATTCTAGGGTCATTGCTCAGGATTCCCATCGGCATCTACACAGACCGATTAGGATCACGAATGCTTTTCTTCATCAGTACACTCATTCTTTTATTTCCGGTATTTTTTATCAGTATGGCTGATTCGTTTGCAGATTTGGTTATTGGTGGCCTAATCCTAGGTGTAGGGGGAGCGACTTTCTCCATTGGTGTTACCTCCCTGCCAAAGTATTTTCCAAAAGAAAAACATGGGTTTGTCAACGGGATTTATGGGGTTGGTAATATTGGTACGGCACTCACAACATTTACCGCTCCGATTATCGCACAACATATCGGCTGGGTAAGTACCGTTCGACTGTTTATCCTTTTACTGCTTGTCTTTGCTGCACTGATTTTTATTTTTGGGGACAGACAGGAAGCAAAAGTAAAAAAATCGATGGCCGAACAAATAAAAGGGGTTTACCAAAATACGACATTATGGTTTCTCAGCCTGTTTTATTTCATTACATTTGGTGCCTTTGTTGCGTTTACAATGTTCCTCCCCAGCTTTTTAGTCGAAAATTTCGGATTAGAACCTGTCGATGCGGGGATACGAACAGCTATTTTTATTGCGATTGCAACGTTACTGCGTCCAATTGGGGGCTTGCTGGCAGATAAATTTAATGCATTTATCATTTTAATGTTTGTTTTTGCTGGGGTTACCTTCTCCGGAGTGTTACTGTCATTTTCACCGAATATCGAATGGTACACTGTCGGAGCACTTGCCGTTGGTGTAACTGTCGGAATCGGTAATGGGACTATTTTTAAACTTGTTCCATTATACTTCTCCAATCAAGCCGGGATTGTAAACGGTATCGTCTCTGCCATGGGGGGATTGGGCGGTTTCTTCCCACCACTTCTTTTAACGACCGTCAACAATATTACCGGACACCATGCGATCGCATTTATGCTGCTTTCTGAATTCGCACTCGTCAGCTTTGTCATTGTAATTTTCATGTATTACAAGGATCGAATGAATATTGAAAGACAAATTATCGAGGGAACTGCGGAAGGAATTATGGTTACGAACAAGAATTTAGATATTCAACATGTAAATCCAGCCTTTACGCGAATCACTGGCTATACAAAAGAAGAAGCAGTTGGAGAAAAACCAAACTTCCTGCAATCCGGAAGACATGATATCCACTTTTACGAAAAAATGTGGTCAGGCATACAGGAACACGGCTTTTGGGAAGGCGAAATCTGGAATAAGCGAAAAAACGGGGCTGTCTACCCCGGATGGATTACCATAACTGCGATAAAAAATAATGTAGGTGACATAAAACAGTACGTCGGCATATTTAATGATATTTCCAAATCAAATATTCCGCCAAAATAACTCAGAAACAGGGTTCCTGCATGAGATGAGGACCCTGTTTCTGAGTTTACTTTGCGGTGGAACGAATGCTATCTATGCCGAAATAAACCAATGATTTTGCTCGGCAATTTTTTTCGTGCTGGTATTTGGATTTACTACAATTGGATGGTTTACGAACTGAAATAAAGGAATATCATTTTCGCTGTCTGCGTATGCCCATACCTCCTGATTTTTCCTAACACCACTATTTTTAATCCATTCGTGCACCTTTCTCACTTTTTCATGTCCACTGACCATCGTATTTATTTTTCCCGTACAAATTCCTTGTTGATCAACTAATAATTCAGTTCCAATCACATAAACCTCTTTTACGACAAAAAAATAACGCTTTTCGGTAGGGCGAACAGTGCTCAGATTCCAATTCATTTCACCGGTGCATACTCATGTACCCATACTTTCATTTCTGGCTGCCACTTCATACCCGGATGGATCGATAAAATTGACTGCTTATACTCCTCTACACTCGGATATCCTTCTCGCCTGGCATCTTCATCAGTAACCTCACCCAGCTTTTGTGTGTATATATTTGTGATTGCAAATTTTTGATTGTTAAGGATCATGATTTCGCCCCTATCAGCATAACGGCGATTGCGACGGGTGGCTGACTTCTGTCCACTGACTACTTTTTCTATATCTTGCGGCTTGGTAACAAGTTGATTTATGGAACCTGTTTTTGGTGGAAGTGAATTACTCTGCTTCATCGTCCATCATCTCCCCCTGTTTGTTTATCATCAGTATAAAGGAAATAGGCGAAAGTGTCATGTTTTGCAGTGCATCCCGACAGATGGATCCACCCGCTCTTGGCAAGCATCATCGTAAAACGACAGTAAAACGAGGAAAATGAGGATATGGTTGCAGTGTGAAATTAAATTTTACAAAGGGAACAGTCTTTCTCTTCGCTAACATAGTAAAGCAGTGGTAACTGGCCCCTTTGAATTTATTTATTTCATTCAACCTCTCTTTCCAACGATATGTACCTTTATACTTTTACAGTGATGATTCTAAAGTGGTATTTTTTCCTTCCGAGTTTTTTGTATGATATCGCTTAATCGGTAATGGAAATATATGTTAAAATAAGTGGAAAGGAGCCCTTTCTCCAGCTGATACCTTCTCCATATTTTCCACCAATCATAAAGACATACATGGAAATGATATTCTTGAAGTTGGTCGGTAATCCGTAATTTTTGAATATGGTAATGAAGCCTTTTTTCATTTTGATTTAAAATATCTTCAAACGTCACACATCTTCTCCTATTCATTTTACCTTCTTCCCCCAATAGTCGTATTCATTATTCTTTTCTGCATCAACACTTGTTTACTTCTTGATTCGTAACTATGCCAATCGCATACACTTTACTCATTAGAAAACTTGATATTCGCTAAAGGAATACGTGAAAGTGTATTTTAGTTACCTATAAACTCCTATACTTTGGAGTGCAAATTTTCCCTTTGTTCAGACAAAGGTATATTTCATCTACGACCTGAATTTACTTTCGAAGTATTACTTATGTATAGACGATCAAACAAAATCCGATATTCACTTC
This sequence comes from Oceanobacillus sp. NCCP-135, assembly GCF_059698015.1. Lineage (NCBI taxonomy): Bacteria > Bacillati > Bacillota > Bacilli > Caryophanales > Bacillaceae > Oceanobacillus > Oceanobacillus sp. NCCP-135. The sequence continues at coordinate 122,629 of NZ_BAAKSZ010000007.1, read as the reverse complement.
CGTTAAACTATACACTACACACACCTCCCTCCGCCCGAAGCCCTGGCAAATACGAATGATTACATCACGTTGATTATAACCCCTTTCATTATAGTTAATTAGTATTAGTTCAATATTACTATTATTCAGATAGATAACTCCTTTAAACACATTATATGAGTTCTAATTGAACGAAATATTACAAAACACACCTTTTTTGAGTGTTTTTTGTAATATTTTTCCTATTATATGGTAGGTTTTATCCGAACAAAGAGAGGTGTGAATGATGGAGGGCTTTGGCTGGCGTTTAGAAAATCTTCGTGAAAAAGCTGGATACTCAAAAAGAGAATTGAGTCGTTTACTCAATTTTTCCGATAATGTTTATGGAGACTATGAAAGAGAACAGAAAAAACCTTCTATTGATACATTGGCCGAACTAGCAGAACTATATAATGTATCTACAGATTATCTCCTCTATGGGAAAGAAACCAAAAGAAAAGTGGATTACATAGCAGGAAACAGTACGTTTAACCATCTAAAAAAAATTTTCACACAGCATGGAATAAAGGATCCGGCAATATTAAAAGCAGAAGAATGGGCTGTATTATCACAAGAAGATATCATTTATCTTTGTAAAAATTTTGAATGGATTGTACATCAAGCAAAAAATAGGAAATAATTACAGAAGGGTCTGTCTCCCATTGAAACGAAGAGATAGACCCTTTTTTATGCAAATAATCCTTCGACCGATATTAGTTGTACTTAGCGAAAGTGCAATTTTATTTTGGGAAATTTTTAAGGGCATTCATATAACCGAAGAATCAGAAAAAGTGAACCCTAAAAACATCTATTTAACGCCTCATTAGAGGGCATGGACGATTGCTTTGTTTTCATTGCCGCTTCGATACATCTTTTGGACAAAATAACACATACTGATGGAAAAGGAGGTTATTTTGTGGCAAAAGATAAGACAAAAACGAAAAACAAAAGCAAAAAAGAATTGAACGAAATGAAGAGCGAAAATAAATATCGAACGAATCGCCCTCCGGGTAATTAAGCATTTCTTTATTAAATCCGCATCTTGCTACAGCATATGCGGATTTTTTTAATGTAATTGGATGTTGTCCATGACAATGATTCATCCACTAAACCATAATGTAGCACTTAAACCTTCTCAACGAAGGATGGTAAATAGTTTCTCTGTTGACGCAAATAATAATTTAGGAGAGGGGGGAATCGATTGATAATGAAAGGTGCGGGAGAAAAGATCGAACAAACTGTAGAGAGCCTCATCAGAAAAGGCATCCCCGCAAGAACCGCTGCATATGCCGCTTCCATGGGCTATCTAAGACAACAGAAAAAGAAGTAAAAACAAGTAAAAGGAGCGAGTATTTTGCTCCTTTTACTTGTGAAAGAGATTTAACTTAAAAGTTGAGAGATAATGGCGTATTGTTGAGAGATAACTCTCGATAGTTGAGAGATAATGATGAGATTGTCCTGTTTCTCTCAACTTTGCCTGGATGTCTCTCAACTTTACTTGGGCGTCTCTCCACTTTGCCTGGCCATCTCTCCACTTTGCTTGGACGTCTCTCCACTTTGCCTGGATGTCTCTCAACTTTACTTGGATGTCTCTCCACTTTGCCTGGCCATCTCTCAACTTTACTTGGACGTCTCTCCACTTTGCCTGGCCATCTCTCAACTTTACTTGGATGTCTCTCTACTTTGCCTGGATGTCTCTACACTTTGCTTGGACGTCTCCCCCACTTTATAACATCGCCCCTCCACTTTGCAGCAGCATCCCTCCCATTTGTTCATACGACAAATTGTTGCTAAAATAGAGCATATAAACATACATGACTGGGTGTGAGAAAATGCGAAAGTTGAGGAACATCATTGTTTTAGTGCTTATTGCGTTTGCACTTTGGCATTTCTATGGAGATACATTCCAACGTTTTGGTGTTCAGGGTGTAGTTCAAGAGATGGGCTCCACTGTGAATGACATAAAAGAGAACCCTAAAGTAGCTGCTACAATAGATACAATCAATCAGGAAATCCAACTATTAATCGGCAAATGGAAAGACTCCCTATCCGATCGTGAGAAGTCAGATCAGCTTGACGCAGAGAAACCGCAATTAAACGCACCGACAAAGCAATCCTTTTCGATTCATAATGTGGAAATCGGCGACGTCCGTTCAGACGTGGAGGATCAAGTGGGCAAGCCTATGCGTTCCACGTTAAATGAATACGGGGTGGATTGGGTTACCTATCATGAAAATTATCAAAACTTCTTCATGGCTGCATATGATGAGCAAGATCAAGTCGTTGGCTTATATACCAATCAAGACCTGCTTACCTCTACAGAAGGACTTACCTTTGCAGATACAAGACAGTCTGTTTTGTCGCTGTTAAATGAGCCACTTAAAGCCATACGAAAAGGATTGGTAAATTACCAAATTGAAAGCAATCAGGAATATGATATGTTTCTGATCGATCATAATTATGTGACCATTTTCTATGATAAGCATGAAAGCAATACAGTCACAGCAATACAACTAATCAGTGGAGCATTGGAAAAGGGAAAAAAGGAATACTTTTCTGATCCAAGCAATGAATTAAAAGAGGGGTTTGAATATCAATTATTCGACCTAACGAATGCTGCCAGAGTTAACCACGGGCTTTTTGCATTATCCTGGGAGGAATCATTAAGAAACACCGTTCGCAGCCATAGTACCGACATGGCCGAAAACAACTATTTCAACCATACAAACTTAGAAGGGGAGTCCCCATTCGACCGGATGAAAGAAGATGATATTGTCTTTCGAATGGCAGGAGAGAATCTGGCAGCAGGCCAATCAAGCAGCATTTTTGCTCACGAAGGTCTTATGAATTCACTTGGTCATAGGGAAAATATCTTGAAAGAGGATTTTGAGGCGCTTGCTGTAGGAGTTGCTTTTAATGCTGATGCACAGCCGTTTTTTACTGCGAATTTTTTAACAAAATAAAATAACTTCTCCAACTCAAGCTCAACTACGGGTGCCACCAACATGTAGCGTTTTGCTGGAGTACCCAAGCGGTGGAAAAGCGTATCGCTACACCACTGGCAGGAGATAGATTTCAGGAATGATACAGCTGTTCGCACCTTGGTCGATTGGAGAGGAACAGCTTTTTTGTAGTTGTGAGATGGTGTGCGCTAAGCTAGTTTCAGCTACATGAGGTTACAAATAATCACGTCCAGTCACCGCATAAAGTGAACCTTCATTCAGTGGGGTTCCCCTCCCTCCCCCACGGCATGTTAGTACTTCATGGTATGACCTAAAGGACCTTGAACAGAATCAGGAAATTTACGGGCTGTTTATCCCGCAATGGTATGACACAAGGCCCTCCCCCAGCTTCTCGTTTGAGATTTCTCACGCTTGGAGGTGGAAGTATTACAGCCCGTTAATGCGTGACAAATTGCATGATAAGCCTTTAAGAAAAACGCTCAAGCGTCTTTCCAGAGGTCAGAAGTCAGATTTGAAGAAATCGGTGAAATAGCCGATTTCGTCTATGCTTTCTTCTCTCTTTTAAAAAATTCAATTCGCCAGTTGCGCTTTTTTATTATTACGGGAAATATTCAATAAGATTCCCAACGAGATCATCGTAAAAACAAGTGAAGATCCACCATAACTTAAGAGCGGAAGCGTGATTCCTGTTACCGGAAGAAGACCAGAAACGGCTCCTAAATTAATGATTACCTGTGTCATCATTTGAAACGTAATGCCAATAGCGAGTAATTTGGCGAACATATGATTACTTTCCCTGGCGATTTGCACCCCTCGAAGCAACATAAAGATATATGCACTAATCACAACCATTAATCCAATTATCCCAAGTTCCTCGATAATGACTGCCATGATAAAGTCTGTATGTGCTTCAGGTAGAAATCCTAATTTTTGAATACTATTACCTAATCCGTTCCCCCAAATCCCACCAGTTCCAATCGCAATATAACCGTTAATTAATTGATAGCCATCCCCAAAAGGATCTGCAAATGGATCGATGAAGGAAGTTATTCTTTCTACCCGGTATGGCGAAGAATAGGCAAAATAAATGAGTCCAGCAATACCAACACTTCCTAGCATCAGCAAATGTTTATATTTCACACCTGAACAAATGACGACAATTCCACACGCAAATAATATTAACGCCGCTGACCCTAGATCCGGTTGTTGTAAGATTAATAAGAAGACAACCATTAAAATCAGTAACGGGGGAAGTACTCCGTTTTTAAAATGATTTATGGTTCCCTGTTTTTTTGAATAAAATGATGCAAAATAAATAATCATAAACAGTTTTATTGCTTCAGTTGGCTGAAAAACGAATGAACCAAATTGAATCCATCTTTGCGAAAAATTTCTTGCTGCACCAATTCCCGGAATTAATACGAGCGTTAATAAAACAATGGATACGAGTACAAGAAAGGGGCTAACCTTCGCATAGATTCGATATGGAAAAAAAGCAGTAATCAATAAAAAGAATACACTGACCCCCAGCCACAATAATTGCCTATGGAAAAAATAATGAGGATTATCATAATTTACATAAGCCAGTGCATAACTACTGCTATAAATCATCATTAATCCAAAGGCAGAAAGCATTAATACAATGAATAGCAGCGTGATATCGAAATGTTTTACCTTGTTAGCAATTATGGATTTCATTATCATGGTACCCTTTCGATTACATAATGTTTTCACTAAACATATAGTGCTTAGACCTTCGTTGCACACTCAACACCAGCCCTAATGCAATAAAATTAGTGAGCAATGCACTTCCGCCGTAACTAATAAATGGCAGTGCTAAACCAGTAATAGGTGTCAAACCTATGGTCATTCCAATATTTTGAAATACTTGAAAACCGAATAACCCGATCGTTCCCACACAGATATACACGCCAAATAGATGATTGGCTTGGAAGGCAATTTTGATAATTCGATAGATTAACAGAAAATAGATATAGATTAAGCTGCTTGTCCCGATAAAACCGAATTCTTCTCCTATTACCGCAAAAATAAAATCCGTATGCGCCTCTGGGACCTTTCCACTTTGCACCTGAATCCCTTGAGCAAATCCATTACCATACAGTTGCCCAGATCCTATTCCTAGCACTGCCTGCTGTAATTGATAGCCAAAATCAGATGAATATTGACTCGGATTAAGCCAACCGTAAATTCGTGAAAGCTGATGCGTCTGAAGAATTTTTGCAAAAATGTCAGGTTGAAATTGAAATAAATAAATTAATAAACCAACCAGACCTGCTGCCCCGGAAGCTAGCAATAAAATCATTTTGGTTGAAATGCTGGACACAATCAGAAGTGATGCTGTTATCCCTACAATAACAAGCGCAGATCCCAAGTCAGGCTGCAGTAGTATGAAAAAGAAGGGGATGATGGAATAGATAATTACGTTAAGCGTGATGGAGATACTATTTATGAAGGATATTTTGGTAGCGCCTATCTTACTCAAAAGAAGAGCTAAATAAATAATGAGGAAAATCTTCATAAATTCAGATGGCTGTATCTCAATAACACCTAAATCAATCCAACGTTGGGAGCCATTCTTCACCGTTCCAAAAAAATGAACGGCCAGTAACAAGCCGATCCCAGTCAGATATAACGGAAGTGCCCACTTTTTCAATAATTCATAATCAAACAGCGCAATCGCTGACATTAGCCCAATCCCGATGGCATACCAAATTAATTGCCTAGTCACAAAATAAAAAGGCTGATCCTGAGCATATTGCCCTGACCCACTGTAAACAGCCAGTAAACTAAAAATAAATAAACAAAATAATGAAAATAGCAGTACATAATCAATCTGTTGCTCTTTATCTCTCATAATTCCATCCTATTACCTTTCTAATCTATCTTTTATTATCTACATGCTGCAAAACCGTTTGAACGACCAAAGCATCATCTAAAAAACCAATAGGAAAAAGATAATCCGGCAATAAATCTGTTGTTACAATAAAATAGAGGAGTGCACTTCCGATAAATGCAAGTTGATAGATGGTACCACTTTCCTTAGAAAACTGTGAATACATTGATTTTAACGATTTTATATAGGGGCCCATGCCGCCTACTTTATCGACCTTCTTTTGAAATTCACTCAAGATTTGCTGTTTTCCCTCATCTGTTTGACTATAGTCTTTATATTTAACAATCGCTTCATCCATCTTCTCCATGGTAAACGATCCATTATAGCCATCAGAAGACGCTATCACCCTTTGAATATCTTTTAGTGCAGCATGAATATCCGAATCCTTATCCTCTTTTACCTCTACACTATAACCAGCGGCTTTCATCAAGGTGGATAGTTCAACATTTAAGCACACCGCAAACTTCTGCAGGTGAGTAATAGTTGCCTTCCTCTTCCCATTTATAATTTTGGAAATGGTCGCATGATCAATCTGGCAAATTCTACTTAATCCTCTGATAGACAAAGACTTCTCATCAATTAAACGACGTAACAGCTTCCCGAACTCATCTTTTTCCTGATAATCTTTCATCCGCCTACTTAAAACCTCCTCTAATTCTATAAATCATTTATGTAAAACTTACAATAATGGTGACGATTTGTCAACACTCGTCACCGGATTGTCAACAATGATACGATGGGTGACTTTATGGCAAACAAAGATATAATACCACCATTAGAAAGACATAAAGATATCGAAACGCTTCTAAAAGAAGATGACCAATGATATCAGAATTTCATTTAATGTCCTGAACTATATAGCGGGATTAGAATTGATACAATACAAAGTTATCGAGATGAGCCTGATATTTTGATATTTTAACAATAGACTGAAGAAGTTGATTGAAAATATTAGAGAAAATAAAATGTATGGTCAGTGGATTGATAATGGTCGCTTCATCAATTATTAACGTCAGGAAACAGGAATTGAATTAAGAGCTTTTGATATCTATCATATACTCTCCAAAGCTGACCTATACACATTTTATTTGTAGAGCTTCACTGCTTCCTCTAAAAAATTTACATACTTAGAAATAAAACCTTTTGGCTTCATAACTTTTACTTTATTACCGAAACCAGCTAAAAATTGGTAGGCAAATGGATTTTCAGGCAATTCAATTGTCGCAAGGTAACTACTTGTAGTCACTTTTGTAACGGCATTTTTTCCGTATCTCTCGATAAATTGATCTCTTACAGCAACGTCTATCAATAGCTGTACACTAACCAAATTTAGTTGTTCATGATGGTGATTTTTTTCTTCCAATACCGTATTGGATCTTGGGACAAAAAAGCCGTCTTTTTGAATATTTATTATCCTCGTCAATTTAAACGTTCGATAGTCTTCTCGTTCTAAATTATAACCAAAAAGATACCAATGCATTTCACGTACATGTAACTTATACGGTTCTACCACCCTATAAGTGATGTTGCCTATTTGGTCAACATACTCAAACTTTAATAACCAATTTTTTTCAATTGCTTGCTTAATAAATAACATATCTTCTTTCATTTGACTTCTTCCTACCCAATCATAAAAAGTTAAATCAAGTATTGGTGAAATATCTGCGCTGGTCATTCCTTTGATTTTTTGAATAGTCGTTTGAATCTCTTGATTGGTAATCAGTTTCTCAAATCCTCCTAAAGCTACGAGTATATTTTCAATATCCTTGTGATTTAATAATCGCTTATCGAATTTATACTCTTTCATTAGTGCATATCCCCCTTCAGCACCATATTGTGCATAAATAGGGATGTTTGCATAACTTAATGCTTCCATATCACGCTGAATCGTCCGTTTCGTCACATGAAAAAGTCGGCTAAACTCTGATGCCGAAACCACTTCTTTTTGTAACAAAATCATCACTATCGAGATAAGTCGCTCAATCTTTTTCATATTTCCCTCCCATATACGACATACACTTGTCGCCTATGTCCTATTATACTTCAAATATGAAAAGGAGGAATTAAATTATGAAAGCAATCGTTTATCTACAATTTGATGGAAGAGCAGAAGAAGCGTTAGCCTTTTATGAAAAGGCATTACAAGCAACAAATGTAAAAATGGTGAGATTTGGTGCTTTTGGTCAGGATCCAAGTGCCCCATTAACGGTAGAAGAACAAAACATGATTATGGAATCCCGTTTGGAGTTTTTAGAGAATATGTTAATGATCTCAGATGTTCCGCCTTTTATGCAAGCTGCAGCAGGCGAAATCACAACAGGGAATACCGTCTTAATCAGTATTATTGATGCTGATCCAGAAATGAATAAGCAAATTTTCGATGGGCTTTCAGAAGATGGTACTGTGATCATGCCGTTATCTTCTACGCCATGGTCAGCAAGTTTTGGAATGCTAATCGATAAATTTGGTGTAATGTGGAAATTCAATAGTGATGCAAGTAAATTTCTAGATGGTTTCGTAGATTAAATTTGTATTATTAGTTTGGGTGTCCCGTCAACATTTTTTACGATATACCTACATTAAGACATTATTAACAGACCCTGAAGTACCTTTATGATTGGTTATTAGCAGAACTGCTTCCTTAAAAGCTATGTCCCCTATATACCATGGAGTATTGCATTTTAGGACAAAATATTAATTTATACATCTGAATATATGTTAAGAACGCAATCAAGAGCGGTAGCTACAAATGATGAAGTGCTGGAGTGCTGGAGTGCTGGAGAAATGTCCATCCTACTTAGAGCTGAAAGTTGAGAGAAACTGGGTAAAAGTTGAGAGATAACATGGGAAATTACAATTATCTCTCAACTTTATAGGCTTCTCTCTCAACTTCATGCACTCTTCTCTCAACTTCATAAGCTTCTCTCTCAACTTCATAAGCTTCTCTCTCCACTTTGTCTGATTTCGGCAAAAATACTCGTAAAATCTATACTTTTTTATTATTTTCACTAAAAAACTAAGGTGCTCACATTATTTATATTTACACAAAATGAGTGTCCTTTTTTATTCATATTTACTTTTCAAAACTTCCATGAATCCTACCGTGAAGCCTCTTCATTTCGTCTTTTAATTCTTTATTTTTCTATTCTAACTCGTTTACTTTTCCCCGCAATCAGTAATGGGTCAAGCTATTTTCGGAAGTAATTAGGCATCCCACCTATCTTCTCCCCCCCTTTTTCAACAGCACCTGCTCCAATGCACCCGTCCCAATAAACACACCACTTAAAATCAAGATAAATCCAGCAACATGATTTAAGGTAATAATTTCATTTAAAAATACTGACGCACCAATAATCGCAAAAAGTGTGTTCAAATTTATAAAAATCGCTGATTCCGCCGGACCTACTTTTTTAATCGCATAATTATATGTCATATGCCCAAATCCTGATGCTAAAACGGCACTAAATAAGAAAACCGATCCCAGTTTCCAGTCAATCAAATTGGTGATCTCCATAATCCCTGGATGGAATAATTTGCCAAACAAAAAGATAAATGCAGCACCGAGTACCAGCATATAACCAGTTGCCAGCCTTGGATCAAATGTTGGTTTTAATTTGCTAATTAACACAAAACTAAATCCTTGCACGACAACAGCTAAAAACACGATGATATCTCCCAACGATACAGCAGCTATTCCATCTCCACCTGTCAATGTCGTCACAACTATACCGATAAATCCCAACACAAAGCCTGAAATTCGTATCCATGAAACACGCTCACGTAAAATGATCAATGCCATCATCACCGTAACCAGTGGCATCATTCCCAGAATTAATCCGCCATTTATACCTGTGGTCATCTCCAGCCCAACCGCCACTAGCGAATGATGCAGAATCACATTGAACACCGCTATGTAAAAAATAACGAGCCACTCGTGCTTGTAGGGCAGCCGAAAGATCCCCATTATATAGCAAATGATTAAAACCGTAATACCTGCCACCATGATTCGAAATGAGGTAAGCAGCAGCGGATCAATCGCATCAACCAACACCTTCAACGCCGATACATTAAACCCCCACATCACCATGACCAGCAGTAATAAAGTATAAATTTTTACCATGTATTATTTCACCCGGTTTCTAGATTGTTATTCTTACACTCTACTATAATGGTTGGAGGGTGTCACTAATAGGGATTGCTTTGTGGACTGCTGATTTTAATTGTTTAGAAGTGCTTCATAAGGGCTAGGATCTTTCTGCTTTCGAAAAAGTAAGGGAAGTTATATCCTTGCCATCCCCCAAATAATCCAAAAACGAGGAATTTAAGTGCTTCAGCAAGGCTATGGCTAATATATCTTTCAATGTTACCGCTTCCCATCACTTTCTCGACAATATACACCCGACTTAACCTGAAACACTTGAAGTATATAATAGATATGTTACGCTATTAAACGTTCAATAATAAGTAAATAGGAGCGTATTAAACTTTGAGAAATAAACGAATTGCATTTATCGGTGCAGGTAATATGGCAGAAGCAATTATTTCCGGATTTATTAAGTCTAAGAATTTAGAAAAAGAACAAATCATCGTTACAAACCGAAGCAATCAGCAGCGTTTGAACGAGTTAAATAGGAAATATGGCATTGAAACAGTAACGAAAGAAAAGTTGGATTATAAAGCGATCGATATCTTTATTTTAGCAATGAAACCGAAAGATATTGGGACTACTTTGGAAGACCTGCGTGATAAGATCACTGCCGATCAGCTGCTCATTTCTGTATTGGCGGGAATTTCAACTTCATATATGGAAGAAAATTTAAACGATCGCCAGCAGGTAATTCGGGTGATGCCGAACACCTCCAGCATGATTCAGGAATCGGCAACCGCTGTTTCGCCTGGGAAGCATGTATCCATGGATCAGATGATGCTAGCTAAGCAACTGATGCAATGTATTGGAGAAGCGTATATCATTGACGAAGCGATGATGGATATTTATACGGGGATTGCAGGCAGTGGACCAGCCTATTTTTATAACCTAATGGAACATATGGAAGAAGCCGGTCAAAAAGCAGGACTTGAGAGGGAACTGGTACGAGAAATTGGAGCACAAACACTGCTTGGTGCAGCAAAGATGATCATCACCCAAGCGGAAACCCCTGCCCAGCTTAGAAAAAATATTACATCACCAAATGGAACCACCGCTGCCGGATTAGCCGCTTTAGATGCATATGGTGGTGGAAGAGCAATGGAAGAAGCGGTAAAAAGTGCTGCTTTAAGATCGAAGGAATTGAGTAAGCAGCCGGGGGAGAAGTTGGTGCTACAGAGGTAAATTGTTGAGGATAGGTGGAATTACCTATCCTTAGAAGTACACCTACGGAACAGAGAACTGTTCGTTTTGAATGCATTTAATTCATACTTCTCAAAACGAACAGCTCTTTATAATTCCAGTATTATTCTGCGAAATTCAGGAAGTGGCAAGCACTAGCAAAAGTACCATTCCCCTTCCCATACACTTAAATTATCCCCTGTAATCGCAATACAATCTCTGCAACAATTGCTGATCCTAAATAAGTTCCTATAATTACAAACATACCGATAACGATCGTTCTCCATCCTAATTTGGCAAAGTCTGTCCATGATCGACCAATCGAAATACCGGCATAAGCTAAAATTGGTGTTGCAACAGCTAATAGATTGACTTCTGTTGTCCAGGCATTCCTGGAATTGTAAGGATAAATGAATTGCAGCAGTTTAGGGTTCATTCTTGCAATGACACTCGTTTCAAAGATTGCTGGTTCGATGGACATTATCGAATATCATGTTATATATTATTGTCGCATTAATCGCATCTCAGACCGACTTCAGCCAATTATTCCAAGCACCAATATATATCATCCGTGGATTTTTGATTTTGTTTATTCGTAACTACTCAGAGGATCGAAACACCGCTAAAAAAATGCAACCCAAATAAGGGGCATGTCACCCCTGTATTTGAGTCATATTAAATTATCCATCTGGTAACTACTCAGGTATATGAAAAGTCAACACGTACAAAAGCTTAGTGCGCCCGTTTAGCGACGTAAGGACTGGACTGAGCAGTAGGAGATAAAGGAAACATGGCATTTAAGATATAAACCAATCATTTTCACCTACATACCTAGAATCACTACTACTTTCATTTTATGTAAAAAAGGAACCCCTCAGGATTCCTTCCACAAAATTTTCTGAGAAAACCACTAACGCAAACTCCTTTTCATTTCCCGATTAAAGTCCTTTGTTAGATCTGCAAAAAGATCATCCCAGTCTGCTTTATACCGTTTATAAAACGATGTATATTTCTTACGCACCCGGAGAATTCCTGCAGCATAATCCTCTTCGAGTAGGCCTTCCTCCCCCAATACGGTATCCGTTATCGTACGTTCTCTTCCACCGAAAGGATCCAGTTTATGACTTCGAACATCGCCATCTAATAAGACAGTGATCAGGCTTTGGGTTGTAACTGATTTCCCACTGCCATTATGGCCACGAAGTACCCCACAGCCATTTTTAAAATAAAATTCCTGGTCCGGGTAGTACCAAAAACTGAATAATTTCGCTCGATGCATCTGCCACCTGCCTGTAGTTTGAAGTGTTTCACTCATGCTTGATTCCCCTTTTCACACTGGCTTCTTCATCCGTATAGTCACCAACAATACGGAAGATCCCTTCTTTTATTACCACCGTTTTATCATCTTTTATTTCTGCAAAATTCCAGTTCACCAAATAGTCTGTTAGTACATTTCGCAGTTGCTCAGAAGACATTTGCTTAAAGCTTTTCGTCCAAAACCGCCCGTCACTTTCCTTTAATTTTGCCAGAATCTGTTGTATTTCATGATTGGAAATTTCGATTTCATTTGTAAAGGAGAAGTCATGAGCTTCCTGATTTTTAAGTAAATATCCGGCAAATCTGAGGACAAGGTTTGTCAGCATGTTTTCAGCAGGATGGACTACCTCCCCTGAACTCATCATCGTTTTCGTCAAAATAGAATTATGCTGATAGCGTTCATATTCATAGCCTGTGTATTTTAGAAGGTTGCTTTCGATTACATGATAAAACCGTTTCACATAATCCTGTTCATCCTCGGTAATTTCATGATGATAAACAATCGGTTCCAAAAATAAACGCCGATAAAAGCGATGTTTCCCATCAATGTATTCATCATTTTCATTTTCCAGGAACGCTGCGAAATCATCGTAGCTGTTCCAGGCAAATAAATCTTTAAAATTACGCAGGAAAAAGGGTACATATGGGGTTCTTTCAAATAACACATCATGATTGGAGTCTGCTGCAAAATCATCCAAGTGCTGATCCACAACAACAATCAGTTTCATCTTCAGTGCATACTTTAACACCCGGATTAAGGAAAGTCTGTTTTGATAACCGGAGCCCTCTTTCCAGATGATCGTTTGATGTGCATCTTCGTCCGTTTGGGGATAATAGGCTTGAATTGCTTCACATATATTTTGCAGGGAAAACTGATCATCTCTTCCTTTGCCTTCGATAAATGCCAGTATACAAAATAAAAAGACAAAGTCACGCTGCCTTTTAAATGTGGTCTGACCCTTTACTTGCTTATCCCCCATCCAATTATATGTTTTGACAGGAACCTTCTCGAGTTTTGCCAGCTCATGGGTAATAATTAAACGATAACGAAATATGTCCCGAAAGAATGCTTTGATATCTGCCTCATTATCTTTGATGAGATAATACAATTCCTCATCATCTGCTCGCGTAATCCAGAAGCGTTCGATTAATTGGCGGACACATCGCTGTACTTCTTCCTTCATCAGCTTTTTGCCTTCTCCAGTTGATTCCATTTCTTCATTCATCACTTCTTACACCTCAAAATTTAAGACATAATCATCCATTTGGAGCATTCCCTCTGTTGTACTTACCGTTATCATTTGATTACTATTTTTTAATAGTTTATACGTGATACCATGTTCCGTCTTGCCGCTTTTGGACTTTGTAGAGTTCGCCTGACTGATCCAATTTAAAATAGCATATAATAAGAAGCTTTCGATTTCCTCCACCTCGCCAAGTGCTACTTTGCCCCGTCTCGTAAATGCTTCCAGCTGCTGCTCTTCATACGCCTTTCGCTGTCTTAATTCTTCTAGCAGCTGCTTATCCTCTTCGCTTGGTTCAATCACGGCAATTTGTTTTTTCTTTCTGATTCCAGCAGTTTTAGCATTTTGCAAGGGCTTCACCTCTGCACCTTGTTCGATGATCGTTTCATCGGCATAGACTTCCTCATCTCTGGTTGAAACGATATGGGGAGGATTTTCAATGTTGGTTATCGCACCAAACATCCTCAGACAATGCTCGAAATTCGCTTCTTCCTCAAATAGTTTTGCCAAATGCAGAAATTCATGTTTTCTGCTTTTCATCTGTTGTTCTCTTTCCGTTAACTGTTCTAAGAACTTCATGAATTTACTAATCGTTTCATTGGTCTGTTTCTGTAAATAGTCCACATAACGTTCCTCATATTCATCGTGAACAAACCATTTTTGAATCCCGCTCCATTGCATCAGATAGATATCTGCCATCTGCTCGTCGTCCATTTCCTCTTCCAGATTCGGCTTATCCTTTTGGTAGATGATCAGCTCCTGAATTGCCCGATCCACCAGATTTCGATTTGATATATCCTTCAGCGCATATTCAATGATCAATGTATTTTCTTGCAAAGCAATGATAAAATCTGTCAAATAATTCGTGAATTTAATACGAAATGCACTGATATCCTTGCGCCCGATTGCTTCTTCAATATTTTTACTTTGAATGATACCTAAATAATCCGAAGCCTCTTCTCGGAGTGTCTTAAATCTGTCGATAATATCTGTCCAAAGTTCGTGAAATTCAGTACGTTCCTCTTTTGTCAGTGGGGTTTCAAACTTCATCTGTTGAAATTCCAGCACAAGCGTCGCCAATGAACTGATCATTTTCGAATCCAGGGAACCTTTGATTCGGTGGATTTGACCTTCCAGTTTTTCCAGCATCCGTTCGATTTCAATCGTTTCATCCGTACATTGATAACGCAGTCTGCTTCGATTGTAGTCCTGAATTTTACTCACTCTGGAATTATCTGCATGGGATAGAACATTTCCCCATTCCTCAAGCTGCTTCAAATCCTCATCCAGTTGTTTCTCCGTGTAATCCACAAACAACCCGAGCGAGTCATTTTCGATTATATTATTATAAATATCACCCGGAAGTGCTGGGGGACCATAATAGTATTCATGCTGCTGATATAAATAATGAATGATACTTGTATACCTTCTATAATTAGCTTCTGATAGGTATTTAGCCTTCACAAAAGGGCTTAGCATACGCTGTTCTAATTTCACTCGAAATACACCTCTCCCTTATGGAAATTATAACACGAATTATTAATAGAAAAAGAGCTTTTAGACATTTTTTGATCATTTAATGGGAGGGATTTCGTCAATCTTTTCCTTTACTCTGGTTTTTGTTATTCTGTGAGACCTAAAGTGACAATGTTTCCTTCTCTGCTCTTCGCTTAAGTATTGAATTTCTTATTTCACAGCAAAAGATAAAAAGCTGCCAGTTTCATCTGCATTACATCATGCTTCTCAAAACTAACAGCGTATACATCTAGATTTCTGTTCAACAAAACTCAAAGAAGATAGCGTCCTATGGCAAAATAAGTCCTATAGGGCCTATCCCCTATTTACTTAAGCTTCGTTCAATCTTATTCGTCTTTCTTTTTACTCCTTCTACCTCTTTAAAGAGAAGATCAATATCGGATCGAGTTTCTTGATTCGTTACCCGCATGTCTTTCCGAATAGAAGTGAAATTTTCAGTCATTAACGTAGCATTGTGTCTAACAATATTTTTCAGTTCTTCCAGATTATCATCTAATCGGTCAAAGCGAATATCTGCGCCTTCCTGCCATAAACGCAGGGCGATAAACGCAGGGACGGTTCGCTTGTTTCAACTTGCATTGATTTGAAACAGCAGAACCGTCCCCATGATAAACGCAGGGACGGTTCGCTTGTTTCAACTTGCATTGATTTGAAACAGCAGAACCGTCCCCATGATTCCTTCTATATATTTAATATCTCTCTAATGTCTTCTTCTGTTATGGTCGAGATTGCTTGGTCTCCAGGCTGGACGACTGTTTCAATTAGCTCTTTTTTGGTTTGTTGTAATTCATAAATTTTTTCCTCAATTGTACCTTGTGTGATTAATCGGATGACTTGCACAACCTTTTTTTGCCCAATACGGTGGGCTCTGCCTGCAGCCTGCTCCTCAACTGCTGGGTTCCACCAAAGATCATATAAGATGACCGTATCCGCTCCTGTTAAATTAAGTCCTGTATTTCCCGCTTTTAAGGAAATTAGAAAAATAGCCGCATCCCCTTGATTAAACTGTTCAACCATATTGACCCGTTCCTTTGGTGCTGTTTGACCATCTAAATAGAAGAAATCTAAATCGGAACTCGCTAACTGATCGCGAATAATCGAAAGCATACTCGTAAATTGTGAAAAGATTAACATCCGCTTTCCATTTTCCAAGGCATTACGGACAACCTCCATTAATTGCTGCAGCTTTCCGGAATCCCCTGTGTAGTTTTCCAAAAATAAGGAAGGATGGCAGCATAATTGACGGAGTCTCGTCAATCCTGCCAATATTTTCATACGACTTTTTTGAAAGCCTTCCCCCTGAAGCGATTCCTTTGATTCCTGTTGGATTTTCTCCAAGTACGCCAGGTAGAGGCTTTTTTGCTGACTCGTAAGCTCTGAATAGTTGACCGTTTCAATTTTGTCAGGTAACTCCTTCAATACGTCTTTCTTAACCCTGCGCAGTAAAAACGGACGAATCATTCTAGCTACTTTTTCTGGTTCAATTTGACGAAACGCTTTTTGATTCGGAAAGAAGTCGGGCATAATCGTCTGAAAAATAGACCAAAGCTCATCAATCGAGTTTTCTATCGGGGTTCCACTAAGTGCAAAACGTGTTTCCGATCGAATATCCCTAACTGCCTTCGCTGTTTTTGTTACGTTATTTTTAATCGCCTGTGCTTCATCCAAAAATAGCGAACTAAATTCAAGCTGCTGATAGGATTCAATATCCTGTCTCAATGTCGGATAGGATGTAATATAAACATCCGGCATTGTTTCCCTTTGCAGCTTTTGAACCCGTTCCTCAGGCTTTCCAATCAAAACCTCACATGTTAACGATGGAGAGAACTTTTGAAACTCATTTTTCCAATTATAGACAAGGGATGCAGGGGCAACAATCAATGCTGGCTTAGGATTTTTATCCAATCCTTTTTCTGATAAAATAAAAGCAATACTTTGTATCGTTTTCCCTAGCCCCATATCGTCTGCAAGTATGCCCCCGAACCGGTAAGACCTAAGTGTTTTCAGCCATTGAAAACCGTAATTCTGATAGTCTCTCAATTCAGCTTGCAGTAAGTCAGGCAGATCGAATTCCAGTTCTTCAGGATGCTTCAAACGATTTAAAAGCTTGCGAAACTGCTTTCCATACTTGGTATTGCTTCCTTTTTCCTTATCAACCACATCAGCAAGCTGCATCCCCCTGTATAATGGCAAATTCATTGTTCCGTTTTGTAGTTCAGCATGTTTAATATTTAACTCTTCAAACATGTTCTGAATGGTTTGGAATTCTTCAGCTTCTAGTGAAACAAACGCACCGCTTCTAAGTCGGTAATAGTTTTTCTTTTCCACCACAGATTGTAGAATATCACCAATCTCACCTTGATCTATCCCAGCCATATCAAAGCTTACCTCCAGCAAGTTACTCGAAGAATCGACCTCGATATTCGTAACAGGGGCTTGTTGCTCTGGTAATATTAGTGACTTCACAGGATTGGTCAGAAATATTTCCACATTGTCCTCAAGCTGTGGAAGAATTTCATATAAAAATTCGAAAATTTCAGCTTCCCCTTCTATATATAATTGCTCCCCTTTAAAGCTCAGAGAGGAAGATTCGATTACATCGAGGATGACCTGCTCCTTATCTATATCCCTCATTATAATACGCCCGCCTGTCTCCGGTGTCGTTTGTTCAAATGGAAGAATCATATATTCCCCGTAATGAAATTCCATTGAAACATGGAGCAGCTCATCCACACGATCGACATAGAGCCTTGCATTTAGTGGAAAGTTTACGATCTTATTAGAAACACTATCCGTCATCTCCAATGTTCCAATCGTTGCAATCCTCGGAGCAACTTGAGAGATAAATGAATCGATCTGGTCATTAGCAATTGGCAGCAAAGGAAGATTTACCTTATCCGTTAAGTTCTTCAGTTCAGTCAATAGTAATTGCTGCTCAGCAGATATTTTATAAAAGTGATTAGCAAATACGACATAGCCATATAGATCTAGATTCTTATACGAATGTAATTCTGTTAAGTTCAAATGAAACGTATCATCTTTTTTTGCTTTATCTAATTGAATAGAAAAGGGAAGTTCAGATTGATAGATGTTGATTTGCTGATACGCTTGCCCACCAGATTCAAAGCGAAGCGATCTTTTCTCAAGCTTTGTTAGGAGCTCATCGGTAATCATCGGAGGAAGATTCAGCGCCCGTTCATCCGATGACCCCGATCGATAATAATTAGATTGAAATTCCCGGTAAGTTTGCTCAAATTCTATTGCATCCTGCAAAAGATCAATAATCTCCTGATCTTCCGTGATAAATTCCTGTTCTGACGGATCATAGCTAAAGTTTTTTGTAAAAGGGTATGGTGCTTGGATTTTAATTGCCCAGAGAAAATCTTTTATTTTCTTCACAACATAGGCTCGTTTTTGACCTACCTTCATTTCTAATGATAATAACGTTTTTGTCGAATAATATGGCTTATCCACCCTCAAAATCCATTCGACAAGTAGAGGAGATTTTATCCTCCCTGTTTGCTGTTTGGAACTTGTTTTCTGTTTGGAACCTGTTGGCGAAAACCTGGAAAAGCTTTGAATAAACTGATTGGTCAGCTGTTTCACATAGCGGGCTTGTCTTTCTTTTCTTTGCCTTTCTAATTCCTGTTGTCGCAAGTCAAAGGCTTCCTGCTGCTTTCTTTGCCTATCAAGTACACTATCGGAAGAACTAGATATAGTAGTTTTCCCCTGCATACTATTTTCGTGAATTTTAAGCATTACTGCAGCAATATGTTTACAGGGATTCCAGTATTTAGCATAGGCAGGACAATCACATTCTGAAGAAATTCCAATTTCATCGTACTCAATTTCCACATGATAGGTCATTGACCCTCTTACACTTGCCTTCCAACTATTATTTACAGAATCAAAATATAAATCCCTAACACGACCTTCCCGATAGTAAGTACGCCCGCGCCGATAAACAGCATTCGGAAATATATCTTTAATCTCATCTTTTGATAATTGGTCAATCATCTGGTTACCTCCATTATTGAAACGTGGTGAAACGTGGGGACGGTTCGTTTGTTTCAGCCCCCATACATATCATATTCTCCTATTATCTATTAATTTAGACTCTAATTCCAGTTTTGTAAACATGGGTGTAAACATGGGGACGGTTCGCTTGCTTCAGTTTGCATTGATTTGAAGCAGCAGAACCGTCCCCATGCATATCTTTAAACCACCAATCATATAATTGATATAGCATTCACATAATTCCCTGAGGTTTTTGTTTGTAAAATGATATTTAGAGGGAATGGAATATAATATTATATTTGAGGGTGATATTATCGGAATTTTAGACAATTTTTTTAGTAGTGCTTCTTAGATTATATCAAGAAGGGCAGTAAAAATACATTAATTTTGAGAGGAAGATGACTAGTGCCAAAAAAATTATTTAAGGTTGATTTGAACAAAACGATGGACAAGCAGGCTGTGCCTGGACATAATCGGTGGCATCCGGATATTCCAGCTGCATTTTCAGTTGATCCAGGAGAGACTTTTCGGATGGAGTGCTTGGACTGGACGGATGGACAAATTAGTAATAATGATGACCCCTCAGATCTACGCAATGTAAATTTGAATCGTGTACACGTACTTAGTGGACCTGTTCATGTAAATGGTGTCGAGCCCGGGGATTTACTTGTTGTTGATATTCTTGATATTGGTACATTCAGCGCACATGAATGGGGATTTAACGGCATTTTTGCAAAAGAAAATGGAGGAAGCTTCTTAACGGAGCACTATCCTGAAGCAGCGAAATCAATCTGGGACTTCCAAGGAATTTATGCAACCTCCCGCCATGTTCCTAATGTTAAATTTGCCGGAATTATTCATCCAGGATTAATAGGCGTTGCTCCCTCACAGGAAATGCTCGATGAATGGAACAGACGGGAGAAAGAATTAGTTGATCAGAATCCGAACCGTGTACCACCATTGGCAAATCTTCCAACAAAAGACAGTGTCGTTCTGGGAAGCTTGACAGGGGAGGATTTTGACAGGGTAGCAAGAGAAGGGGCAAGAACGGTTCCACCAAGAGAAAATGGGGGAAATTGTGATATCAAAAATCTATCCCGCGGTTCCAAAGTGTATTTTCCTGTATTTGTTGATGGTGCCAAGCTTTCTGTAGGCGACTTGCATTTCTCACAAGGAGACGGTGAAATCACATTCTGCGGTGGAATTGAAATGCCGGGATGGATTGATTTACATGTCGATGTAATTAAAAGGGGAATGGAAAAATACCAAATAAAAAAGAACCCAGCATTCCAACCAGGTCCAGTTGATCCACATTATAATGAATACATCGTGTTTGAAGGAGTATCTGTAAACGAATTTACCGGCAAGCAAACCTACTTAGATGCTAACACAGCGTACCGAAATGCATGTTTGAATGCAATTGAGTTTCTAAAAACGCATGGCTTTACGGGCGAACAAGCCTATATGTTACTTGCAACTGCTCCGGTACAAGGACACTTAGCCGGTGTTGTTGATATTCCAAACTCTTGTTGCACGGTAGCTTTACCAAAAGATATTTTCATGAAAGATATTATACCAAAATAGCGAAGGAGGTTGGACATGGCAAATTTCACATTTCATTGTCATACATGTGGTGAATTTACATTATGGTATCAAGGGATGAATGGAAATAAACAGGAAGCCGAATGTCCAGATTGCAGGGCAATTGCAAAAAGGGTATTCAAACCACCGATCACCTTCCGAATAGATAGTAAGGTTAAAAACAGAATGGAGCGTGGAATGGAACCACTAGTTGTTAAAAAGGAAGACATGCCAATGACCAGATATAAAAAACCGACTGTATCCAGACCGTGGCAAGCAGGGCATTGAGAAACATGGGTGAGAAACATGGGGACGGTTCGCTTGTTTCAGCTTGCAGTAATTTGATGTGAAGCAGCAGAACCGTCCCCATGCACCCCCATGCACCTCTAAACATTTCTGTAATAGTTTATTTCCTTTGGTTCTCCCAAATAAAATCCCTGCGCAAAAGGTACTCCTAACTCCACAGAAACTTGTAAATCCTCCCTGGTTTCTATTCCTTCTAATACTATTGAAAAGTCTTCCCCAAAAACCTGTACAACATTTTCAATATATGCTTGCTTTTCAACCGAACTTTTTATATTTTTTGC
The DNA here is from genome assembly GCF_059698015.1 of Oceanobacillus sp. NCCP-135. Taxonomy (NCBI): domain Bacteria; kingdom Bacillati; phylum Bacillota; class Bacilli; order Caryophanales; family Bacillaceae; genus Oceanobacillus; species Oceanobacillus sp. NCCP-135. The sequence goes on along the minus strand of NZ_BAAKSZ010000007.1, from coordinate 101,126 downwards.
AAAGAAGCGATCAAATTTAATAATGTCAGGTCTAAACTTGGTGATGGACTGTAACGTTAAATTACCTTTTCCAATATCATCAAGCGCAATCAAATATCCTTGTTTTTTCAGCTTTAGAATTACATCTTTTAGTAATTCAGTTTCTTTGATTTTTTCCGCCTCATTTATTTCAAATACGAAAGAACTTGGTTTAATTTTCAAGTTTTCTTCCATCTCCATCATTCTTGAAATAAATTTAGGGTGAACTAATGTCGATGGAAATATGTTAATAAATAGTAATACAGTATCATCATAAGTGAAATCTGATTTACACGCTTTCTCAATCGATCTCATATCCAATTCAAACAAAATATGTTGTTTCTTAGCATATTTGAAATACATTTCTGGATTTGGAAATTTGTTGGTTCTGAGTAATACTTCATAGCCGTAAACTGCGTTGTTAGACAGGGTAAATATAGGCTGATAAACATGATAAAAAGCCATTTCTTCCTCATTCAAATATGAAACGTCAACAGACATGGAATCACCCCAAATCTTTTTATATATTGGATACTAGTCTTAAAGCTTAAATCGTCCAACCAGTTCATTTAATTCTTCAGCTAATTTAGCCAGATGCTCGGAACTTCCAGATACCTCTTCCATAGAGCCACTAACTTGCTGTGCAGATGCGGCTGTTTGTTCTACACCTGCTGCTGATTCCTCGGAAACTGCAGCTATTTCTTCAATAGAACCATTCATTTCCTGACTACCTGCTGCTATTTCAGATAGGTTTTCTGATACTGTGTGAATATTTTGTACCATTTTTGTAAGAGCTGTACTTATTTCTTTAAACGTTTTACCTGTGGTTTCGATTTCTACTGTTCCTTGTTCAACCTGTTCGTAACCTTCTTTTAAAGACTCAGCTACTACGCCAGATTCAGACTGAATATTCGTTACAAATCCAGTTATATCGTTAACGGAATGTGCAACCTGTTCAGCTAGCTTTCTTACTTCGTCTGCAACTACTGCAAATCCTTTGCCATGTTCTCCTGCTCTAGCAGCTTCAATCGCTGCATTTAAAGCTAACAGATTGGTCTGATCGGCAACATCTTTTATAACAGATACAAGCTTTGAAATTTCCTGTGACTGGTTATCCAGGTTTTGCATTTTCTTCGCTGCATCTTTAACAATATGATTTATCTTATTCATTTGATCAGTTGAGGATTGCATCAATTGACTACCTTCACTGGTCATTTCGATAATTTTATTCGAATTCACTTGAATATGTTCGCCATTTTCATTTGCTTCCTCTACTCTAGCGGTGAATGTTCCCATAACGGAAGCTAAGTCACTTGCACTATTGGCTTGAGTCTCAGATCCTGTAGCAAGTTCTCCCATTGTTGTAGCGATTTGTTCAGTTCCGGTTGTCACCTCGCCTGCCGCTTGGGTTAACTCCTCACTATGACTTGAAACCGTTTCAGATACAACGTTAATTTGATTTAATAAATCACGCATTTTCTTATTCATTTCATTTGTCGCATTACCCAATTGACCTGTTTCGTCTGTGGATCTCACTTCAAGTGGGTCTTGACTTAAATCACCATCCGCAATTTTTTTCATTCTTTCCATTACTGTCTTAATTCGAGTCGTAATTCTTCTTGTAACCAAAAACGATATGATAATTGCTAAAACTAGTGATACACCTAATGTGATGGCGATCGGAATTAGAACACTTTGTGCCTTTTTCTGAAACTCTTCTATATACACGGTACCACCAAGAATCCATCCAGTAGTTGGGTTTTTAATAAACGCCATTATTTTGTCTTTACCTTCAAATTGATATTCTATAATACCTTGTTCACCAGCATCCATAATTTTTTTATAATATTCTTCTTCAGACTCATCTTTACCAATATACTCTTGCTCTGAATGTACTACATATTTACCAGAATTATCAAACACAACCCCGTAGCCTGTGTCACCAATTTCCACTTTATCCATCATGTCAATTAACGTTCCTATCATTACGTCAGCAGCGAATACACCGTACAATTTATCACCGTTATAAAAAGCTTTTGATACAGTAACTACTGTTTCACCAGTACTAGCGTCGATATATGGTTCAGTCCATACTGTTTCATCAGATTCTAAAGCATTTTGATACCATTCTCTTTCTTTAGGCTTAAAGTCTTCACCCAAATCTGCTTCAGGATAAATAATTACTTCTCCTGTACCATCAATAACTGTGTATATATTCGCTATAGAAGGATTCGTTTCTTTCGTCTCTCCCAAATAATTTAATAACTCTTGTTTCATTTTAGATTGATAATTCTTTACTAATTCATTTGATATAAAACGATCCAACGTATTATTAATATTTGAAAAGAATAATTCAAACGTGTCATTCATTCCCACCATTTGACTTTCTACGTTATTAGTCAGTTCATCGGTTGTATTATTTGCACTTGATTGATAACTTACCATAGCCACAGATCCTACGACCAAAATAAGTAGTATTAAAAAGGGAATTAAAATTTGATTTTGTATCGATTTTTTAAAAAATCCACCTTTGCTCCGGAACTTTTTTGCCTTTCCATTATCCGTATTATTATGTTTCATTTTTTTACTTGGCCTCCCTCAATTTAAACTAATGGTTAACCTTAGTTTCGTTTCGCATTATATAAATCTTTAATTAGTTATTGTTTGATTAAATTGGAATATTGAACTGATATAGTTATATTTATAAAACTTTATTTACAGCTTCTTGTATCCTATCAACAGAAAAAGGCTTGACAACAAAATCCTTGGCTCCTGCTCGAATAGCATCAACTACCATACTTTGTTGTCCCATCGCCGAACACATGATGATTTTCGCATTTATATTCAATTTTTTAATTTCTCTTACAGCATCCACCCCATTCATCTCAGGCATGGTAATATCCATTGTCACCAATTCAGGTTCTAGTTCTTGGTATTGATCAATGGCAACCTGACCATTCTCTGCTTCACCAACAACTTCATGCCCTAATTTTGTCAATATATCTTTTAATTGCATTCTCATAAATGCAGCATCATCAGTTACTAATATTCTTGCCATGTTATATATTCCTCCTGATTTCTATTCAACTACTTCTCTAACTTCATTTATTTCGTTAAAATCTAAGATATGTTCTACATCCAACAAAACTAAAAGTCTATCCTCAAGCTTTGCTACACCTTGAATAAATGTTTCCTTTACTCCACCTATCATTTTTGGAGCGTTCTCAATAACTGTCGGATGAATATCTACTACTTCCGTCGCTGAGTCTACTATTAAACCAACTTGAATAGCATTAATTTGTACAATTAAAAATCTGCTTTGTTCAGTTGGCTCCGTTTTTTCGATAAGTAAACATTCCTTTAAATCGATGACAGGCGTTGTTTCTCCACGAAGATCAATAACACCTTTTATAAAATCTGAAGTTCTTGGTATTTTGGTTACTTCCTGTAATCGTTCGATTGAATTAATTTGTTGAACATTTACTCCAAAGACTTGGTCATGCAAATGAAATACAATATACTTTGATAACTCATCCATTGTAAGACCTCCATTTATTTAATCAATGCATTTGGATCAATAATTAAAGATACACGACCATCTCCCAAAATAGTCGCACCTGAAATAGCGAATATATCTCTCAAATAATTACCAAGTGACTTTAAAACGATTTCTTTTTGCCCTAAAAACGAATCAACGATTAAACCAGCCAGCTTGTCTCCTTTTTTCACAATTACAACCGCTCTTTGTTCCATAGCACCCTCATCACCAGATATATTAAACACTTCTTTTACAGAAACAAGTGGAATAACCTTCCCTCTATAATCAATCACCTGTTGACCATGAGCGTACATGATTTGCGCTTTCTCTAACTGTGTTGTTTCAAGGATTGAGGACATGGGAATTGCATACGTTTCTTTTTTAATATCCACTAGCAATGTTGACAAAATAGAAAGCGTTAATGGTAATTCAATAGTAAATTTGCTGCCCTGACCTTTAGCAGATTCTATGTAAATTTGCCCCCCAAGAGATTCAATTTTATTTTTGACAACATCTAATCCTACACCGCGCCCGGAAATATCTGATATTTCATCAGCTGTGCTAAAACCAGAGGATAAGATGAACTGATGAATCTCGTTATCTGATAGAAGTTTTGATTCTTCCACTGTAGTTAATCCATTCTCAATTGCTTTCGCTTCTACCTTATTCCGATTAATTCCTGAGCCATCATCTTCAATTTCGATAAATACATGGTTGCCGCTATGATAGGCTCTTAACGTTAGCAGGCCTACTTCCGACTTTCCTATATTTTTTCGTACTTCCGGAACTTCAATACCATGGTCAATCGAATTACGAATTAAATGAACTAGTGGATCTCCTATTTCATCAATCACTGTTCGATCCAGCTCTGTTTCAGCTCCAAGAACTTCAAGATCAATCTTTTTATTTAAATCTTTGGCTAACCCTCTCACCATCCGTGGAAAACGGTTAAACACCTGCTCAACAGCAACCATTCTCATCGTAAGCAATAAACCTTGCATATCCTCAGAAACCCGACTCATATGTTCAACCACATCAAGTAAATCGTGATTGCCTGCTTTTTGTGAAAGATCCTCTAATCTACCTCGATCAATAACTAATTCTTCAAAAAGGTTCATTAGATCATCTATTCGTTCCAGATTTACTCTAATTGTTTTTGTAGCGTTGCTTTTGGTTTTTGTTTCTTTTGTTTCTTTTGTTGACGTATCGGCTGTATCAATTTGTTCATTAGGCTTTTTAATTGTAGCCGAATACATGGTAATTGCTACATTATTAATTTCTGATATTTTATTAATCTCTATTTCAATCACTGTTGAAGGTTCTTTTGAAACATAAATAAAAGAAAAATCCAAATTAAAATTTTCATTTTCGAGTTCTTCTATGGATGGAAAAGTTTGAATAATCTCCCCTTTACTTTCAAGAGATTCAACAACCATGTATGCTCTTGCTGCTTTTAATATACAATCATCTGCTAATTCAACTGCAATATGATATGCTTGATAACCTTGTTCTACAGCTTGTGAAACAACAGTCTTCTGATAAATGTCTAAATCCATCTGCTGAAGCGTTTTCTTATCTGCTTTATGCTCTGACACTTCAGAAACAACTCTCCCCATCTCCATTTGTTCCAGACGGCTAACTAAACCTTTTACATCCTTTTTACCATCATTACCAGCACTAATTTCATTTACCATTTCTTCCATCGCTTCTATAGCTAAAAAGGTAATATCGATAACTTCTGTTGTAACGGCTAATTCATTATTTCGGATTTTTTCCAGTACATTCTCCATTTTGTGGGTTAATGATGCAATATCCTTAAACTCCATGGTTGCTGCCATTCCCTTTAATGTATGAGCTGAACGAAAAATTTCATTTACTACAGATATTTCCTTTGGCTGCTTTTCCAATATCAGCAAATTATCATTTATAGCCTGCAAATGCTCACGACTCTCATCTAAGAACACTTCAATATATTGATCCGTATCCATCTGATACTTCCTCCTTCATTATCAGTTGAGCAATAAATAAATATCCAGTCCACCAACACCTTCAAATTCTGCAGTTAACTGAATCGCTTTTTCATAACCTGATAACGTTGTATTCCCCTCCATAATAGTCGGAGCAGTAATATCTGTTTTAATGTCATTCTCTACGATAGTGGTGGCTATTCTGCCTGCAAGCATATTACCCAATTCACCGCTAAATGATGAGAGCATTTCTCCTTCTATTGGCATTTCAAACATTGATTCTCCAATCGAACTAAAGACTGTTGGTTCTCCTGCTAAAATTAATCTTCCCTTGATATCCCCGGTTACACCAATCAATACACCAAATTGAAGATCTAAGGTTCTACCTAAAACTTTAGGTTTACTCATTTGATATTTTATGGGCACAATAGATTTCAAAGATGTATATGTTCCATTCAATAAATCTGTAATTGTTCTGTTTCTTTCCGTAGTAGTTACAGTCATATTATAATCTCCTTGTGTTCAAATTTAGTTTGTATTAATTTCATAATTAGGTAAAATAAGAATTTCAACTCTCCTATTCTTTGCTCTATTTTTTTCATCAGTATTAGGTACGAGTGGTTGATATTCACCAAATCCTTTAGCACTAAAACGCGTGGGATCGTGGTCCTCATTATTAAGAATTAACCCCATAAAGTTGACTGCTCTGATAACACTCAACTCCCAATTTGATGCAAATTCTTCATTGTGCATTGGTATGTCATCTGCATGACCACCAATTACAACTTGATGAGGGGGATTGGTATTAAGGAAACTTGATACTTCTTTTGCTATTTCCTTGCCCTTTTTTTTAACTTTTGCACTACCTGGATCAAAAGATACTTCATTTAAAATCGTAATTAATAAACCCTCATCGGTTAATTTTGTATCCAATGCTTCAGCCAAGTTATTTGTTTCAATGAAATTATTTATTCCAGCTTGAAGCTCTTTAAGATCATTCAATTCATCAGTACGATTACTTACTTCTTTCCCTTCTTCTGGCGTCTTCGTAGTAATTTCTAACTGATTATCTCCTGGAGACGATTTCTCTAAAAATAAGTCTCCTCCTGAAAATTCACTTTTAAAAACCTTTGAAAGCTCCTCATACTTTTGTGCATCAATCTCACTCATAGCAAATAATACAATAAATAACGCAACAAGTAGTGTGAGCATATCAGAATAGGGGAGTAGCCATGATTCGTCTAGACGGTGTTCGCTTTTCTGTTTGCGTCTACGCATCTGGTATCGCCTGTCTTTTTTGAGAAAATTCCTTTGACGATAGATAGGAACTTAACTTATCTTTTACTACTACTGGAGAATCTCCGTTTGTGATTGAAAGAATTCCCTCAATTATTATTTCTTTCGTTTGTATTTCTTTCTTTGATTTCTGTCTTAACTTATTTGCAAATGGATGCCACAACACATAACCTGAAAAGATACCTAATAATGTAGCAATAAATGCTGCAGATATAGCATTACCGAGTACTTCCATATCCTCCATATTACTAAGGGCAGCAATTAACCCAATAACAGCACCGAGCACTCCAAGGGTTGGTGCATACGTACCGGCCTGCGTAAAAACTGCCGCTCCTTCTTCATGTCTACTCTCCATTGCATCTATTTTTTCCGTCATAACCTCACGTATAAATTCGGATGATTGCCCGTCAACAGCTAATTGCAGTCCAGAGGATAAAAATTCATCATTCGTTTCTTTTACTTGTTTTTCTAAAGATAACAATCCCTCTTTGCGAGTTTGATCGGTCCATTTTGTAAACATATCAATAAGCTCCTGTAAATCAAATTGTTTATCATCTGTAAACAGCTTTTTGAAATAGGAAGGAACCTTTTTAATCGTACTTGCCGGAAAAGCAATACACACAGATGCTGCTGTTCCTAAAAAAATAATTAAAATAGCCGCTGGATTAACTAATGCTACGATCTCGACACCTTTCAAGACCATTCCTGTAATAACTGCAATAAGGCCTAAGAAAATACCAATGATTGATGTTTTATCCATTTTTATACCTCCACTTTATGGCTCTTTGATTAGATGATTTCTATTAATTAAGATCTGCATTTCCACAAGCAATTAATAAGTTAAATGAACTAGTATTTATTACCTAATTTATATCGGGCTTTTAAGTGATTGTTAAAGGAAACTAAAAAAAGAAGTAAAATTGAAATTATTGAATCCGATTACAATCGATTTATTTATTTGCACACTTAATGTCATAAATCATCCCTAGAAAAAAGATGCAATATCATTTAATATAAATAGGATTATTATTTTAGGAGGAAGTTTAATTGCATAGAAATTGGCGTAATTATGAAATTGAATATTTAGAGGAAAAAACCGGTCATGTCAAAACATCTACTATAGCTTCTAATTTAGGAAAGACTTGTACAGCCGTCGAGTTAAAAATGAAGCGATTAAATTTACATAATACAAAAAAACAAATAGGTTTATTAACAATGGGGGAATTAGCTAGAATTATTGGAGTAGATCGCAACATTGTTAAAGGTTGGGTAGAAAATCATGGCTTGCCATATGAAAAACGGATTACAAAAGAAAAAAGGTATTTTTACTTTATTGGCGTTATAGATTTTTGGGATTGGGCAGAAAGTAATAAGGAAAAGGTACAATTTCAGAATATAGAATATCAGGTATTAATTCCAGAACCATTATGGGTACAAGAGGAAAGAAGGAAAGAAAAATTTGAAGGAGTATTAAAGAAAAGAAAGTATCAGCCATGGACCACCTTAGCTGATCAACAATTATTAAAGTTAAGGAAAAAAGGCCTAACCTACAAAAAAATAGGGGAAATCATGGGTCGTAGTCATATAAGTATTGAAAGGAGATATAAACGGATTAAATCTATACTGTGATACATGGGGATACATGGGGACGGTTCGCTTGCTTCAGCTTCCATTGATTTGTATAGTACACCCCAAATTCAGATTTTAATCCACTTTTGGGGTGCATTCGGGATGCACTACACAGAAGTAAACTTTTTTCTGGTTTGTTTTTAATTCCATTTAAAAAAGTATTCTGATTCAGCAAAATTCGGGAGTGACAATGAACACCCCCCTAAACTCAAAGTACTTCTCTAACAGATAGCTTTAGTCCTTTAAACGAAATCGACTTCAGCGCGTATCTTCTCCTGAAAAGAAAAGCGGCCTTTCATATAGGTCATTTTTATCTAGATGATAAACCTCAATGAATTCATTTTGCGGATCACTATAATGCGACAGGTCGGCAGTAGTGCACGGTTTCTGACCGGGTCTGCACAACTCGGAAAGTAGCAGTTTCTCAGGCACGCTTCATCCTAAAATGCAGTTTGGAAATTGTTAAAAACGTTTAAAATTATCCACTAAAGAATCTTTATTTAAAGGTAGAATAATATAGATTCTTTTATATCGCATTCAACAAAATTCGAGAAGCGACTGTACACCCAAATGTAAATCACAAATATTTCCAATTAGTCCTATTTTTTCGTTTCCATAAACCACTGGTTCAATAATTTATCCGTTTGGTCCTTTACAGCCGTTGTTTTCAAGTAATGAAAATCTAAACGATTGAAGTGTATTAAAAATAATCTTTTTCCCCATTCACAATCAGAAGATGATTTCCAATGAATACATGCACGCATACGATCCAATATAATATCTTCTAAACCAATCACATATACATAAAGACCATCAGGCAAGACTAATTCAATAACCCTCTCTTCATCTGCATCTTCAAGTATGTCGTTTGGAATTTCGACACTTACCAGTAACTCCTCATGATACCAATGTCGCCCTTCACGTACAAAACCAAGCAATCTTAAATATTTATCTGCAATTTCTCTTTGACTAAAAATAATATCAATATCTAATGTGGTATATTCATTTCGCGTATAAATTTCAACTGCTAAGCCACCAACAATCGTAGGTTTAATACCTTCCCTTTCAAAAAGACTAGTAAGTATCGCAGTTGTTTGCAACATTTTTTCGAATTTAGGTTTATCTACCAATTGATTGATTTTCAATTTAGCTGCTTCAATTGAAATCATAAAACCACTTCCGTTCGGACAGATACTTTACTTTACCTTCTTGCTCCGCCTTTTCCCACCGTTTAATGCAAAGTATATCAATGATTTTTTGCTCTTCTTTATCTCTAACCCGTGTACGAATAAGTTTTTCTGATGGCTGGTTTCTAATCATTGTTCGCTCTACTTCAGGTTTGTTTGTATCTATCCATTCAATGAGATCGTTCAAGTTTATTTTTTCCAAAATCATTCACCCCGTGATAATGTTATGGAAACATGGAAACATGGGGACGGTTCGTTTGTTTCAGCTTGCAGTGATTTGAAGTGAAACAGCAGAACCGTCCCCATGCACCACCCCATGCACCGCTTATCCATTTTTGCACTCGATGGGGATAGAATTTCGATGATTAAGTTTGGAGATCCTGCACAGCCTTTCTCATCTAGTTTATGTTTATCACAAATCACGGAAAGATCTGGTTGGACAACATGAAAGACTTCATCATCATCTTTTCCTTCAGAAAAAAGCCGTACATCAAATGGAGCTGCAAATACCTGACAATTCTTTTCCCTAAAAAAATCCATCAGCTGATAAGATAAGCTCATCGATACCTGTTGATGTTTTGTCGATGGTGCAGGAGACATGTTATATGGAATTCCATCGATAATTTCTATTTGTTCATCTTCAGACCAACTTAAATAATCAGAATAGGAAAGTTTCTTATCATATTTTGGAATGCTCATGAATTTACCACCTCTAATTTATAGTAAGGTAACCTAAATCCTTTTTGACTTAAATCCGTCTTATATTGACCTAGTTATAGATATTAACTCCTATCCCATATTAATTATTGAATTTTTGAAATGTAATGCCTTTCATTTTCAATTATAAAGAAAGACATTACATTATACAATGGAAACATTGGGACGGTTCGCTTGTTTCAACTTGCATTGATTTGAAACAGCAGAAGAACGAAATCGCTTTGCGATGGCTCCGAAGAATGGAGCGTATTTCTGTATAGAGGAAAAATCTACATGCGGAGGTTAATTAAAGTAGAAAACCCATAAATATAATAAAGAAAAAGTATGCTTTCTATGTTACTGTTTAATCGCCAAAAAAAACAAGAAAGAGAGCATACTTTTATGGTATTTATTATAACATGGACAAATCTAAAATTACATAACCAATATTTTACTCTTATTATTCGAGGGCCACCGCCTTCCTGATTGTTTGTCATTTAACTAACAATTAGGAGACTTTTGTGATGGAAAAATATGAACAACAGATTGAACTCTTCTTTGAGCTTAAAAATTCTCCAGAGTCCACAAGAGAATCGATGCGAAGGAGAATTAACGACTTTTTACTCTATATGAGTGTTCTTGAGCTTACTATTGGTGAAATGACTTTCGAAGATATTCAAGGGTATATCCTTCACCTTAAATGGGATAGAGGGCTTTCACCGGGCACCATTAATAATCATATCTCTGCCGTTCGATTTTTTTACACTTACGTTTTGGGAAGAACATGGAATTCCTTAAAAGTTCCCAGGATGAAAAGGGAGAAGCACTTTCCTGTTATCCCACCCCGGGAACAAGTTTATTCCCTGTTGGATGCCACACGCAATTTAAAACATAAAGCACTATTTTACTTGATTTATGGGAGTGGGTTATGAGTCAGTGAAGTAGTCCGAATAAAGATTAGCGATATTAACAGTCAAACCATGCGTGTACGAGTGGAACAAGCAAAACACGATACCAATCGATACACTATTTTATCGGAATCCTGTCTGTCTATACTTCGGGATTACTTTAAAGCCTATCATACCCTTTCCTTTTCAAAGGATAATTGGCTTTTTAAGGGACATAAAAAAGATCGTCCGATTACGGTTAAAACTGTTCAAAATACCTTTGTCAGGGTAAGAAACAGACTGAAATTGGATACGAAGATTTCTGCACACACCTTACGACATTGTTTTGCGACACATTCTTTAGAAGATGGTGTTGAGCCAGTTCACATTCAGCATATGTTAGGTCATAAAAATCTGCAGACAACAAATAATTATTTGCACATGACTTCCAAAAGTTTGATGGGGATTAAAAGCCCCTTAGATCAACGAGGTTTTCGATCATGAGTACAGTACAGGATATATTTCGCAATAACTATGAGGAATACAGAGAAACAAACAAGTTATCTGCAGAACAGGCCAAAGCAGCGACAGCTATTATCAATTGCCGAACAATGGCTTTAGGAGGACATACGTACGAATGTGAGGAATGTGGTCATACAGAGATCAGTTATAATTCTTGTCGGAATCGCCATTGCACACTTTGCCAGAGAGTAGATAAGGAGATTTGGGTGGATCAAAGAAGAAAAGATATTCTTCATGCGCCTTATTTTCATGTTGTTTTCACGATGCCGCAACAATTACACATGCTTATCTACCACAATCAGAAGTTGCTTTATCCATTAATGTACAAAGCGGTGGCGGAAACGTTAACAGAACTCGCACAGGACGATAAATATTTAGGCGCTCAGATTGGCTTTCTTTCCGTGTTGCATACGTGGGGACAAAATTTACACTATCATCCACATATTCACACCATTGTCCTAGCTGGTGGGCTTACAAAAGAAAATCAGTGGAAAAGCACCAGTGATAAATTTTTTATCCCTGTCAAAGTTCTATCCAAAAAGTTTCGCGGCAAATTTCTCTATTATCTCAAGAAATATTATCAACAAAGAGAATTAAAGTTTTACAACGAAACGGAAGTATTTAAAACCCGAACCAGTTTCAAGATTTAATAGATGAATGTTATAAGTTAGATTGGTATAGCTACACAAAAAGAACATTTTCTGGCCCGTTAGCCGTCATGAAATACCTTGGTCTTTACACGCACCGTATTGCCATATCGAACCACCGTATCCTTTCTGTTCAAGATGATACGGTGACCATTCGAGTGAAAGACTATAAAAATAAAAATAAGAAAAAGTGTGTAACCATGAAAATAATAGAGTTCATCCGTCGTTTCCTCATGCATGTATTGCCGAAGGGCTTTGTCAAAGTGAGGCATTACGGGTTATTGGCGAATCGAAATAAGAAAATGAAACTGGCTCGTTGCCGTAAATTAACCAAAACGCCAATTTACAAACCACTATATGAGGGATTGAGTAAAATGGAGGTTCTCAGCAAAATCTTAAACAAAGATCTTACGTTGTGCCCAGCATGTAGAAAAGCCCAATTACAGCTTGTTGATTCTAAATTTATACCTTAGTAATTTCCAATTGCATAGCTCTTTCAAAAAAAGCCTCTTTAGTGGGGAGGGGGGAACTATATCCAGATTCGTGATATTTCCGCTTGCTTCCTACATAAATGGGATTTTCTTTCATGAAATGTGCTATAATAAAGTGAAAAAAGAGAGCGTGTCCGATTGAATCCCCATAGACCGAGTCTGCGACTTCGTCCTTCTGGGACAATCAAAAATTTTGCGTATAAACTAATTACATAAATAGAAGAAGGCACAACGAGCAGATTATTTCCGCTTATTGTGCCTTCTTTCCTGCAAAACTTCCGATTGTTCCCTAAAAGAACCGTCCCCATGCATATAATAAATGATGTAACGTCCTGCGATTGAAAAGCAGGACGTTTTTTTATATGACTTTTCAGTGTAAGCAACTAAGAATAAAATGAGGTATGGGACATATTAAAGTGATGGCTTATGTAATTTTTGATTGGAAGTAGAAAAATGCAAAGCGTTCCCATTAACCCAACTTAGTCTACATAGGGTTGAATTTAACCCCCCCGAAAACGCTCTACCAAAGGTAGGGGGTCTTCACATTAACATATATAGAGTAACCTCTCGATTCGAGCGATAAAGTTACCAAAACGGCGATGTGTTACAAGCACATCGCCGTTCACTATTTCTACTATGTTTCTTTAAAGAAAAATTCCTTTCATGGAAAACTTACATTAATCATACAAGAATTTACACGTTGAACTTTCACTTCAATTGGCCATTTTTAATGTAGAGAACCAAAAAGACAACCCCAATTAATAAAAACAATGGAACAAATAAATTGCCAAATATAGAGAACAGTTCCGGCTTATTTGGATATTCCCCAGTAGAAACTTGTGCAAACCAATAGATGTACCCACTTAAACGTTCAATGGTAAATATTATTCCGCTGCTAATTAAAAACAAAGAACTTAACAGTAAATATCTTTTCATAAAAATAAACCTTCCCATTCAACAAAAGTTATTGACTATACTGAATTTTTATTATACTATAAAGTAGAATAAAATACTATTATTAGAGGAGAGATTATTATAAGGAAAATCAAATGGTTATTTGGTGGTTTATTACTATTGTCAACATTTATTTTCATCGCACCTTTAACAAGTTCAGCAAATACAGATTTGCAACATACTCCAACAGATGGAACCACAGTCATCGAACCCACACAATTGTATACTTACAAGTGGCTCGTTACTTCAAAAACAGTTGTGAGCAACACATTTGGTAGTTACAGAACGGGACCCACAGGACGTGGACCAGGATCTTTGAACATCAATGAATCCACTACATTAAGTAAAAGCTTTACTAACACCATTTCAGGTAACTATACAATAGGTAAAATAGCGATAGGGAATTCTCTCGGTAGAAACATGGGGACGGTTCTCTTGTTTCAGTTTCCAGTGAATTGACATGATGCAGCAGAACCGTCCCCATGCACCACCCCCATGCACCACCCATGCACCGAGTCTCAATGATTAAGTTTGGAGATCCTGCACAGCCTTTCTCATCTAGTTTATGTTTATCACAAATCACGGAAAGATCTGGTTGGACAACATGAAAGACTTCATCATCATCTTTTCCTTCAGAAAAAAGCCGTACATCAAATGGAGCTGCAAATACCTGACAATTCTTTTCCCTAAAAAAATCCATCAGCTGATAAGATAAGCTCATCGATATCTGCTGATGTTTCGTCGATGGTGCAGGAGACGTGTTATATGAAATTCCATCGATAATTTCTATTTGTTCATCTTCAGACCAACTTAAATATTCAGAATAGGAAAGTTTCTTATCATATTTTGGAATGCTCATGAATTTACCTCCTTTATTAAGGTAAACTAAATCCCTTTTGACTGACATTCGTCTTATATTGACCTAGTTATAGATATTAACTCCTATCCCATATTAATTATTTAATTTTTGAAATGTAAAGCTGTTATTAAAAAATGTGATTAGCTTAAATTAAAGAAGGTTAAATCAAGACATCGTGAAGGATACCAATACAAGGAAGTAAACTATACGCCTAATACCTCTTCAATTCTTCAATCGTTCTCTTCAAATCCACTGTTCCATCTTCATTGATTTTAATATAGTCTGTCCTTTGGGCAATTGTCATTGTTTTACCATTTCCAAGCCTTGTTGGTTTCTGAAGCTTTAGGTTCTGTTCTTCCGATTTCTACAATACGTCACGATATTAGGAATGAAACAGTCGGGACCATTCATTTTCTAAATCCTTTTCTAATGCGACTAAATCAAGCCCTTTTTCTTTATATAGACTTCTAACCTCTAGCAATGCACTAAATGCAAACCTTGACCAGGCTACTGAATTAATTCTCGTTGCAAACAGGAGTTTACTTCCGCCAGACCGTAGTGCTGCATCTACTCCATCTACTAAACAAAGAGCGCCATAACCTACTATTAACATTCGCCTTAGCTCTGGCTTATTTCCGATTGGAATGGATTCCTGCCAGCTTCTTTGATGATAAAACTTACTTTTAATTGCCCATAATAAGCGGATTGCTAATTCATTGAAAGTTACAGGTATAGCCATCGTTACACCAAATCTAGCATCATATCCTGCTTCAAAGACAGAAGTTGAAAATTCAGCAATCGTTTTATTAGAACCATTTTCTGATATGGATCCAAAATCAAATAATTGCAATAAAGAATAAAAGGGTAAAGGAATACCTGATCCCCTCCGACCATCCATATGTCCTCTTGTTCCACTTGAACCAGCGACATCAGACATTAAATGCCCCAACCAATTAGCGAATCCAGAGTAGAGTTTAGCAATGAAGGTATCTCCACGTAATTCAAACTGTCTCGTTCCTTCAATTGGTTCAAGTCTTAAAATTTTCCCATCAGAGATAAAGCTCGCTTTCCCCGTAAATTGATCTAGTATGGAAAAAAAGAGACCGATAATATCTGGTGAATGCCCTAACGATTTTAAATGGTGATCACTTGGGCGCATATTTAATGACGCATCCCCCATTTTTAAATCACTTGCATATCTTGCATCATAATTCACTCGATACTTACGTTCTAAAAAACCAATCGCCTGCGCAATCGTATTGGGGTCTGTTTTGAGTTGGGCACCATTATTTTTATCAGAATGCCACAAAGTCTTAGCGAATTTTACAGTAACATTGTCCACCATTTCATCTGTCCATTTACCTAATTTACTTGCACCGGGCATACCTACAAAAAAGCTGTCGATCAGACCTGCTGCAGTGCCACAGAATGCTGCAATTAAATAGTCATACTTATCACAGTTTGGGGTCGCTATTTTATAATCTTCCCGGATTTGTTTGGTCAACTCTATTTTTTCTCTGTCACTTAACAACCTGTTGAACGGGTCTTCTTGGGTATTTATTTTGTGTCTAGCGGCATACTCATCTATTTTTGTTAAAAAGCCTTCCCAAGAATCATTTTCCGATACAGGTATAGACTCTAGTTGCTCATAATTATGTTCAGCTAGTTTAGTAAATTCTACCGTATAATCACCAGCAAATGTCTCTGCCTGATTATTCACATCTTCATTCATCATCCGCTCAGCTAATGCCAACATTTCATCTAAGGCTTCATCATGCGCATCATTCAACATACTTAGTTGATCCAAATCATTTATAATCCTACCTGTCACTTGTTCTGCTTTTTCTGTCATTTGCTGTTGAACAAGTAAAGACTTTGCACTTTCATTAACTAATGCATCCGGGAGCTCGTTGTTCTTTTTCATTCTCTACCTCTAAAAAATCCTTTTGCCTTTGCAGATGCCGTTGCAAACGCTGCTTGTGCAACTTTATTATATTCAATTTGTTCAAAACATTCATGAAGACTTTCAACTTCTTCCAAAGTTAGTCTTTCTCTTAACTTAAAATCTACTTTTGTTGCAGAATCTTCATCATTTATTTGAACACCCGGTGTATCGGTATAACATGATTGTATAAATTGACGAACCTTTTGTAATGTTGGTTTGTTTGTTAATTCAATTAATCTCTTTACATTTAATGTAGGAGGTAATTTTGTAATCACTTGTTCAATTTGGGAATGATTCTGTTTCTCTGCACTAATCTGCGCACCCTTACTCAACATTTTTAACATATTAGATAACTTATGGATTTTATCAGAGTTCTCATTGCTCTTTTTCATTTCTTGCATGAGTTGCTGGGTAATTCCATTTATGTCCTCAATTAAATAGGAGAGGGACTTTTGAGAGTTACGTATAATTGCTTGTAACATAAATTCACGTTGCTTATTATTTTCTAAGTCACCGATCCCACTAATAATTTTAATTCCTTGATACGTTCCTACACCTAATAAAACCAGAGCACCTATTCCGGTAAACATACTAGAGAATCCTAAGATTCCACCCATTCCCATGGCTGCTAAACCTGAAGTGATACCTGCTGCACTTAGTCCTACAACAGAACCTGAGAAATAAATAGCCGCCATGGGAAGTCCGACAGCTGCTGCTTTTGCAGATAAATCTTTCATTGATTTTTTAATTTGTGAGTCATTTTTACGATGTTTTAAAATATCCTCATCATTTTTAATCGCGGCGATTATTATTTCTATTTCTTCATCCGTAACGGAAAGAGATTGAGCTAAATTTTGTAGAAATTCATTTTGTCGCCAACTGTACATATCTTGCTTCAATCCAAATATGTATAAAACATCTTTAAACAATGACTTACTTAATATGTCAAAACTTCCTTCCTCTACTTCCTCTTTTAAGGTTGTAAGTAGTGATTCATTTGATTCTATAACATCTTTGTCACTCAAATACCCTCGAATTTCTAATCTATTGACAGAACTTAATTCAATTCGTGAAATTAATGAAACAATTTCTGTATATTCTTGTACATCTATTGCTTGGTCATCTGAATAGGCAAAATTAGCTACGAGTTTAATATAGTTTTTCTTTATATTCTTCGGCATTTCGGACAAAGGTGTGACTTGAGATGTATTTTTATATTCCTTTCCATCTTCAGCTTCCTCTAAAATCCCTTTAATTACTTCTGCAAATCCTTTTTGGTCAACGTTTAATAAATATTTAGTTACATCATAAGTCGTATCATCTTTCATAATAACCTTTACATTTTCTACAACTTTTTTATTTCCAAATCTCGTTGTCTTTGTATCTGTCGAATATTCAACCGTATCGATTAAAGCATATTCCAATTTAAATGGGCTTTCAAATGCTGCTTTCAAATAAACAGCATCACCTAAGAACAAACATCCTTCTTTTCCTGACGAAAGTATGGAAGAATCTTTAAGCGCAATCACATACTCTAAGTTCACTTCAGAGGCATAGCTTGTAATCGCTCCGTTAAGCTTTTTTTCAGGAATATTAGGAGCAGTATATGTATTAGAACCTAATAATTCTATGTTTTCTTTGATATACTTTTGTATAGACATTTGATCCCTCTTTCTGTTTATAAGCGATAGTATTTGTCATAAAATAAGTCGGAATAGAATTATTTTATGTACTAGGATTATTTTTTCACAATTTAACCAGTATTAGACATTCACAGTTGGGGACTGACACTCAAAAGCTTTTAAGGTTTATATTCGAAAAAGCGCACTTCTCCTTACATGCTTGGTTCAAAATAACTAGTCTTTACCTACTATATCGACCCATTGGCAGAAACTGCGGGACTAGCCTGCAGCTGTATGCTCTCGACCGTTGCTAGGCACTTTGATTGACTTTCGTCACCATAGGAATCTCATAATTATAGCATCGGGAACAAATCTCTTAATCACTAATACCTTTATAACAGTGGGGGATTGACTCCAATGTCCCTATCTGAGTCCTTATGATTCCTATCAGCTTATTTTATACTAATAAGTTGAATTTTGAAATGAAAGTAAATTTCCTCTCAACATACTCATATGTGCTGGAATAGGTTGAATAACACCAGGTGCTTGCTTATCTAAATCAATTTTCACATATGCGTTTGTACTTCTATCAATATGTGGTGCAGTATTCGGATTATCATTTGTTTTAATCTCATAGAACCGATTATAGTCCCGTATAAATCGGATTCGTGAAGTATTCTGAAAGATTTCTGGGTATACATAAACAACAGGATTGACAAATAAATCATTATATCTAGCCATCCAAAAATATTTGTGATTGAAAAAAATGAAATGAATATAATTTCTTGCTTCAATTGGAAGTTTGTCATATGCTATTAAGGAGTCAAAGTTGATGTTAAAAATATTATTGTTATTCGATGTTTTCAGTTCTACTAAATGCCAAACTCCATTTAAATCAATAATAAAATCTCCAACCTTTTGCATGAAATTCAGATTAAGTATTTGATTCGAAAACTTTTGAACTAATGTGAAATAAAATGAGCTTTGCTCTAAAGCTTCATCCAATTTTTCAAAGAATTCTTCTGAAGGAAATAAATTTTTTATTATTTTTCTAAAAGGCTCCATATGTGGATCAACAGGGTATAGTGGTGCTTGAAAGAAAATGTTATTGTTGTTAATTAAATATTGTAATACACTATCATGAGGTGCAGCTCTATCAAAAGTCATATATTTTCCTCCTAGGATATATTATTTACATCATACTATATAAAAAATGTCGATTACCACTACTAGTAGACGATCGGCTAATATTATCAGCTTTATTATTAATCTAAACGCTTGAAAAAGAATTTGTCTACTTAATTATCTGAAACATACACCGCCAAACCTCCCACCAGCATGAAGAATAATTTTGAATCATTGTTTCCTTGTCCCACCTGTTAATAGTTTTTCGGGCTAGTGAACTATCCCACTGATCCTTTTCAGCAAGGGACAGACCCCAAAACTACTCATCAACGTAAATATCTTCGCAACTTTCAAAAAAACTATCCAAGGCCACGGTAATGGTTCTTCTATGGTCTCAACTTCTAATAGTTCTTTGTATTTTTACACACTAATTGTAATTGATTGTTAGATAGTGCTATTAAATACAGTAGTCCATTATTGAAAATCCCAAAGGAACTTGACTCACTGTATCCAAAGTATGATTGCTTTAACAGATTCTGTAACATATTCCAATCTTCATCCTTAAACATATGAGATTGCAAATTAACATTAATTTTACCGTAAGCGTAATCACTTTTAAATTGATTATATAATTGTTTGTTCTCCAACATAATATCTAATGAAGATATTTCAATTTTATAGCCTTTGTCTATCAATATACACAAATCGTAAATAAAATCTTGTAATAACACTCTTTCACTTGCCATTATTTGTCACTCCTCTATTTTAAAAGGACTCCAGCAATTAAGCCAGAGTCCTAGTTGTTTGAATATTAACGAAGTAACTGCAATACGCCCTGTGGCTGTTGATTTGCTTGTGCTAACATAGCCTGTGCCGCTTGAGAAAGGATGTTGTTCTTAGTGAACTCCATCATTTCTTTCGCCATGTCAACATCACGAATACGTGATTCTGCAGCAGTTAAGTTTTCTGCAGAAGTTCCTAGGTTATTTATAGTATGATCTAAACGGTTTTGATAAGCACCAAGTTTAGAACGTTCTGCTGAAACAGACTCAATAGCATTGTTAATGGCAGTAATAGCTTGATCTGCACCTGTTTGAGTCATTACCCCCCCAGTAGATTCACTTGTTACATTATCAACTTTTAAGGCGTTTATTGAAGCGATAGTCACTGTTTCAGTTGCTTCTGCTGGAGTTGTAGCCCCTGCAAAAGAGTTAGCATCAGCAAGAGTAGTTGTAAATGTATCTTCTGAACTGAATACAACATTATCGCTATCATCTAATTTTGCTTTAATACCACTATCACCTAATTGTGCATTAATATCAGCAACAACAGCAGCTACATTATCATATTCCTGATCTAAAGTAACAGTTACTTCATTGTCTTCTCCACTATTAAATACAATTTTTTCAGTTAAATCTTCTCCATCAGTTGGATCTGCTATTGTTCCATCAGTGAAATCTATTTTAGATAATGCATTTGTTGTAGTTGCATTATAAGATTCTACTTCAACTTTACCAATTGCACTAGTTCTCATATCAGCAATTTGTAAATCAATACTTTGTCCTTCATTTGCTCCAATATGAAATTTTCCACTAAATCCACCATCAAGAAGTTCCTTAGTGTTAAATTCAGTGTTATCACCAATTCTATCAATCTCATCAATTAATTCGTTCATTTCTTTTTGGATTTCTGATCGGTCAACCTCATTGTTAGTATCGTTAGAACTTTGAACTGCCAATTCACGCATACGTTGTAGAATACTGTGTGTTTCGTTCAAGGCACCTTCAGCAGTTTGAATTAATGAAATACCGTCTTGAGCGTTTTTTGTAGCCATTTCCAATCCACGAATCTGTCCACGCATTTTTTCAGAGATTGCTAGACCTGCAGCATCGTCTCCTGCTTTGTTGATTTGTAGACCTGAAGAAAGTTTTTCTAAGGATCCTTGCACAGCATTACTATTGCTGTTTAGTTGGCGGTGTGTATTTAACGCCGCAATGTTGTGATTAATAATCATAATTTCCTTACCTCCATGTAAGTGTATTTTTTGCGAGTCACATCCTTATGTCCCGCATATATAACAACCCTTATTCAGAGTTATTACCAAAACTTGATCTTTCTAATGTTAGGCCATAACATTTACTCATCATGATGATGTATTCTTTATATCGGCAGAATCAAATAATGTTTAAGCCTTTTTGAAAAGATTTTTCGGTACTGTTTTGTGATGAATTAAATTCTCTTAGATATGCTGAAACTATTTACTTTAACAGTTACAGGAGTATCTTGGTTGAAAGGAGTAGTTTGGGGGTGTTGCACTGAAGAATTTATTAAATCGTTAAGTCAAATCAGATAAAAATAAAATGCACCTTTGTCAATAAAGTGAAACTTCATTCAGTGGGGGTTTCCCTTCCTCCCCCACTGAATGTTAGTTGAACAGAATCAGGAAATTTACGAGCTGTTTATCCCCCACCTTCACGTTTGGGATTTCTCACGCTTGGAGGTGGGGGTATTACAGCCCGTTAATGCGTGATAAATATTGATGTGTCAGCATTTACGAAAGTTATGGTTACCAATTGTAAATTATCTCGTTATAAATAGCGAGAATTCAGATAAATAAAATCACATTTTACCTAAGACATATTTTAATTACCCGAGGGTACACAGCTTTCCTCCAGAGGTGCAACACTTCTGACAAGACGTGCACAGCTTCCCACCAATTCAAGATCCAGAGTTATCATTTTCAGTTCACCTCCCCTCATTTGGACATAAAGTGAGAATTCAATCAGTGTTTTTTCATCCGTGACTGGCGAAATGGAATCAAATCTCATGCGTCCTGGGTACGATTACTCGCCCCATCGAACACCCTTGTTTGCAACGCCTTTGTGGTCTGTATCCTGCAGACCCGAACAGATTCGATATTGATCAGTTTGATCCCCCCAAACTTCTTTGTATACTTGTACGTTTTTCAGTTGTGGTCTTACTCCCTTTATACGCAGGTTACAGGCACCCCTTCATCACGTATGATAATATATATATACAAAGACATTCGGACTAATTAGGAGTGAGCTGATTATGACCTTTTATAGAAAAGTTGCGAATAGCGATATTTTTAAAAAAGGAATTGACTTGCCAAAAAATCTTCAGAATAAGGAAGTGGAAATCTTGATTTTTCCGGTGAAGAAAATAAAGAAGGAAGTAAACTCAGTAAGAAGGAAAACTCAGCCAAAGGAATGCTGGAAAAACATAAAAACACTACCCTTTTAAATCAAGAAAAGAACGCCTGACCTAAAGCGGTGGAAGAAAAATATGAAGATTATTGATGCAAACATAGTTTTACAATATTTGCTGAATGACATAGAAGAAATGGCTGAAAAAGCAGCAGAACTGATTAAAAATAATGAGGTCTTTATTCCGAACGAAGTTATCGCAGAAATTGTTTATATGCTACAAATCGAGAACAAAGAGATTAGCAAAAACCCTGCGGCATATTATTAACACTGAACTTATTCAAGTAGATGAAAAGCACATAATTAACAAAGCTCTCGATTTATTTGCTGAGCGAAGGATAGATTTTGTCGACACATTCCATTATGCTTATCAAAAAAATTAGGAACCATGAAGTATACAACTTTGATAAAAAGCTTAACAATCTTCTCAGATAATCAAAATGCAAAATATAAAGTATTGTAAAGCCCGATGAATAAGACAACTATAGTATCATAGTATATAGCGAATAGCAGTGTAGAGCTTCAGCTTACACTTAAGGGGACTGGATGCGTCTGGTGCTCTTTTAATTATGTCCGGATTTCACAACGGTCAACCGCCCATCCGCTTATGTGGTTACTATAAAATAGGATTATAGCTTCTGATTCATGGAATATCTATTAATATACAAAACATAGTGGTATCTTACCCCCAAAACCCATTTCCCCCCTTCACCAATCACCTAATTTCGCATAACCTATAATGATATTCGTCTAAAGGGGGGGGATTTACATGTTACAACAGCCTGCCATCATACAACCACGCTCCTATATTGACAACCAGCGAAACATCCAGATTTACTATCCAGTAGTGACAGGACTGAACAATCCAAATGTTCAACAGCATATTAACCAAACCATTATGGCACACCTGAATCAACTGCTAACAGAGTGGAATTTTTATGAACCAACACTTGTGGAAATGCAGTGCTGGTTTGAGGTAAAAACGAATGAACGCGGCATTTTAAGCCTTGCGCTGTACGTATATTCATTCTCAGGTGGAGCGCATGGTATGACAGTTATTGACACACTTACCTTTGATGTAACTACAGGAAAACGTTATACATTAGATGAGCTTTTCAAGCCTGATTCCAATTACCAACAAGTGTTACTGAACATGATCAAATTACAGGTGAAGGAAAGAGATATTCCTGTCATCAATGAGCCAATTGTTTTACCTGGTAATGAAAATTTTTATATCGCAGACAAAAGCCTTGTCATCTATTATCAGCTTTATGATCTGGCTCCATATTATTTTGGAATTTCATATTTTCCGATAAGTGTATATGCAATCAGTGACATTATTGATGAAAATGGACCGCTTGGTGAAATGTTAGGGTCTTTTTAGAAGCATGGGGAGAGTTCTCATGCTTCTTTTATTCTACTACGACGCTGGTTTTATTGCTTGCGACTTTAGATTCTTCATGAAAATTCCAAGAGAAAAGTAACGACTCAATCCGCTTTACTAATTCTTTCAAGTGTTTTTATATTATATAAAAAACTGCTGGAATTCCAACAATCTATTTCACCAAAGTTCTCTAACACCACCACAATTGATTCCTGTTAAAAAAGCTAATCTATTTTCCAGTTATCCAATCTAAAACTAGGCATACACACATTTCCAACCCCCACCATACCCTATATAAAATGCCTGGAGGGGAGCTTATATGGATAAAGAGCAAAAAACAGAATCACAAGTTCCACGTAACCGCTCAAAATGGAACTTGTTTGAAGTTATTGGTGTCTTGATTGTCATAATTTCACTCATCGCACTTTTTCTTGCCCCTGACTCTCTATCACAACTATTTGATACCATTATCAAAGAAGTGAAACCTGTAGTTGTAGACACCTTTTTAACAAGCGAAGTTGGTATTGCTGTCATTGTCAGTGTAATCGTTGGTCGGATTCTGGAGCGCTTTGGGTTTACAGATGGATTAATCCGTCTCTTCGTCCCAATCATGCGTTGGTTTAAAATCAATCCATCTGTCATCATTCCCAGTGCATACAACATACTGGGGGATATTAATGCTGCCGGAAAAATTGCGGGTCCCATCCTTGTAAAAGCAAAAGCAACAAAGGCGGAACAAAAGATAGCAGTTGCTACCATGATTCAATCACCACAGTCTTTCGCTACATTTGTACTTGGTCTGATCGCTTTAACAATCTTTGGTATAAATGCATTTCCACTCATCCTGTTATCGATATTTGCACCATTAATCGTCGTTCCTTTCATCTTATCTAAGACAATTTATCGTGATACCAAAAAAGTTACCCTTGATGAATTACCACGATTCACACCTAAAACTACATTTTTAAATACGATTTTTTCATCTGCTAAAGAAGGAACGGAATTACTTCTTTTAGTCATTATTCCAGCTGTAACGGTAGTATTTATTTTAATAGGGATATTAAAATTCGCTGGTATATGGGATTCAATTGAAGCAAGTATGGCCTCTATCCTTACGTTAATCAGCATTGAACCTGGCACCGGAATCGTTTCTTTTCTCGTTGCACCTACCCTCGCTGTAGCACAACTTGCTGATTTAGCCGCTACCATTGATCCACGTTTAATTGTTGGATCCTTTGTACTCGCAAACTCGGGTCTTCCTATATATGTTATTGTCGGTCAAATTCCCGCCATTTGGGCTGAATCAACTGACTTACGCGAAAAAGAAGTCATTACTGCGGCTCTAGTTGGAATGATTATCCGGATTGCAACAGCGTGCATTCTTGCATATGTCTTAACACCGTTTTTGGTGGCGTAAATGACTAACAATTATATAGTTCATGCTGGAAAAATTGTAACTGTAAGCAGTTTAGGTACCATTCACGATGGAGCAATGATTATTAAAGACGGTAAAATAGCTGAGGTTGGGAAGTGGAATACGTTACAAAGCCAGTTCCCTTCACTAACTGTCATCGACTATTCCAATTATGTCATTACACCTTCTTTGGTAGACTGTCATACGCACCTGCTGGAATTTGCTCCGTCATCCTTATATCCAGTTACACCAACCACCCATCTACTGACAGGAAAATCAATCTTACTACATGCATTAAGATCGGGTATCACAGCACTTGGTGAACAGGTATGCGGACATCCGAATAGTGACTTTTCTATCACTGATTATCGTCATGCCGTGAAAGATCTTCCACTTGATATTTCATTCGCTGCCACAAGTATCTCCATCGGATTTAAAGAATTGGTACATTTTACAGCGGTAACGAAATCAAAGGCAGTTCGTCAAGAGGATCTGTCAGACCCGAAAATTATAAAAGATATTGCCAAACAAAATGATTACCCAGGTGAAAACCTATTTATTAATGCGACACCAGCAAACTTTACAACTGATAAGGTCCCACGTGCTGGGGAAATCATTTATACGCTTGAGGAATTAAAGAGCATTGTAAAAATCTACCATCAATACGGCAAACAAATTGGCGTACACGTTGCGGGTAAAGAAGCAATTGAAATGACATTGGAGGCAGGTGTTGATGTTCTCCATCATGCACACGGAATCACGGATGTACAGATAATTAAGGCAAAACTAAAAGGAGTAAAGATTGTTGCAACACCGATGGGCGGATCTCATTTGGAACCAAATTCTCCTGAGAACATCTTGAAATTGGTTGAAAATAAAATTGATGTATCCATAGCAACCGATGCCTATTTACCAGCCTATCCGAATGTGGATTGGCTACCCTTTAAAGATCAATCCTTACAGGGACCGGATGTTTTCATAAAAATCGCTCATTCTGGAATGAAGCTTTTACAAGAAAATGGGTTTGATGAAAACGAGATACTTGCTTTGCTGACAGCAAATCCTGCAGCTATTTTAGGAAAGGGAGATCAATTTGGTAAACTGCAGCAAGGTATGGATGCGAATTTTCTAGTGACGCCTGGGATTCCGGGGTTAGAGATTACAGATGTGGAGAATGTAAAAATAGTGTATTTTCGGGGGAATAGGGTTATTGACAGGTTGAATGGATAAAAAGTGGGGGACACGAAGTAAATCTTGACAACCCTCGCAAATCTATCAATGTTTCTTTCTAACAAGTCCTCAAAGTTGATAATCATCATAAATTATTTGTTTTAAAATGGTATTTTTCATTTTAAAACACCAGCGGCAGAGTTGGGTCTGCTACTGGTGTTATTTACACTATTGTCTGATTTCCTTTTCATGTTTCCCATTCGGCAAAATTCAGGTAGTGGCACCTCTACAACCTACAACTACCCATCCAACAACCCCAAAAACATCTCCCCCTTACTCGATATTGTCGTCCCTCTCCTCCCCTTCTGCACATTTAACAACCCAAGCTTATTCAGAACCTCTATCCTCAGCCTTAACTGCTGATCTGTAAGTGTATAACCCTCTTGCAAAAGCAGTTCCTTCATCGTCCTTCTTCCATAGGATTTATGCTCACTTTTCCCTTGTTGGAACAAGTTTAATAAACGGATACTCTCTGAAAGGAACCCGTGAACTTCAATTTGACTGACAATATTTTCCACGTCTGTCTCCGTAAGTGATCCAGTATCACGCTTTTCCTGATTTCCGCCCCGAAAGTAAAGTGGTAAGGAATCGGGTGTTATATGCATGCTGTCTAAGCAAACGCAATAGGAAATCACATTATATAGCTCCCGGATATTTCCTGGCCATTGATAATGATAGAATGCTTGCATCGCTTCCGCTGAAAAGGATAATTCCTTCTTATTAAAATGGCTTATAAATTTTTCAATTAAATGCTTGATATCCTCTTTTCTTGCTGAAAGTGAGGGGACTTTTAAAACACATGATGAAATATAGGAATAGACTTCTTTATGTATGCTTCCATTCTTTTGCAGCTCATCCACATTACCGATCGTTGAGGTAATGATGCGAATATTTTTTCTATCTGTATTGAATTTGATGAACTTCAGAAAATCCTCCTGTAGGGAATAAGGAAGATGCTCTAGGTTTTTCATATATAACGTCCCACCGGTTTTATCGTCTACAACCCCTTTTATCTTCCCATCCTTGGAACCAAATAACTCCTCCCTCATTGAACTGGATTCACTCTCTGCACAGTTATATACATAAAAAGGTAGATTAGCGAATCGTGATTCATTATGGATCATCTCCGCAATCATTTGTTTTCCCGTTCCTGCTTTGCCTTGGATATGGACAATGGTAGCTGTTTGGGCAATTTTCGTGGCAATTTCGATTGTCGATTTCATGAAAGCGGAATTAGTACTCAATTGATTAAACGTCCGGTATTGATTTTCGTCACTGAAAGATGCAGCAGGACGATGTTTAATTCCATCATTATTGGATAAAAGAATCATTGCTTTTATATAACGTTCTATCAGCAGCCAATCGTTTAATTGGATTTGAAAGTATTTTTTTACCTGAAATAATGTTTCTATTGCAATCACTCTTGGGCCTATGTCGATAATATCCGGAAAACCTTTCGGGATCAGGTTTGTTTCCCCAGGTGTCACAATGAAATCAACATGCACAAGGTTAGGCTGCTGGTCGGTATAACCGCTATACTCATGCTCTGGTGCAATTTGTTTTAACGAACGGACGGTTTCAGTCGTACTGGTTTCATTATCATTGATAATCAATAGATTCCGCTTCGACTCTAAGTAAAATAGCTGCTTTAAATTAACTGTATTTTCGGTTCGTTTAGCGACAATACACACAGACTCTAATGGTAAAAATGGCTTAATCAATCCTTCTATTTCTGCAGTTGTTAGTAAAACAACATCACTTGGAAGGATAGAATTCGCATGTATTTCTTTTAATGTGATCGATTTGATCGTCAGCAGTGTTTCGAAAATATATTCTAATTGTTTTGTTAGGTGAAACAGATTTTCTTCCTGGATCCCGATAACAAGTAATCTTTTCTTCATGAGGCTCCCCCAATCCATCTTTATTCCTTTATTTTACCTTATAATACTTTCAATTCCTATTGCAAGTTCATTTAATTGGTTGAAATGGGTTGTATTGGTTTCCGATATGGTTTATAATTCTATTAATAATTTGATGATAGATAATAATAAGAAAATTATAGCTCATCAGTTGATTTTTCAATGGAAAATACTAATTTTCCACTTTCAGCAAAATCCGAAGAACTTCAAATGGAAAGGAGAATCATTGTGATAACGCTTATAACAAACGGGGAATTGTATGCCCCTGATTATCTTGGACAACAATCCATTCTTATTGTTGGTAATAAAATACTGAAAATTGGAGAAATAAATGCGGATGATCTATCGGGTTTAGCCTTAGATGTTGAGGTGATTGATGCCACTGGTTTAATCATTGCCCCAGGATTCATAGATCCACATGTACATTTAATTGGTGGTGGGGGTGAGGGTGGTTTTGCCACAAGAACGCCTGAACTCCAGCTGAGCAGCATTATCAAAGCCGGCATAACGACTGTTGTCGGTGTGTTAGGCACGGACGGAACGACAAGACATATGACTTCATTACTGGCAAAAGCAAGGGGCTTGGAAGAGGAAGGAATTACCACCTATATTTATACCGGAAACTACCATATACCTACCCCAACGATCACGTCTTCGGTAAAGGACGATATCATATTGATTGATAAGGTAATTGGTGCAGGGGAAATTGCCATTTCTGATTCACGATCAGCTCAACCCTCTATTCATGAAGTTGCAAAATTAGTTGCTGAAGCTCGAATCGGTGGGTTATTAAGTAAGAAATCCGGTGTTACCCATTTTCATGTAGGACCAGGAAAAGAGCGGCTGGCATTTTTACATGCTTTACTGGAAGATTACGAGATTCCACCAGCCAACATTTATGCCACACATATCACCCGAAGCAAAGAGCTTGTCGATGACGCGATTGCTTTGGCTAAAAAGGGCGCATTTGTAGACATCACAGCCGATCATGAAACAGGAAAATGGCTTGAGTATTACTTGCAAAATAATGGGGATAAGAACCAGTTGAGCATATCCTCTGACGGGAATGGCAGCCTGCCTAAATTTAGTGAAAAAGGGGAATTAATCGGGTTTGGAGTAGCTTCACAACAAACATTGTTCGACCAAGTAGTTTCTGCTGTGAAAGAATATGAACTACCACTTAGCGATGTGTTGCCACTAGTAACCCGAAATCCGGCTAAAGCACTTCGCCTTCCGCATAAGGGAATCCTAAAAGAAGGATTGGATGCAGATATGATTATGATGGATAAAAATACATTGGAGCTTGAACATGTTTTCGCAAAAGGACAGCACATGCTGGAAAATAAAAATATGCTTGTAAAAGGAACATTTGAATGAGTGGGTGAACATGGTGAACATGGGGACGGTTCTTTTGTTTCAGTTTCCATTATTTTGAAACAGTAGAACCGTCCCCACGTTCCACCCCACACCCCCGTTCCATGAAAGGATGATGATTATGAAAAGGAAACCGACATTACTAGAGGCCTTCATACCAATCGTTACCATGTTATTGCTACTTGCGATTGGGTATGGTGTTTATGGGTTAAGTCCAGAACCACTGCTGATATTAGCCGCAATGGTTGCTGGGATTATTGCACTTCGTGTTGGTGTTAAATGGGACGAAATGATGCTCGGTATCCGCGAGAAGCTGGATATGGCAATGCCGGCCATTTTAGTGCTTATCTCGATTGGTATTTTAATCGGCAGCTGGATGATAGCAGGAACGATACCAATGATGATTTATTATGGCCTGGAGTTGATTAATCCGAGATTCATTGTGCTCATTGCATTCATTGTATCTGCAATCATCTCGATTGTGACCGGTACATCCTGGGGATCAGCTGGAACTGTTGGTGTTGCGCTGATGGGGATCGCAATCGGGTTAGGTGCATCCTTACCCGCTACAGCAGGTGCTATTGTCGCAGGGGCTTATTTCGGGGATAAATTATCACCGCTTTCCGATACAACGAACCTAGCACCGATTGCTGCAGGAAGTGAGTTATATGAACATATTAAACATATGCTTTATACGACCATACCAGCTGCAGTAATAGCAATGATTGTGTATACCATTGTAGGATTCAATTTGTCTGCAGAAGCAGTCTCGACCCCAGAGGAAACTGCGATCATGCTTGAAACATTAGCTGCCATGTTTGATTGGAATCTATTGCTGTTATTACCGCCAGCAATCGTGCTTTACGGTTCCATCACAAAGAAACCAACATTGCCAACAATCATTTTTTCATCGATTGCCGCTGGCTTGCTCAGTCTGTTTTATCAAGGGTTTTCCATCGTTGATATTTTCGCTTCCACTGTTACAGGATTTGATGTCAGCATGGTCAACAAACCTGGCTTCGATGCGGAGGGTGTGATTTTCGAAGTAACCAGACTCGTGAATCAAGGTGGAATGCAGTCCATGACAAGTGTTATTCTCATTGCTTTTAGTGCCTTTGCATTTGCAGGGATTATTACGAAGGCCGGGGCATTAGAAGTAATTATGGAAGCCTTGCTAAAGATTGTTAAACGAACAGGTGACCTGATTTTATCAACGGTTGCCTCCTGTATTACGATGGCTTTGGTTACGGGGAACTCCTACTTATCCATCATTGTCCCAGGGGAGCTTTTTAAAGATACGTATAAAAAGAAAAAACTGCATGCTAAAAATTTATCAAGAACGTTGGAAGACTCAGGAACTGTTATCGTACCACTAATTCCCTGGTCATCTGCAGGCGTTTACATGGCAGGAGTGCTTGGCGTTTCCACACTCAGCTATGCACCATGGGCAATTCTTTGTTACGCAGGATTCATTTTTGCAATTATTCTGGGATATACGGGGATTGGGATTGCGAGGATTGAGGAGGAGGAAGAAGCTAATTAGGATTAATGGTGGCTATCACGGTGTAACGCATAATAGCCACCATTTCTTCATAGACTATTAGTACTTTATAAACGTAAGGATTGATATTAATGATGAGCGATAAAGGAAAATACATCGCCAACCGTTACCTTGATAGTAAACAGGAAAATGAGAAAAATAAATTTTTTAATGGTTTTCATTTCCAAAAAGGAAAAAGAGTAGCTCGCCCATTCTCATCATTCTATCCCGAACCAGAGAACATACAAAAAAAATCCGTTGATAGTTAATCAGCGGATTTTACTTTTATAGCTAAGTTTAAATAACTCATTGATGGATCTAGGTTC
The DNA here is from genome assembly GCF_059698015.1 of Oceanobacillus sp. NCCP-135. Lineage (NCBI taxonomy): Bacteria > Bacillati > Bacillota > Bacilli > Caryophanales > Bacillaceae > Oceanobacillus > Oceanobacillus sp. NCCP-135. The sequence continues at coordinate 69,329 of NZ_BAAKSZ010000007.1, read as the reverse complement.
GTTCTTCATTTCGCCAGACTGTTTCCTATTACCATATCTTTGTAAAATTATCCGTTCTTGAGGAGACAATTTCTTCTGGTCATCTACACTAATATTTTCATCTTTTTCGTTTACTGGCATAGAAACTCCTCCTTTTTGTTTTTTATACCATAAAATTTAAGCTTTTAATGAAACTAAAAATTATAATCACTTTCGTCTTTATCTTATCTTTATTTTATTTGAATACAGCTGAAAATTAAATAGAAGCATAACAATCAACCATTGCTACGCTTCTATCTATCTATCTATCTATCTATAATTTCCTATAAATTCTTTGGCAATCCTATCACCATACTTATACTCCAATCATTCCGGCAAACCATACTGGGACAAGGAACCCGCCTCTTTGTCCCATCCAGCTTGGAACTCCGAGAGTTGAGAGAGAAACGCTAAAGTTGAGAGACATTGTCGCAAAGTTGAGAGATAATCAAGATTTATACAGTTATCTCTCAACTTCCAGGGGTTGTCTCTCAACTATTTATGAGTTTCTCTCAACTTCCAGGGATTTTCTCTCAACTATTTACCTGATTCTCTCAACTTTAGCAAGTCTGAGGCTTCCACGAACTGACAGGCACTAGAGCTACGCAATCTGCCCCCGCCCCCTCTGAATTTTACTCAAGCCTACCACCGCAACAACCAACAACATCGCCGTCAAAACAACTGTCCACGCATTCCCCGTAACCCCTGCTACAATAAATCCAATAAATGAAACACCCCCATTTAGCATCGCATAGGGAAACTGGGTTTTAACGTGATCAATGTGGTCAGCGCCAGCACCTGTTGATGATAGTAACGTTGTGTCCGAGATGGGCGAGGTGTGGTCGCCAAACATTCCACCTGAAAGAACGGCACCGATACAGACAAGTAAGTGTGCATCTAATGTAACCGCCATCGGGATTGCGATAGGAAGCATGATGGCGAATGTTCCCCATGATGTTCCGGAAGCTAGGGACATCACGGCACCTACAAGGAATAATAGGCCAGGAATAATAAAGATCGGAATATTCCCATCCACCATTTCAACAATATACATGGCCGTCCCCATTTCACTGATAACTGTGCCCAGTGCCCAGGCAAGAATAAGGGTAAGGGCAACATAGGTCATCCGCTGCATACCGGATGTATAAATATCGAATATCGCATTGAACTTTTTAATCTTATAGACTAGCATTAAAATAATGATGGTTACTGCCGCAAACAGATATGCCGTCGTTAGTGAAATCCTGAAGTCACTTCCTGCAACCTGTTCAAACGGGAACCCGTATGAAATCATTAATCCAAATAAGGTGATAAACAGTACCAAAAGTGGCAGCCAAATCAGAATTGCTTTGGACCCTTCCGTATACTTCTTCTTTTCGTCTGGTTTCCTTAGTGGTTTTGATTCTGGCCAGTACAATGCTCCAGTCTCCCGTACCCGTTTTTCCGCTTTTGCCATTGGTCCAAAATCCAAATTTGTCACTGTAACAAGTGGAACCATGATCACCGCCATGATGGCATAAAATTGAAATGGAATGACCCCGACAAGTGTAGTGAATTCAGACGTTGTCATCCCGATTAAATCAAATTCACTTCGGATTAGTCCCATAATATAGACACCCCAGCCAATAAAAGGAATTAATACGGCAACTGGAGATGAGGTCGAGTCAATAATCCAAGCCAGCTTCTCTCTTGAAATCTTCAGCTTATCAAATACATTTTCAAAAACAGGTCCAACAATTAATGGGGTACCTAAATCAGAGAAAAAAATGATGATCCCACCAATCCAGGCAGAAACCTGAGCTTTTGCACGTGTATTGATGTATTTAATCGCATGATAAGCAAGCGCAGCACCACCACCCGAATTTTCCATCAAGGCCACAAAGCCCCCGATGAAGAATAGTAGCACAAGTATGCCAGCATTGTATCCATCCGAAAGCTGTGGATAGATGTAACCCCCGATGGTTGACATCGTTGCCTCCAGCGGATTTCCCCCTACCAGAATCAATACACCGATAAATACACCAGAAAATAATGAAATAACTACATTTTTAGTAATAATTGCTAAAATCACCGCTATAATTGGCGGAATTAATGATATGATCCCCATGTGTTCCAACGTGAATTCTCCCTTTCTGTGATGTGAGTTGTGTATATTTATACATTTTAGTGTAAAATTATACAACCCAGTATACTACTTACTTTATAATTTGACAAGGGATTTAAGGAAACATGGGGACGGTTCTTTCGTTTCACTTCACAGAGGAATTACCCACTCGTATCATGCCTTGCGTTAAGCTCTATTTATCAAACTAGCTGAAACTCCCAAAATCCTTGCAGCTTGCCGTTGTGATATACCATTTAATTCCTTCACTTTCCTTAATAAGTTATCTCTTTCCATTCTAGGCAAACTCTTAACTTGCGCAATCTCAATAATTCCTAACATATCCCTGATAGCCGATCTTGCTTCTTCATCCGTCATCCTCATTTTATATTCTTCCTCTAGACAAACGTCACTATTTTTTCGTTCATTAAATTCTTTGAATCTATCTCTCGCATCTATTACATCATTAGAAACTAATCCTAAGACAAAATCATAGTCTAACAAGCCCATTGGGTAGCTTTTTTCACCATAATAAGCCTGACAGCTGCTCCATTTCCATTCAGCAACCTGCTGAACAATCCTTGCCTTCACAGGATTTTGATGTATATAACGAATTACTGCAAATAAATATCTTCGTGATTCCACATTCTCACTTCTATAACGGTCTTCAAATAAATGACCAGTTGTACTATACTTAGTGTTATAATAATGGACAAAACTTACACTGAATCGTTTTAAGGTCAATGATAGTTCTTCATTTCCTTCTTTCAACAACAAATGTACATGATTATTCATCAAGCACCACGCTAAAACCTTCATCTCGGAGGTTTGTTTATATCTGAGGATTGTTTCAAGAAACTTCATGTTGTCTGCTTCATCGTGGAAAATCTCTTGTCGATTGGCACCCCTGTACATAACATGATAAATACCACTTCGACTCTTAGTTCTTGGCTTTCGAGGCATATCATCACCACTTTATAAGTATTTTTTTGTAACATGGGGACGGTTCTTTCGTTTCACGAAACAAAAGAACCGTCCCCTCATCTCGTCTCGCCATATATTTAAGATAAATAATTAATAGAAAATAGTCAAAAACGTATGAACCCCTGCTAATTAGATTTTATGCTACCTTACTCTGTTTAAAATTACTTTTCACAACACAAAAAAGGGTATAAAATTCAATTATCCTCCAAATTTATTAAAGCAAAATCTATTTTCAACCATTTTCAATTTTTTTGTGAAACGGGAGAACCGTCCCCATAAATCGAGAGGAGATTTTTCATGGAGAAACACAAATACGTAATTGGTATGGATATTGGAACGACCAGTGCAAAATCAGTTATTTTCCAGAAAAATGGTGAAGTGGTTACAGAACAAGAGGAAGTCTATCCGGTGCATCATCAGCAACCGGGATGGGCAGAACAGGATCCACTGCAAATTGAGGCAGCTACGATCGAAGCAGTCTGTAAAGCAATGGATAAAGCAAACCTAAGTGAAAAAGAGATTCTTTCGGTTGGATTATCGTCTGCTATGCATTCGTTAATTTGTGTGGATGCAAATTGGGAACCGCTTTCCCCCTCAATCATTTGGGCGGACGTACGCAGCACTGATATAGTTCAAGAGTTGAAGGTTAATGGGGATGCAGATGCAATTTATCATCGTACCGGTACGCCAATTCATCCCATGTCTCCACTTACCAAATTGATATGGATGAAAAATACGCGGTATGAGGCATATCAACACGCTCATAAATTTGTCTCTATAAAAGAGTTTTTAACTGGCAGATGGTTTGGCATAGCAGCTGTTGATTACTCGGTTGCATCTGCTACTGGAATGTTTGATATTCATCAATTCCAATGGAGTCCATACGCTTTACGTCTTGCAGGCATTTCTGAAGATCAGCTTTCATCCCCTGTGGAACCGACTTATTTATTCACTGGCCTTAAGCCAAAAGTAGCTAAAGCGATGAAACTATCGAAGGACACTCCGTTTGCTGCGGGTGGATCAGACGGAGCATTAGCGAATATCGGCATCGGAGCCATTGATACTGGAGAAACTGCTATTACTATTGGAACAAGTGGAGCAATCAGGCAAATTGTGAACACTCCACAAACAGATGAATCACAGAAAACATTTTGTTATGGGATTTCTTCTGATGCTTGGCTCTTAGGAGGGGCAACAAATAACGGTGGCAATGTACTCGACTGGCTTCACACTATAGTTGAAAAAGATCCCAACATCAAAGGCGATGCGTATCAAGTGCTGTTATCCATGGCTGAACAGGCAAATCCAGGTGGAAACGGGCTGCTATGTCTCCCATTTCTAAACGGAGAACGCGCCCCATACTGGGATGGCAATGCGAGGGGAAGCTTTATCGGTTTGTCCGTGCAACATCAGCCACGCGATTTAGTTCGAGCAGGTATAGAAGGCGTCCTTTTCAGTTTGTATAGTATTCACGAAGCTATCCATACCCAGGGATGTTTAACCAATGCTCTGTATGCAAGTGGAGGGTTTGCCAGGTCACCTTTTTGGGTTCAGCTGTTGGCAGATATTTTTCAACAAAAAGTACAAATCCCGAGATCGTATCAAAGTTCGGCTTGGGGTGCTGCCTGGTTCAGTATGATTGCAATGAGTGAAGCGAAAGATCTTTCTTCTATTAAAGACTGTATTCCAATGAGTGAGCCTTTATATCCAGACAATACCCATCATGAAGATTACATGCGACTTTATCGAATATATCGTCCATTATACGAATCCTTGCAAGAAACATTTGATCAGTTATCTCGTATACAAAAGTGATGAACGGGGACGGTTCTCCCGTTTTCTTCCGTTTTTTTATAAAGTGTACAACTTCGTTTAATAAAGAAACGTTAAACGCTGGCGCATGTAACAGTGCGACTGCCCGTCGCACAAAAAGAGGGATAAAGTAAAATTATCCCCCAGATTAATAGCCACTCCGCACTCCGCTATTTAGTATGGGAGCAAAAGGTGGTTTAAGAGGTTGTATACGGTGTGATAGACATGATAGTATGATAGTATGATAAGCGTGAGTCAAAATCCCTTGATACTGCGGCTTGGCTCGTGAATCATGCCCGCAAAGCTCCCGCGTCAACCCGACTACGAATCTATCTTTTGGATTAGCAGCCAACACTAAATAGCAAGGAACCGATTTATAAAAGTCAAAATCTACTTTCTATCATTTTTAAATGTATTTATGAAACAGGAGAACCGTCCCCTTGAATTGGAGGCTAGACTATGGGTTGGTTTTATTTAATTTTAGCCGGATTAGTTGAGATCGTTTATGCGGCTTCTATGCCAAAAACAGATGGTTTTACTAAACTTTGGCCAAGTATCTTCACCATTCTTTTCATCGCTATAAGTATGTATTTATTATCACTGGCCACTCGTACGATTCCGATTGGAACAGCCTATGCTGTTTGGGTCGGAATTGGAGCTACTGGCACAGCAATATACGGTATGATAATGTTAGACGAACAAAGAAGCTTTATTAAAATAGTTTGTTTGCTATTCATTATCATGGGAATTGTAGGTTTGAAATTATTTTCCAACCCGAATCCAACCAGTTATACTGAATAGAACCCACCAAGTAGCCAACTCTGTGGGTTTTCTAATCAGTTCTTATTTACCTCGTTTACCTTCCTTCTCCAAGAAACCGCCTATAATAACACATACTCTAAATGTTCCTCAACATTTCTCCCTTGATATGAGTTAGATAAAAAATCTAAGGATAGACTTAGATAAGAATTCAAACGCTAAATATAGATAAAAAAAAGGCCTCTTCGCTATTAAGTATGGGAATCGAAGTTAGATTAGGAGATTTTATATGGAGAGGCGGGCATGATAGCATAGAATGTGTGAGCCAACATCCCTTGATGCTTGGCGGCTTGGCTCGTGAATCATGCCCGCAGAGGCTCCATGTCAAATCGACTATGATTCTATCTTTTGACTTTACTCCCAACATTAAATAGCGAAGAGCCAAAAAAAGCAGTTTTTATCTAATCATACTAACTGATTTGCTTTGATGCTAGAATATAAATAGGACAACCCAAATAGAGAAATTTCCTAGCTTAATACAGTACAATATTATTAACTCGGGGAGATCGTGATATGACAAAACACAAACAATTTAGTGCAGAATTTAAGCAAGATGCAGTCAATTATTATTATTCATCGGGCAAAACCTTAGGTCAGGCGGCAAAGGATCTAAAAATTGGTGAAGCTACACTCGGAAAATGGGTATCAGTCGCCAAGAACAACAATGGCGTAGTTGATCACCGAGGTTCCGGAAGCCATGCGTCCGATGCTGAGAAGGAAATTGCCCGCCTTAGGAAGGAATTGCGAGATTCGCAAGATGCTCTAGAAATCTTAAAAAAGGCTAAAACATCACCATTAGGGGAGGAAAATTAATTCAAATTAGATTTAGAAATGTTGATTGAACTACCTAAAAACCTGATGATTTGCGAAGAAAGAACGGTTTTCCTTTTCTTTGTAAATCATCAGGGCATCAAGCGAAGCGCGGTAGTTACACAAACCAGATGTTTTTCTAACCCACAAAGTGTATAGAACATTTAGAAGGGTGGATCTAATTTTATCTTGAAAGGTCAAAGGGTACATTACACACTGCTGGCCTATTTTAAACCAAATTAAATCTAAGGAATTTCTACATTTAACTTGTCCGATTTCTTGACATAAGACCAAGCAGCCAACACTAAATAGCAAGGAACCGATTTATAAAAGTCAAAATCTACTTTCTATTATTTTTAAATGTATTTATGAAACGGGAGAACCGTCCCCTTGGCCACACCCTTGGCCACAGTCCAGCTGTACTGGCACTATGAAGCCAGTGGAGTTTTCCTGCGGTCCGTACTCCCGATTCGTCAAGGTGAATGACAGGTTCATTCATCAGTTGCTCTTTTACCTGTTCTTCATAAGGAGCCAGACGCGAATGTAACTTTTCATTGATATTATAAAGCGTCCCTTCGCTGAGTCGGTGACCAGTCAGATCCTCAAACAGGTCGCAGATCCGATCGGAAGGGAGCAATTGATACACACTGCAGTAACTGGTAAACGCTTTTACCGTATTCCCATACTGTACGGGATTTGGGACATCATCAGGAAACGTAGCCTGATTGACGTGCTGACATTGCGGACAGCATTTGCTCTGAGCTTGATGTTCCGTTACTTCCATGTAGGAAACAATCTCAAACACCTGTCGTTTCTGGTAGGCATCACTGCACACATCCTCCAGAGATTGCTGACATTTTTGACAGGTTGATACCGTATGTTGAACGATACGATCAGGTGCATCTGTCATTTTTAACCAGTTTCCTTTGTGCCCAGCCTGTCCGCCGCTTTTTTTATCACGCTTGCCCCGAAGGCTTTTGGGCTTAGCTGTAGGTTTGTTATATCCATCACTTGATGGCGGTCTGCTGCTATTGCGGCTGTTTTGATTTGTACGGCCCTCTAGTTCTTTTACTCGATGTTCGAGTCGTGCAATCTCATCGGCGAGAAGTAGAATAAGGTCCACAACGCCATCCGGATTGGTTTTCATATCTTCTTTCAGTTTTTCTCGATTAAGGTTTATATCCATCAGATTCCGTCCGATTTAAGAAATGGTATCTTTACCATAACATAGCCCAAACTCTTACGTATAAAACAGTGTGAAAAAATAGTAGAGTCATTATGTCCAATGGGATACTGATAATTAATAAATTTGCAGAGGATACCTAAATATCGATAAATGCGTAAGAGCCATAGCCCAAAAAATAAGTCCAGCAAAATTTTATTTAACATTTCAAAGTTACACCTAAGTAGTTACCTTTTATTTAATTTAAAAGGCTGCAGGATCTATGGTATTTCATTGGTCATAGCAACTTTAATATCCTTGTATTTTATGAGGAGTTTAAAATTCGACATACCTTGACACAAACCGAGAAGTAACAGGCACCTAAAAAGACCTGGATGTTTAAAATAATAGTTTAGAACTTTCTCTTTAAATTCTTTTGAATACCTTTTACCACTTATTTCCTAACCCACCCTATATGTTTAATCTAACAGCTTCGCTCATTTAGTGTCTACTATAAGGGGATAATATCTCTGACCCCAAAAAACAAAATATTGACTTAGTACTAAATCACGTTTATAGTCAAGTTAGAGTTAGTACTAAATCAAAAAAGGAGTTTACATGAAAAAGGTTATTGGTGGGGCTGTTTATAATACCGAAACAGCGAAGAAAATTTACGAAAAGGTAACAGTAGAGAATGAATATCGTAAAGGTGCAGAGGTAACAAAGTTAACACAGCTTTATAAAACAAAAAGTGGCAAATATTTCTTTTACACAGCTAGTACATTTATTACTCCAGTGGCTGTGGATGATGATGCTGGCGCCGATGCGATTGATCCTCCTCTAGAATTGAAGGAGGTAGCAGATGTGAGAATTATACCCATTCCCTATGAGACCGCTTTTCAATATGCAAGTGAAATAATTTCTGACCCTGATACAGATGAAGCTTCAATCAAGAAGATTGGAAAGTACTTTCAAGAGCTTGTAGCTAATGGGGTCGATAAAAATAAAAGAATCCAAAAAAAATTTTATATTTCAGAGAAAACAAGCTGGTACTTAGAAATGCTTTTAGTTAATAGTGATGAGACGAATAGCAGTATGTTAGAGAAGCTAGTTTTTGAGGAATACAAAAGACGTTATCAAGCAGGCTTTTTCAATGAAGACCCGTTTCATGAATTAGAAGATTAAGAATGCCATTTTAAAAGACTTGTGATATGAAATCAAGAGAAAGTTTAAAACAAACTTTTCAAGAGAAAAGGGCACACTTAACGAAACCTGCACCCAATCGAGAACGGGCGCTCTTGCCAGGAATGCTTCTTAAACACTGGCTTTCTGGTAAAATGATGCAAGAATCCATTTATGGTGTTGGCGACTGATGCCAAGTCAATCCAAGCACCAAACGGTAAGAATCGTGAATGGCTTTTTGAAGGGAAATGATCTGGATGGCATTTACGAGGAAGTGGAAGATTTTATTTTATAGCTGCCATTAAAAAAATGAGGGTAATCTATCCAATTACGCACCTGTAGAATGGTTATAGTAATGATGGACTACAACCTACTATTTTTTTGGAAAAACGTTATATTAGAACTACTATTACTTAGAAAATCAGACAAATGAACGAATGGAGGAGATGGGGAATGATGTTATGTAAAAAATGGGTGAGCCTATTCACGGTTCTTATTGCTGTACTTTTTTTGACAGCTTGTGGGGGTTCTACAGAGGATAAGATCATAGGAAGCTGGAAAGCGGTTGCTGATGGAGAGACAGGACAATACATAGAGATAAGTGAAGAAAGGTTAATTAACAGATCTGAATCTGTGAGTGCTGAATACATACTGACTGAAACGCAAAGCGATACCTTCATGATAGAAATAATCAATCCAGAAGATGGTGTACCAATCCCTTTCTTTGAGGGTTATTTTGAAAGTAAAGATAGAATAAAAATTGTACTAATGATGGGTGAACCAATAGATAATGCAAAGTTTATTAGGGTAGACAACATAGAAGAAGAACAAGCAAAAGAAGAAAAAGCAAAAGAAGAAGCGGAAGAAAAGAAACGTGCTTCAAAAGATGCTGAAAGACAAAAAGAGCAGAAGAAACAAGCAAAACAAGAAGATGTCGTACAGGATGATGCAGAAACAGTAGAAGTGAACGATGATTGATGAATTAGAGAGATTTAAGGCAGAATCAGAATATATAATGGAATTGATTGATGAAGGAAGATTAGGGGAAGCTAAGGAGCGATTAAATCTATTAGGTGCGCCAATCACATCGCAGGAATATTCAAGCAGTCTGCGTGCAATGGACGATATGATAGAAAGTGCGAAATATGAAAGGGAGCAGGAAAGAAAATCCCCAAATTACAGCAGCTTGAAAGAGGAATACACGCATAAAGCAAGGATGCTAGATGAAGATATTGAACAAAAATATAAAGGCGACGTTGCAATCGGTGTTTATGGAGATTATCTTGATGATTGGGATGGATTACTAAATGAAGTATGGGGCGTTTTAGCAGATACAATGCCAAAGGTTACATTTGAACAGTTAAAACAAGAACAAATTGATTGGGTTCAAGAAAAAGATGCAAATTATGAAAAGGCTCGTGGTGAAATTGATGCAAAAGATAAATTAACCAATACCACGAGAGAAAGAACCTACTATTTAATTGAAAATTATTTAGATGAGTAGATAAATGTGATGTACTGTAAAACTCTTGTTTTTAAAGATTATTGCGGTAATCAAAGACAGGTTGAATGGTTTAAATTCACCTTATAAAAACTTACGAATAATTTTCAAAAAGGATAAGACCAACCTACTTATTTTTCAAGACAGTCATTAGTATTACAATAAAATTTTCAGTAAATTATTGACTAAACTAATAGTAAAGGAATGAAAAAGAGGTGAAAATAAACAATTAAGGAGTTTCTGAACAGTTAAGACCCGATCTGTTATTATCCTGACTATTATTTTGACACAATTGCAATGAATAAACTGGTTATTCAAATGAAGTGGATAAATATGGTAGCACGATATAAAAAGGTCTTGATTGAAGTTTCTAGTAAAATATAAAGTAAATAGGAGGTAACATATGAATAGCATATACGAATCACGGATATGGAAGAAATTTGGAAATGGAAAGACGTTACACTTTATAGTTTATACTTGGATTTTTGCTACCATATTTAATAATATTGCGGATAAAGAGTTAACCAAATTGCTAAATGCTAATAATGAAACAATTTATACATACAACTATTCGTTCGGTGCCACGGGTCTAATACTTGTGATTCCCGCAGCATTGCTTAGTTTATTGATAGTAATAGTATTGGTCAAAATAAGAGACAGAATTTTCCCGAAATTGACTACATATAAGGTCATGGTATTCCTACTAAAATTTATCAAATTGCTATGGAAAGCTGTATCCCTTTTAGGGGCTGGTGTAGTATATCTCGCATTTATTCTCGCAAGTTTATTTTCTGATAGTGGTGGCCGTTCTTCTTCTGCTGGAGGTAGTTATCATTCTAGTGGGGGAGTTTCTGGGGGAGGTTCAAATAATTCGGATAGTAGAAAGGAATTAAAAAAGAAAGCAGAATGGAAAGCAAGGCAATTGCAAAAAGACGCTGATCACGCTTATAAACATGCAGGAAAACAAGCTCAATATAATATCAATTCGCCTCATTTTGACAGCAGACTCAATAGGGCAAATGCAAAGCAACGTGAAGCTAATGAAGCAGCGAAGAGAGCACAAAAACTATAATAATGTACTTAAGGGATCTTAAAATATTAAGCTCCTAAATCAGAAAAACCTGAACATAGCTTTATACAGATGGCCCTTACGCAGACTCTTTCTCAAATAGGGTGATAGATATCAAGAAATGGTTGCAATTTATTAACGGAAACGCCCTTAAAGGGGTAAGAAACTAGGATTGATTCTAATTCTAGATGGCTCAGCTGGCTGTATCATTGGCTTTGAGAAAGATCCCTCTATTTTATTATAGGCAAAATTCTATGTTCAGCAAAAACCGGCTTTTGTAGGCTATTTTTTGAATTATATATGGATGAGAACTTTGGACTGTCAAAGACAACATGACTCTTATCTAAATAATCATTTTTGACTAGCATCTCATTCCTCCTTGAATCAATATGTAAACTTACTTTCGTACAGAGTAGATTCTAACCCTATTTCCCTGTATTTTCGGACTAATAGCAATTAATAAAATATTCATTGCATAAAAGTATTTTTTTATGTAATCAAAAAATAAGGTGCGTTCCGTTAACGAAAACGCACCAATCTTTTACTCCAATTCAGATACTTTCACAATTGCTTTCCCTAGGTTTGCACCTTTAAACAAGTCAAGAAATGCATCAATTGTCTGATCGAATCCATCAGTAATGGTTTCTTCATACTGCAATTTTCCTTCTTGCAGCCATGTTGCTAATGCTTCTGATCCTTCTTTGAAACGGGAAGCATAATCGCCAACAGTAAATCCTTTCATCAATGAACTTGTTTTGATCAAGTAACTTTGAACGCGTAATCCAATATCAGCCTGTTCATTATTATATGCCGAGATCGCTCCGCAAACTGGAATACGTGCAAATTTATTTAGTAATGGAAGTACAGCATCACCTATTTCTCCACCTACATTTTCATAATACACATCAATTCCATCAGGGCACTTTTCATTTAAAGCAGTCTTCACATTTTCTGTTTTATAATTAACCGTGGCATCAAACCCAAGTTCGTTCTCAAGGTAATTTATTTTTTCATCCGAACCAGCGATCCCGACAACACGCGCACCTTTAATTTTTGCAATCTGACCGACAACTGACCCAACGGCACCAGCCGCCCCTGACACAACAACCGTTTCACCTTCTTTAGGATTTCCTATATCCAACAATCCAAAATAAGCGGTTAACCCTGTCATACCTAGCACACTTAAATAGGCAGAGGCCGGCGCAAGATTCGTATCGATTTTTCGAATAGCAGTGTCTTTCGCAACTGAATATTCCTGCCACCCGAGTGAACCAGTTACAACATCCTTTTCTGCAAACTTAGCAGATTTGGATTTGACGACTTGACCAATCACACCACTTGTAATTACGGAATCCAACTCAAATGGCGGAATGTAAGATTTCACATCATTCATTCTGCCCCTCAAATATGGGTCAACCGAGATATAGATGGTCCGAATAAGCACTTCACCTTCTGCCGGTTTTCCAATCGGTGCTTGAACAAATTCAAAATCCTCTTTTACGGGTGTACCTACTGGCCTTTTCACAAGTTTAATTTGTTGTTGCAAACCAATCATCCTTTCTAATATGTCGATTACTTTCAACTATACAGGTACAATCATTTCGTATCCAACAATAGGAATTACTAAACTCAAAAGCGCAAGCGCCTTAAGGGCATGACCTGCTTAAGTCTCGAGTAGCTAATCGCTGAAGCTGGACGTGATTTACAATGTTAACAAAAAACTGTTAATATTCAATCTCCATTAACTTAATGGAGTTAAATACTAACAGTCTTTATTTACCTATCTCGTTATTCGACACGATTCAACAAAAACCGGGAAGTGACAGGCACCCCTACAAAAAGGTATAATAGATAACAATATTCCATCAATAGAAAGGTTGTTTTCCAATGACAGATTCAAGTAATATAAAACTCACGTCACTCTCGTCCAAGGGTGGGTGTGGATGTAAAATAGGTCCTGCTGATTTGGCAGAAGTTTTACGGAATCTACCAGCAGCTACTCCCAATTCAAATTTACTAGTTGGTTTAGATACAAGTGATGATGCCGGAGTATATCGATTAAATGATGACATGGCACTCGTTCAGTCTGTAGATTTTTTTACACCAATTGTCGATGATCCTTATTCATTTGGACAAGTTGCTGCAGCAAATGCTATCAGTGATATTTATGCAATGGGCGGAAAACCGCTAACAGCCCTGAATATTGTCGCTTTCCCAATTTCAACATTGGACAAGCAAATCTTAACAGATATTTTACGAGGTGCAGGGGATAAATTGAGTGAAGCAGGGGTAACACTTGTTGGTGGACACTCGATTGATGATAATGAACCAAAATTTGGACTATCTGTAACAGGGATGGTGCATCCTGATAAGGTTCGTACAAATGCTGGAGCAAAACCAGGTGATAAGATTATTTTAACCAAGCCAATTGGTGTTGGAATTTTGACAACATCAATTAAAAGGGATTTATTAACGGAAGAAGAAATTACATGCGTTACAAATGTCATGTCAACGCTAAATAAAACAACTGCTGATGAAATGGAAAAATATCATGTTCATGCTTGTACTGATGTAACTGGTTTTGGCTTGCTAGGACATGCATCTGAAATGGCAAAAGGTAGTAATGCAAGTATACATATTTATAAAGAAAAAGTACCCGTATTACCCCGTGTCAGGGAACTAGCTGAAGCAGGTGCTATTCCTGGTGGAACGAAGAATAACTTTGCTCACCTCCAAGGAGATGTAACGTTCGATAATGCGATAGACCAGATTGATCAATATATTTTGTGTGACGCGGTTACATCTGGCGGGCTTTTAATTTCAATTGCAAATGAAGAGGCGGAAGATCTGCTATCTAACCTGCAAAAATTAGGTGTCGAAGCAGCAGTAATTGGTGAAGTAACCGAAGATAATCCAGGTCATATCAACGTATCGTAGCAGAAAGGGGTTGACATCGTGTTCAAGGATATCACTATAGATAAATTACGCTCGTTACAAGATACAGGTGAACTTACCGTAGTTGATGTACGTTCCCCTTCTGAATTTAAAAATGCCACCATCCCCGGTAGTATAAATATCCCGTTTTTTAGTGACGAGGAAAGAGCGGAAGTCGGGACCATTTATAAGCAAATCAGCAAGCAAGCTGCAAAAGACCGCGGACTTGAAATTATGTCAGCAAAACTACCTAACTTCGTGAATGAGTTTGCCAATTTAGAAGGAGAAAAGGCTGTCTTCTGCTGGCGAGGAGGTATGCGCAGCAGAACTTCTGCTACCGTGCTTGCGTTAATGGGAATAGAAGTTTATCGTTTAGTTGGAGGTTATCGTAGCTACCGCAATTGGGTAGTGGATACACTGAAAACTACTGAACTAAAACCAGACGCTTTTGTGTTAAACGGCTATACAGGATCAGGAAAAACAGCAATCCTGCACCGCCTTCGTGAAGAGAACTATCCGGTTCTAAACTTTGAAGGAATGGCCAATCATAGAGGATCGATTTTTGGTCAAATTGGGCTCGAACCTCATAATCAAAAAACGTTTGATGCATTGCTGATCGAAAACATACAGCGCCTGCAGCATTCACGATACGTGCTGATGGAAGGAGAAAGTCGGCGGATAGGAAAAGTAATCATTCCTGATTTTATTCTAGATAAAAAAGAAATTGGTACTCAACTATTCATTGATATACCAATTGAAGAAAGAGTTACTCAAATCCTGGATGAATACCAGCCCTGGAATCACGAACAAGCGTGTTTTGAAGCATTTAAACGAATTAAAAGAAGAATTCATACACCCATCTCCAATCATATTGATGCGGACTTGAAAACCGGAAACTATTCTTCTGCTGTAAGACTTTTGCTTGAACACTACTATGATCCGTTGTATGATCATTCCATCGAGCAAATTCCAGAAGATAAAAAAATCAACATTAAAGCGAATACTGTTGAAGAAGCAGTGGAATTGTTGCGAGATTATTTAGGTGAATGAAAACGGGGGGGAAAACGGGGGGACGGTTCTCCCGCTTCACGGAGTCATGTGTAGAAGTCATATCTATTCTTGTATTGCACAATTTGCAACAAAAAGCCGTATCCTTGTATACCCTTAAGGAGTCACATGGAAGAATTTCATATATAATATAGAAAATAACCAAAAAATACTTGACAACCTGATAATTAGATTTTATGCTACTTTACTCTAGTGCACGTTGTCGCAAATACGCAGTCACTACTCCCTTATCCTTTTCCTTAAATTTGCAATAATTTTCCGTAAAATTTCCAATTATAAGCTTTAGCTAAGTTTTCATTATAATAAGCGATCCATGCGCATCTTTTTTCTTCCAGTTGCTTAACGGAACGAAAACTGGAACGCTTATTCAATAAGCGGCGAGTCAAAACACTAAACCAGCACTCTATCTGATTGAGCCAGGACGTATGCTTCGGCGTATAAATAATTTGAATGCGATGGGAAGAATCAGAAAGAAAGGCAGCACGTGTTGTCATGTTTTTGAGAATACCTGATTTGTTCTTTTCACCAAGGGTTTCAGCATCGATTTCAAGCCCTTCTTGTTCGATCACAAAACGTACCAAGGATTCCCGACTTTTTGGTATTCAAATTGTCCGCAACAAAGCGATAACCTGCTTCAGGATCAAGGGCAATAACGTTACGTAAATGTCGTACAAAGTCCGTTTCTGTTCGAGTTGGTTGAACCAATGGCGCTACAATTTTTCCATCTGTAATTGAACGAGATGCGATCAATCCTGAAGTTCCGCGACGATGGTATTCCTGCTCTATTCGCTCTGGTTGTCCGGGTTTCGCCATTTCTTTTTCATGGCCGTGCTCAAGTGCCTGGATGCCTGTCTTTTCATCCGTTGAATAAACGTGGATACCCTGATCTTCCAATTGCTCAGCATTTTTATAGATGTCGCATACTTCTTCCACTTGTTGTTTAAATTGTTCCGGGTCATCGATCTTTGGAAATAACCAGCCTTTATATTGGTCGAGCACGTTGTCTGCAATAGATAATCAGTCGTTCTACATCCATCTAATTGGAATAATTAATTCCTATACGGACATATGGTCAGGTACGCAAGCGTTACCAATCGAACCAAATTAAATAGCGTCATTCAACTACTCTAATCCATCTTCTGGTATCATCCGATTATGGACAATGTACATAGTATTCTAAATTCCAGTCAAATTAATCATAGACTATATCAACCGACTCATTACTGGTTATCATATCCAGCATTTTAACTGCTTGTGTCATCACTTCTTTTCCAATTATTTCTACAGGATAATGGCAATTTTATACATCATTTATTTACCATCTCCGTTTAAAAAATCAAGTGCTGCTTTGCGATATATTTGAGTCGTTGTTCCGAGTTCGTCAATCGCTACATATTCATTTATTTGGTGTGGAATATCCCTATCTCCAGCACCGATTGTCACGATTGGAACACCATGAACGTGTAAGAATGTGCCATCGGTCGCACCTGGTACGCCGTTATATCGTGGTTCTTCGTTTAACACATCTTTTACAGCGTTATAAACAGACTGCACAACAGGATCACTTTTATCGGTTTCTGTCGCTGGGCGGTCTTCGATAATTTCATATTCTACTTTAAAATCTTTATCTTCCGCTTTTAAGTTTGTAAAAATTTGCTCGATTTTGTTGATTAAATCTTGGTGATTTTGATTGGGAACTGTTCTGATATCCAATGTCGTCATACAACGTTCTGGAATCACATTAATTTGTGCGTCCCCTTTTACTGGAGCTTGTAAAATAGTAGGTGTAATGCTTGGCCATTTTAAGTATTTGTGCTCCCCATGTGTTTCCTGTTCTTCTTGTTCTAACTGCTGAAGTGCCATAATAATTTTAGCCATCCGCCAATTTGGGTTTACACCACTCCAGGAAATAGCACCGTGCGCCATTTTCCCAACAACCGTAATTTTAATACGTAATGCCCCACGCTGTGCGATACAAATTTGGTTTTCTTCTGGTTCACAAATAATTGCCCCGTCGACATCATCTGCCCATCCTTGATTAATAAAGTGCTTGATCCCAAGCATCATGCTTTCTTCATCAACTGGGATGCAAAGAATGATTTTTCCAGTAAATGATTCCTTATCTTCTATAATAGATTGAGCAGCGGTAATCATACAGGCAAGATTTCCCTTTGTGTCATTTGTGCCACGGCCATACATTTTTCCTTCAATAATTTCTGCTCCAAATGGATCATGTTTCCAACTGGACGGATCCCCTTCTGTCACCACATCTGTGTGTCCTTCAAATAATAGAGTTTTACCTGGCTTACCAGAATCGATCACACCAATCACGTTTGGACGTCCGGGAGCCACTTCTTCCATGTGTACTTCGATTCCGATTTTTCGTAAATGATTTACGACAAAGTTAGCAACCTTTTCTTCGTTTGCTTCCGGGTCTTCTGGGCGAAATACACTTTTAATTCGAACTAATTGTTGTGTAAGAGAAACTACACGTTCATTATCTCTTTTGATTAGATCTGCTTTTGTTACATTCATGATTTAATACGCTCCTTATGCCTCTTGTTTGAGTGTTTGTTTTGGAAATTCATATGCCTCTTTTTTAAATAGAATACTGAAGACAACGAATGCTGCAAGCGATAAAAAAACAGGTACTGTTACTGTGTGAACGCCAAATAAATTACCGAAATCCTGATTATAGAAGTGAATGACAATATAGGATGCAATCCCTGTTATCATCGAAGCAATTGCCCCATGTTTATTGGCAAACTTCCAATATAAACCTAATACGATTGGCCAAATGAATGCGGCTTCAAGTCCACCAAATGCAAATAGATTTAAGAATATAAGTAAGTCAGGCGGATTAATCGCTAATAAAAAAGCGATAACACCGATAATCGCTGTAAATCCCATACTTACTTTTTTCACATGATTATAAGATGCTTTTGGCTTAATGTAGTTAATATACACATCTTTTACAACAGCAGAACTGACTAACAATAGCAACGAATCGACTGTTGACATCATTGCAGCAAGCGGTGCAGCAAGTACAATACCAGCTACCCAAGATGGTAATGTATCTAGTGCAATTAACGGGATAACCTGATCAGCTACTTCAATTCCAGGCAGTACTGGTCTTGCGAATACGCCAATTAAGTGCATGTTCAACATAATAAATCCAACAACAATCGTCCCGATGATGATTGCTTTATGCATCGATTTTGAATCACGATAGGACATCGCTCTCACGGCAACCTGTGGCAATGCTACAACACCAACCCCGACCAATATCCAGAAAGAGGACACGTATAAACCAGTCAGTTGACCGTCTTGTCCATAAGGTGTTACTAAGTTAGGATTCTCTCCAACTAAGTCAGCGAAGATATTCGATAACCCTCCACCTGCAATAATAACTGCTATCAAAAGGATCAACGTTCCGAAGAACATGACAACCCCTTGAATCGTATCGGTTATCGCAACCGCACGGAAACCACCAATAATGACATAAACTAAAACGGATATCGTGAAAATAAATAATGCGCCCGTGTACGATATGCCAATTAAAGTTTGAATTAAGTAAGCTCCACCTACCCACTGGGCAGCCATTGCCGAGAATAAAAATATGATAATACTACCAGATGATAGCAATACTACAAACTTACTCTTATATCTTTCTTTCAAAAAATCGATCAATGTAACTGCTTTATAGCGTCTCGTTACAATGGCGAATTTTTTGCCTAAAATAAGTAAGACAAAATATCCTGTAGCTACTTGTGTCATGGCCAAGAGTACCCAACCTAATCCAATGGAATACGCAGCACCCGGTCCACCTAAGAAACTTGATGCACTTCCATATGTAGCAACCATGGTCATAGCGAGCACCAGACCTCCAAATTCACGGCTTCCCAGAAAGTAATCACTAAGAAATGATTTAGATGAAGACAACTTCCGATTAGACCATATACCAACTGCAAACACGATCATTAAAAATAGGATTAACGGTATAATTACTCCCCAATTCATGCAGAATTCACCTCATCATCTTCTTTTTCTTGTGCTTCAAACGGAACTTCTACAAGTATAAATTTAACAACGATAAAGACTAATAAAACCATTACAAAAAATCCTATGATACAGCTATAAAAAAACCATGCAGGAAAACCAAATACATACTCATATTCCTCTGGCGGCTTTGAACCCATTCCATAAGCAAACCCGTACCACCAAATAATGTTAAAGACAGCCAACGCACAGCCAATCAGTGCTTCCCGGTGGGCAACATCAAAACGGGGATCATGTTTTATACGCTTCTCATGCATATAATTCTCTCCTTTCTCGTTTTAAGTTAGTACTTCTGTTAAAGATTCTTTTAAAACCTTTACAATATATGCTAAATCCTGATCGGTAATCGAGAGTGGTGGTGCTAATGTTAACACATTATCAAAACCTGCTGCGGTCACTCCATTTTTACCAATGATGACATTTCTGTTCTTACATGCTGCGATAACCTGATTTACTTTTTCAACGCCAATTGGTTCTTTATTCGTCTTGTCTTTCACGAGTTCAATCCCTATCATTAATCCTTTACCACGTACATTTCCAATGTGATTCATTGCTTCCAATTTTTTCAAATCGGTTAATAGACTTTTACCTAGAACGTTTGACTGTTCTATTAGATTTTCTTTTTCTAAAATTTCTATGTTTTTCAATGCCACTGCACAGGATACGGGATGTCCTCCAAACGTATTATTTTGCCTTAAGAAGTCAAATTCCCCATCTCCGTTAAACGTTTCGTAAATATCCCTTCGTACAGCAGTGGCTGATAACGGTAGATAGCCACCTGTTAACCCTTTTGCCATCGTAACAATATCAGGCTTCACACCGTAATGCTGATGGCCAAACTTCTCCCCCATTCTACCAAATCCGCAAACAACTTCATCTACTATTAATAGAGCATAATGATCCTCGCAAATTTCCTTCACCTTTGTCATATAATCATCAGGGGGAATTAAGATACCTCCCCCTGAAATAATCGGTTCCATAATAACTCCAGCAATTGATTCACTTGTTTCATACTTCATCATTAAATCAATTTCGTTTGCCCGGTCTACATGTAATTCATCCCGATAACTGTCTGGAGGATGTACATGTAAAAAACCAGGTGATAAAGGTTCATATAAATATTTCCGTTGATACTGACCAGTTGCTGCTAGAGCTGCAGACGTATTTCCATGATACCCTCTATATCTGGAAATAAATTTATATTTCCCTTTATTTCCTGTTTGCTGATGATACTGTCTAGCAATCTTAAATGCGGATTCATTTGCTTCTGATCCACTATTGGAAAAAAACACAACATAATCCCCGCCAAGCCAATCACTTATTTTTTCCGCTAACTCAATCGCTGGTTGATGTGAATGAGATAGCGGAAAATAACTGAGTTTCTTCATTTGATCAAAGGCAGTTTGTGCGAGTTCTTCTCTTCCATAACCAATATTTGCACACCAGAGACCAGACATCCCATCTAAAAAGGTTTCGCCTTGATCGTTGGTAACCCATGCACCGCTTGATGATTCTGCAATCATCGTTGCCTGTGGATTATACGGTTTCAGATGATGCCAAAGATACTTTTCATCTGTTTCACTATGATTTGGTACTACTCTTTCCATATACAACACTCGCTTTACTCTAGATTTTACTAAAAAGAACGAGACGTGACCATTTTTCTTCTAGTAAAGAAGTTAACTCCATCTTTTCCATTAACATGCAAATCACCGTAAAAGGAATTTTTCCAACCGGAGAATGGAAAAAATGCCATTGGTGCGGGTACATTTACATTGACACCAACCATTCCTGCATCGATATTTGCTTTAAACTCCCTCACTGCTTTGTTACTATCTGTATAAATAACGGCGCCATTAGCATAATCAGATTGATTGGTAAGCGCAATCGCCTCTTCTAACGTTTCGGTACGGATGACGCAGAGGACTGGCGCAAATATCTCATCTTTCCAAATCGACATTTCTGTATTTACATAATCAAAAATAGTGGCTCCGAGAAAATAACCATTATTATTGGTTGTATCTTTTCTTCCGTCACGTATCAATTTTGCTGATTCTTTTTCACCGAGATCAATATAATTTAACACTCTGTCTTTATGGTCTGCTCGAATTAACGGTCCAAGTGTGGTTTCTGCCTCCAGACCATTACCCATTTTTAACTGATCTGCTTTTTCTTTTAATTTTTCGACAAAGGTATCTCCAATATCACCAACCGTAACGACAACTGAACAAGCCATACAGCGCTCTCCAGCACTGCCAAACGCTGCATTAATAACACCATCAACTGACTTCTTCACATCACAATCAGGCATAACAATGGCATGATTTTTCGCACCAGATAACGCTTGTACCCGCTTTCCGTATTGTGCAGCTGTTTTATACACGTATTCCGCTACTGGTTGCGAACCAACAAACGATACAGCTTCTACTTCATCATGTTCCAGTAAACCATTCACCACCTCATGTGCACCGTTTACTAAATTTAACACACCTTTTGGCAAACCCGCTTCAACCATTAATTCTACTAATCTCGCTGCGAGAATTGGCGTTTTCTCAGAAGGCTTTAACACAAATGTATTACCACAAGCAATCGCAAGCGGGAACATCCAGAGCGGCACCATCATCGGAAAATTAAATGGTGTGATACCCGCTACAACTCCAACTGGATAGCGATACATTGTTGACTCGATACCTTGGGCAATGTCAGGACTGACTTCCCCCTTCATTAACTCAGGTGCACCAGCTGCAAATTCCACACATTCAATACCACGCTGCACTTCTCCACGAGCATCAGCAAATATCTTGCCGTTTTCCATCGTAATGATCATCGCTAAGTCATCAGCATTCTCCATTAAAAGTTGCTGGTATCTAAACATAACTCGTGCTCGCTTAGGAACCGGAGTATTACTCCAAGAATTGAATGTTTGTTTTGCCGATTTCACTGCTTGGTCTACATCACCTTTCGTTGAGACAGGAACGACCGTTAACGTCTCTCCACTTGCAGGATTAACTACATTTAGGAAATCCTCTCCTCTTGATTCAACCCATTCACCATTTATATAGTTATTTATTTTTTCTGAAATATTAAAAGACATATATTATCTCTCCTTCATTTGTTATAATCCATTATATAGGCAGAATAATTGAAATGCATTAGACAATACGTAAAATATATAAGCGCTTTCAATTAACATAATGACCAATTAAATCAAAAATAGGGTGACACTATGATGAGCATAACCATACAGGAAACAGTGAAACGACCATTTTTTTCCAATATAACAATCCTTTCAGGAAGCAACTTTCTATCAAGATCCTTCAAATGGGTGCACGTTATTGAGAAAGCGGACTGCAGACATTTAATTAACGGAGGTGAATTGATTCTCTCAACGGGAATCGAATGGAATAAAGACGAAGAAACATCCCTTTATTTCCTACATCAAATCATAGAAAAAAACGTGGCAGCACTATGCATCGATTTCGATCAAAAATCAAATCCATTATCTCCAACATTTATCAATACAGCTGATTCATATAACCTACCCATCATTCTATTTAACGAAGAGGTGAAATTCATTGATATAACAATGGATCTTCACAAATATTTGCTCGGCTCCGAGGACTCCATCTGGGACGAATTGGACAATCTGTTTAATAATCTGAATACCGCGCTGAATGAAAATAAGGAAGTAGATAGCTTTTTAAAAATACTTAGTGATGCAATTAACTTGAAAATCATGTTCTATCACACCGATAAGCCGTTTTCGAGTTCATCCGACCAGATAAAAATAAAAGATAAAGGTCAGAAAGATTGTGGATCCCTCGATTGGATGAAACTATCCGTTTTCGTATTAAATAACGAAATAGGCTACCTGTATTGCAACAAAAAGGAACACCTTCTATCGAAATTTGAAAAGTTAGCCATTGAACGCTGCGCCAACTTTATCAGTCAATCATTACTCTTAAAATATCAACACATCGAACGACAGCAAATAGAGAAAAATGACTGGATTTATTCTATTATAAGCGAAGATGCAGATCATCAGAGTGTCATCAACCAGATGAAATTTCTCGATAACTCCATCAAGCAAAATGAAATCAGTATTGCTCTGATCCCGTTCACCAGCCAAAATAGCGACACCAATCGATCATTAAGTTACATTATGCTATTAATTCGAGACACCTTTAGAAGTAATGGGTTTCATCTATATGCCACAACTGACTTTAAGAACAACTACTTTATCTTCGTATTGATTAATCAGATGGGGAGTAAGGATCTATTCGAACGATTTAACAACGCTGTAAACCAAATTAAAAAGCAAAACAAAACTGACATCCAAAAATATAACATCAACTACATGACCGCAGGAATTTTTGTAACTGATTACAGCATGCTAACTTATAGCCATAAGACTGCAGTGAAAACTTATCGCTTACAAAAAAATAAGGACAAAGGCATCATAACACTATATCAAAATTTAAATGTAAGCAGGCTATTAAGTAATTTAGCAAACAATCAGGAAACGCAAGACATCATACAAGACTATCTCGGACCAATCATAGAATTCGACAAACACAACAGTTCCAATCTACTGTACACTTTGCACATCTACTTGAAGAATCAATGCTCCAAAAAACAAACAGCAGAGGAACTTTTTATCGTACGGCAAACACTCTATCACCGCCTAGAGAAGATTGCCTCATTAGTCCACTACGATATTGAATTGGCGCAAAACCGCTTTATGTACGAATTTGCTATTTATGCTTATGAAGATGGGATTTAAAGAAATCGAATAGAAGGGTGACTAATCTCGACATCACACTACTTATCTAGACGGATAACAGAAGGACATATATGAATCGTTACTCTTATATTTCTTTTAGAGATAACGTTCACCATAAACTGCTACAAGACTAACTAAACCATCTTCTAAGATAAACTTAACTACTCACGTATACTATAAAAACCATCACAAATAAGAGAACTTTGTCCGACATTGTCCCTTTAATGTGATGGCTTTATTAGACTGCTGAGTAACTACAACAACTGTAAAATTATAGTCTAATACGTTAAATCACGCTAGTTATACCTAACTGCTACATTCTTCACAACCGTATAATTATAAAGTGCAATCCAGCCTTTCTCCCGACCAAATCCACTTTTCTTATATCCGCCAAATGGCATCTGAACGCCACCGCCAGCACCATAATTATTTATAAAAATCTGACCTGAATCAATTCGGCTAGCAAGGTAATGGGCACGGCTAATATCCTTTGTCCAAATTCCAGTGACCAAACCATAGTCTGTACTATTCGCAAGCTCCAAAGCTTCAGCCGTATCGTTAAAAGTAAACAGAGTTAATACTGGACCAAATATTTCTTCTTGTGCGATCTTACTATCCGGGCTAACCCCATCAACAATGGTTGGTTCCAAATAAAATCCACCGTTATACCCATCAACTTTAATTCGTTTTCCGCCAACCACGATTTTAGCCTCAATTTTAGCTAATTCAATAAATTCCATCACTCGATTAAATTGCTTTTCATTCAAAATTGGGCCAACATCTTTGTCTTCGATTCCAGCACCGACCTTTAATCCCTTAAATCGCTCAACGACTTTATCTAAAAACTCATCCTTAAAGTCCTTCTCAACTAACAAGCGAGAGCCTGCAGAACAGGTCTGCCCAGAATTTTGAATAATCGCTCGAACAACTCCATCAACGGCTTTATCCACATCGCAATCTGCAAACACTATATTCGGTGACTTCCCACCAAGCTCCAATGTTACAGGAACAACATTTGCAGTTGCTGCTTGACCGACAATAATTCCTGTCTCAACCGAACCTGTAAATGTCACATGATTGACGAAAGGATGACTAGATAAAGCCGCACCAGCCTCATAGCCATATCCTGTTACATGGTTAAAAACACCCTTAGGTAAATCCAATTCATCAAAAAATTGAGTCAGCCTCATTGCTGTCATTGGCGTATCTTCAGCACTTTTCACAACAACCGTATTACCCGTTGCAATGGCTGCTGCTACACTTCGCGATATAATCTGGATTGGATAATTCCATGGGATAATATGTGCGGTTACTCCGACAGGTTCACGAACGACATAATCAATCAAACCGTCCTCAATTGGAATCGTATCTCCCATAACCTTATCAGCTGCTCCACCATAAAATCGGAAGTAGCGAATAGCCGCATCAATGTCGGCATAGCTTTGTGACAATGGTTTTCCAACATCTATCGTTTCCAATCTTGCCAGTTCATCCCTATTATGTTTTAACTTATCGGCAATTTTAAACAGGATATCACCTCGTTCATATGGTTTGACACTACGCCAAGCTTCATCCCTAAACGCCCTATACGCTGCCTGAACCGCTGCATTTACTTCTACATTCGTTCCACGAGGAATCGTAGCGATAACTTCTCCACTTGATGGGTTTTTTACATCAATTACCTCGCCAGTCGAACTATCAACCCATTTTCCATTAACATATATCTTTAATGTCTCCACAAAATCCCTCCTTCAAAATTTTGAAAAAATTCGAGAGGTAAGTCACCGCCCAAGATCAAATTCGGGAAATAACTGGAGTTCTTAACAACGCCAGTCGAGTTATCCGATTTCTAACCTCAAACATATTACTTTCGTCAAATACTCCTTCCACCATCAACATGCAACACAGCACCAGTAATTATACCTGCTTCATCAGAAAGCAAAAACTTAATTGAACTAGCAATATCTGACGGTTGTATCAATCTGCCTAAAGGAACACTACTTTCGAAAATTGCCTTCTTCCCATCATCTACATCCATTCCTTCTTTTAAAAATTGTCCAAGCATATTCGTATCTGCAGGACCTGGGTGCAGTACATTTACATTAATATGTTCTGGTGCAAGTTCCAATGCCAAAGCTTTTGTAAAAGACTCCACAGCACCTTTGGAGGCAACATAAACTTGCAGACCTGGTCGTGGTCTTGTTGTTGAAACCGAACCGATATTCACAATTTTCCCTTGCTTCTGTTTCTTCATATAAATAGAAGCTTCGCGACAAGTTAAAAACATCATGGTCAAATTAATATCTATTATTTTATGGAACTCACTTAAAGAGACTTCATTAATTGGTGTCGCACTTTGGGCAATCCCAGCAATATTTGCAAGACCATCAATTCCGCCAAAATATTCGGCAGTTTTCTTAAAAATCTCCTTAACCGTATTTTCTTTTAATAAATCACCTTTAATTGCCAGAAAATTTTGCAGTTCTTCAAACTCCTTCAACTTATCAATATTTAAGTCACATCCAACAACATTAGCACCCTCTTGCAATAGTAATTCTACCGTGGCTTTCCCCATGCCACCACCGGCTCCGGTTATCACAATTGTTTTCCCTTTTAATGTCATCTTAACCACTCCATTCTTATCATTTTTCCTTTTAGGATTTGTTTTTCACAAAAATGTGACAAGGTTCCTGTTCCCCTCCCACTAATTCAATATTTTCTCCACAATAGCATCTCCCATCTCCGAAGTCGTCGCTGTACCTCCAACATCCGGCGTTAACACTTTCTTCTCCACTAATACTTCTTCAATCGCTGCAAGGATTTTATCATGTAAATCGGCTCGTTCGAAATGTTCTAGCATGAGTGCGGCTGACCAAACTTGTGCAATCGGATTGGCAATTCCTTTCCCTGCGATATCTGGTGCAGATCCATGAACCGCTTCAAACATCGATGGGAATTCACCACTTGGATTAATGTTACCAGATGGAGCAAGTCCCAGTCCCCCAACAATGGCCGAACCTAAATCTGATAAAATATCACCGAACAGATTTGATGCCAAAACCACTTGAAAATTCTCTGGACGCTGTACGAAATACGCTGCTAACGCATCAATATAATACCGTTCGTATTCTATGTCCGTATTCTTTGCAACAACTTCCTCGACAATCTGATCCCAAAATTTCATCGTATGAATAATTGCATTGGATTTCGTTGCATTGGTTACCTTATTCAAACCATGATCACGTGCATACTGATAGGCAAATTCCGTTATCTGGTTCACACCTTGACGTGTCATAATTGTATTTTGCACAGCCATTTCCCGTAGCTCTCCCTGAAACATCATTCCACCAATATTGGAATATTCTCCCTCACCATTTTCCCGAACAATCACAAAATCAATTGGTTTATCCTTTTTCAATGGACTTTCTAATCCTTTCAAAAGCTTCACAGGACGGAAATTCACAAACTGCTGGAATTTTTTCCGAATTGGCATGATTAAATCCCAAATTGAAATTTGTTCTGGAACACGTGAATCGCCAATCGCTCCAAATAAAATCGCATCAAATTTCTTTAACTGTTCTAACCCATCCTCTGGCATCATGCAGCCTTTATCTAAATAATGTTGACTACTCCAATTGAATTCTTGCGTTTCATACGTAAATGAAGTGTCTATCTTAGCTAAAGCCTCCAACACTTTTACAGCTTCCTTCGTCACTTCTGGTCCAATGCCATCCCCTGGTAGCACGGCAATTTTAAAGTTTTCCAATTTACACACCCCTCTTTTATTCTATTCAGTGGAATTAGGTTCAAGTTTGTTGTCATAGTACAAGGCTCAGAGAGCTGAGACAACGTGTCTGCCTCCACTGTCCGTCCCCATTCTATTCAACTAAAAACAGACTTAGGCTTGGTAAGAATGAAATGATAATAACGCAAATAATCATCACTAATATAAATGGTATGATCGCCCTAATTAAACTTTCTATCTTCGTCCCTGATATATTGGATGCCACAAACAAGTTGACCCCTACTGGAGGTGTAATGAATCCAATAGCAAGGTTAACGATCATTATAATTCCAAAATGAACCAAATCAATTCCAAGTGCACTGGCAATTGGTGCGAGAATTGGTGTCAAAATAATAATTGCTGCTGATGTTTCTAAAAATGTTCCAACAAATAATAATAAAACATTAATAATCAATAATGCGATAATCCAGTTATCCGTAATCCCAAGCATGAATTCCGCAAGTTCTCTCGGGATCCTTTCCCTTGTCAGGTAATAACCCAATACGGACGCACCCGCAATTATAAATAAAATAACCGCACTAACAACTACAGATTCTGTAAATACTTTTGATAAATCAGATAGCTTTATTTCACGGTAAATGAACATGCCAACAATCAATCCGTAAACCACCGCAACAACTGCAGCTTCGGTTGGGGTGAAAATTCCTCCATAAATACCACCTAAAATAATCACCGGCATTAAGATTGCTAAAACGGCATCGCCAAAAGCTTTCATGGATTCTTTAAATGTGAAGGATTCTCCACCACCATAGCCTTTTTTAACCGAAATAAAATAGACTAATAACATTAATACTCCAACGACTAAAACACCTGGCATAATTCCTGCGATAAATAAATCACCTATTGATACTCCTGCTGTAACACCATATAATACGAGCGGAACACTTGGGGGAATCATGATACCAATCGTTCCACCTGTTGCTTGAATGGCTGTTGAAAAACTCTGTTCATATCCTTTTTTCACCATGGCAGGAATAAGAATGGAACCAACCGCTGCCGTTGTTGCCGCTGCAGATCCGGAGATTGCTGCAAAAAACGCACAAGCTGCAATGGAAACAATGGCTAATCCACCCCTCATTCGTCCAAAAATAACATTCGCAAAATGGATGAGTCGTTGTGAAATCCCTCCGGTTTCCATTAATTTTCCAGCTAGTATGAAAAATGGGATAGCAAGTAGTGGAAAAGAGTCAACGGAGTTAATCATCCGCTGCATAATTACAATTAGTGACACATCCCCTTGAATCATGAAGACAATAGATGCCGCCATAGCAAGTGCAATAGCAATCGGAACATTGATTAAAAAAAGTACTGCCAAGAGACTAAACAGTAGGATTGTCATGCTGTCTATCCTCCTTTTTCAAATCCGTTATCAATACAGAAATTAGATTCATTCCAAGAAAAAATCCACTTATTGGAATAACCAAATAAACATACCCCATTGGAATTTGTAGAGCTGATGATGTTTGCTCCATTGCACTCATCGCCAAGCTAAAACCTTGATAAATCATTAATATAAAAAATATCATACTTACCAATCCTGCAATAATCGACAATATTTTTTGCCCTACCGCAGGAAATAAATTTGTAAAAAACTCCACACCTATATGTTGTTTTAATGCCATAGCATAGGCTGCGCCAAAAAAGGTAAGCCAAATCAAACAATAACGTGCCAATTCCTCAGTCCATGCAAGTGGATTATTTAAAACGAACCTGAAAATAACTTGAAGAAATACAGAAATAACTAAAATGGCCATAAGAATATTTAACAAATGCTTCATTCCGATATTTATGTACTGGATAATACGCTGCAATGGACCTCCTCCTTATTAAGGTAAATAGGGAGAAAACTAGTTTCTCCCGTTTCATTTAATTATTTATTTTTATTTTTGTGCTTCAAGAATACGATTTAGTAATTCCTGATGTTCGATCATATCATAAACAGGTCGAACTGCTTCTTGAAATGGTTTTGTATTAATTTCTTCAATTATTTCCATTCCTTGTTCTTTCAATGTGTTGATAGATTCTTTTTCCATTTCAACAATCATTTCACGTTCTTTTGCACCAACTTTTTGACCTTCTTCAACAACAATTTTACGTAAATCCTCCGGCAACTCATCATAAGTTTGTTTACTCATCATATAGATGGCTACAGAATAGACATGCCCAGTCAATGACATGTACGCTTGATTAGATTCATATAAACTATACTGATCAGCGACAATCGCCGGATTTTCCTGAGCATCTACAACACCTTGCTGCAAGGCTGTTAATGCTTCTGTCCATGCCATTGGTGTAGGCTGGGCACCAAGTTCTTCAAAAGCAGCTAAATGAATTTCGTTTTCTTGTGTTCTAATTTTTACCCCTTTTAAATCCTCTGGTTTTTCAATTGGATGGGTACTATTTGTTATATGACGATAACCATTCTCCGCCCAAGAAAGACCGATAATCCCCTGTTCCTCCAATGCCGCAAAAAGTTCATCACCAATTTCACCTTCCAATACTTCTACTGCTGAATCACGGTCATTAAAAAGAAAAGGAATATCCAAAACTTCTAATTCTGATACAAAGTTTGTAACCGGTGCAGTGGATGATACAACAAGGTCAACTGTACCAAGAGTCATTCCTTCTGTAAGTTCCCGCTCAGCACCAATTTCACTGAAAGGAAAAACTTCAATGATAACTCGTCCATCCGTTCTTTCCTCTATATTTTCCTTCATTTCCAATAAACCTAAATGATACGGGTGATCATCCGGTAACGAATGCCCAGCTTGCAATGTGTACACTTCCTCATTATTTGACTTCGATGAATTAATTGATTCTTCTCCACTTCCACAAGCGGCTGTGAATAGGAGTCCAACAAAAACAATAAAGATAATGACAAAATTTTTTTTCATTATCATTTCCCCCTTTTATATTTTTATATTACTATTTAATAGATTCTACAGTCTTCTACAATAAACCCAGTTTTAAATATTTCTTTCAATAAGGACTACATGATATTTTAATTTTCTAAAAAATAAATGTTTTACTATTATTCGCCTTTCTAATCTATACATATATAGAAAAATATAGTATATTAGAATAAATTACATCGTACGTATGACGTAGTAGGTATTATTAATATTAACTAATTTCAATTTATTTGTAAATAGGAATTTACAGAAAAATATTTCTTTTTAAAAATAAAAGTATTTATATTTAGAAACGGGGCGTTGGAATGGAGACATTATCTTTTGATAAATTAAATATAAACCGTACAATCTCTTCTGAAATCGTTTTACTCGTAAAAGATAACTTAATTAATGGTACTTTGAAACCTGGCGATAAATTACCCACTGAAAAAGAATTAATGAAACAGCTTGGTGTAAGTAGGACGCCAGTTCGTGAGGCTATCAAAATTTTAGAATCAATCGGTGTGATCCAAATCAAACGTGGAGAAGGAATGTATATTACGAAACAACAGGATTATTTCTCATTGAATCCGCTTATTTTCAGCTTGATACTGAAAAGCAATCATATCGAAAAGTTTATCGAATTCCGCCAGCATTTTGAAGTTCTCTTAATTAATATGATCAACACCCAGGAAAATAAGGACATTCGTAAAATTGAAGAAGTTTATTATTCACAGATTGAAAGAATGAATCCCGATTTAAGCCTGGAAGAATTAGTAGAAATTGATTTACAATTTCATTATGCTGTTTTGGAAGAGACAAATAATCCATTTGTGATTGAAATTGGAAAGACCATTTATGAAATAATCAAACCAAAGATGATTCATTTTAAGCAAAAAGACGGTATTGAACGCACCCTGAATTCTCATAAAGCCTACTTGAAGTTATTAAATGCAGGAGAAGATTTCCATTCCACAACAGAAGTTCAGCGAATGATCCGCAATAATGAAGAAATGATTGAAAATGCTGATGAAGTATAGGGACAGTTTTTTTAGGTGAAATCAGAGGTTTTGCGTGAAAAAGGCACTACTAGCGGATTTTATCTGCTTTCTGTGCCTTATTATTATCTTATATCCTAACTTACTAGTTCCTGGTGGAAAGTGGCAGACATGGATATCTAGCCCTGTTTCATCCGCTAATTGTTGAAGTTCTATTTTCCAAAGTCTGGAGCAGGAGCTGTTGCTTCCCCCGCCATCAGCAGTGATAAGCAATTGTGTGGCCTTCGGATAAGTTTCCTGACCCATGGATCGCCACCATCCACGAATACTTTCTACAGCAAAGGCGGCAGTATCGTGATCGGTACCTACATTGACCCAGGCATTGTTCTGTGTCATGTCATAAACACCATAAGGATTGGCTTTACCTTGTTTTTTATCCGGAAAATCATGAACATTGACGCATTCCGGTGTCTGCTTTGGTTGCCATTCCTGTCCGTTATTTTTATATTCACCGATATTTTCCTTCTTTTTGATATCAACGGAAATAATCGGCTGTTCTGCCTGTTGAAAGGTCTCAACCGTTTCATTGATGTGTTTGAATTGTGTCACGATCTGGATGTATGGCTCCTTCCAATGTTTTCTTGTTGGCTTGTAAGCTATACCCCATTTCATGTACAAGTTCCCGGATCATTCGCTCACTTGTATAGTGCCCCATATCGTTCAATGCACTTGAGAGCTTGCGTGTGCTTTTGCATGTCCACTTTAAAGGAGATTCGGGTTCTCCTCGGGTAGTGGGATCTATCAGTCTTTCCAAGTCCCTTC
Organism: Oceanobacillus sp. NCCP-135; assembly: GCF_059698015.1. Taxonomy (NCBI): domain Bacteria; kingdom Bacillati; phylum Bacillota; class Bacilli; order Caryophanales; family Bacillaceae; genus Oceanobacillus; species Oceanobacillus sp. NCCP-135. The sequence continues at coordinate 36,511 of NZ_BAAKSZ010000007.1, read as the reverse complement.
GTAATGTTGGATCCGTATCGACCGTGCGTTTGCGACCGCCACCTGGTCTGCATGTCTGCAAGTTTTCAATCGTTTCGGGATTTTGAATTTCTTTCTTTCCCTTGGATACAGTCGTAGGTGACACGCCAAGAACCTCAGCTACTTTTGTGATGCCGCCTTCTCCATAGGCTAAGGCTTCTGCTCCAACAAACAGCCGCCGCTGCTTTTCATCAAGAAAAGAAGATACAGCCTCATATCTTAGTTTTATCTGATTCAAAGGACTTTTAATAGTAAGTCCGTGTTTGTTAGTTTTCCCTGTGCAACTTCCTTCCCATTCGGCTTGTTTGGCTTTTAATCCGAAAATGTAGCCAAATCAATCGGCTCATTCTCAAAGCCAATGATACAGCCAGCTAGGCCATCTGAAATTAGAATCAATCCAGGTTTCTTTGCACCTTTAAGGGCGTTTCCGTTATAAACTGAAACCATGTTTAATATCTATCACCCTATTTGAGAAAGAGTCATCTACTATATATCAACCTCGGAAGTAAGTTCAGCAAAAAGTTTAATTTTTTAAAAAAGTTTTTTTGTGGGTGCTGAGTAGTTACGAATTTCACACACTTAATCTCACTGACTTCTACATATAAAGGCAATCGCAATTGCCAAATCAAACAGAGAGCTATTTTTCTTTTGATTAGATGGCGAAAGATTTACAACTACTTTTTTGTCAGTTACATCCAGATCAAAATAGATCAAAACAAGAAATTGAAGCCCCCCTTCTCATGACTCTTTTACAGAAGCATCAAGCAAACTCACGTTTGCTATCACAAATAAATAGATTATAAAAAAACAGAAATGAGAGAAGTGATCAAACAATCTATACACTTCTATTCTTATTCTATCCATCTTCTTAAAAATCTAGGCATTACCGGATCGATAATTAGGTTATTGTTTGATATTAATTACTGTAGAACAGCTATCAATCATCCGCAAAATATTATTCCTATAATTCCATTTACCATACCTACCATAATTCGGCAAACTTGTCCCTGTGACCATACCTTTACCTTTAATGAAACTTCCCCAAAAATGTGCTGTTTTACAGTGTTTTATATGTTATATTATCTCATATTTTAGAGGGATTAATATTTGATATTAGCACGAAAGTTTTTACTCATCATAGCTGATGTTTTCATTCCCTTTTTAAACTGTATTCTTTATTGATCATAAAAATGCGAAACTCTAGATCTTATTTGAAATGCTTACTTAAATCCTTTTGTATACTTATAAATTTATCATATACCTCCATATATTTTTGATGATTTACGGGATCAGCCATAATTACCTTTTCGTTTGGTAGATTTTCTTTTATTCCTTCAAAAGACTTTACTTTTTTGATACCAACTAAGGCTGTCCAAGCAGCTCCCCATGCTACATTGTGATGGGTATTAGAAACGTATATATTTTGATTAAATACATCTGCCATTATTTTAACCCACAGAGGAGATCTTGTTAATCCACCATTAACGGTAACTTTTTGTGGTTTTCCTGCTACAGCTTCTACAGATTTTCCTATCTGATAAATGTTAAATGATATTCCTTCAAGAACTGCTCTTATTAAATGCTCCCTTGTATGATCTAGTCTAATACCATAGAAATTACCCTTAGCGCGCCGATTCCATATAGGAGCTCTTTCCCCATTTACGTATGGATGAAATATAATTCCCTCTGCCCCTGGTTCTACTTTTTCAGCTTCTACCAGCATTTCTTCATAGTTTCCATTGAAATTCATAATGTCTTTTAACCATTGTAATACTATTCCCCCATTATTCGTTGGTCCGCCAAGAACAGAAGTGTCCTCTGTGAATGCGTAGGTAAATGTTTCATGATACCTATTCACTTTTTTTCCATTTATAAATTGTCTTATCGCTCCACTTGTTCCAACAGAAACATTTACTTCGCCAGGAAAAATAGATCCACTTCCCAAGTTTGCCAGTTGCCCATCTGCTGCACCTATTACAAATGGCATGTCTGGACTAATTCCAATTTCATTAGCAATAAAAGGATCTAACCCTTTTAAAATTTCTGTAGGACTTACAATTTCAGATAGTTGCTCTTTTTTTATACCTGCTACTTCTAATGCTAAATCATCCCAAAGGTAGGTATTTAAATTAAATAATCCTGTAGCAGAAGCCATGGAATAATCTATTTTTCGTTTACTAAACCACTTTTGCAACAAAAACTCCTTCATCGACATAAAGTATGTTGCATTCTCATACGGTTCATACCGATTTTCCCTCATCCAGACTAGCTTGATAAATAGCGACATAGGATGAATTGGTGTTCCGGTTCTTCTATAAATATCCTTCCCGATAGTTTCACTTAAATTTTCTACCTGGCTACTGCTTCTTCCGTCAGACCAAATTAGCATTGGTGATAGTACCTCATAATTATCATCAACACAAATCAATGAATGCATAGCACAGGAAATACCTACTGTCAGTAATTCATTTCTTTGTACACCTTCCTTTTTCATTACATCCTTCAACGCAAGTACAGCCAATCGTTCTATATCATTCGCATCTTGTTCTACCCACTCCGGGGAAGGGAAATAAGTAGTAATAAACTGTTCCGATTGAGCAATCATCTTTCCGCTCATATTAAACAGAACCGCCTTTACACTTGTGGTTCCTAGATCAAGACCGATAACTAATTCTCTTAACATGAAGGCACCTTCCTTTATAATAAAAACAAATTTAATATCCTATAATAAAAGTAAGCCAAATAAGAAACTAAAAGCAATTACTAAAATAGACAACCATTTATACCTATTGAGTATGGAGAATCCCTTCTTTATCTTTACGCTAGTATGTATTTCACCAAAATAGTCCCGCTCCGCCTGCAGTAATTTAGCTGGATGGCTATCAAAATAGGCTATAGCACTTGCAAGAGTTGGCACAGCAATAACTTGATTAACTGCCAGGGAGACGACTTCTCGAAGCACATTTTGATATAACAATATTTTTAAAGTAAGGATTACGTAATAGATTTTTTAAATCCGATTTGTATTCATAGACTTCCGAAATTTTGTTTAAAAATTGCGAATGAACACTACAGCCGCCTCTCCAATTTTTTGTAATTTCATCGTAACGTAGATTCCAATTACTTTCTTCTGATTGAGCACGCATTTGGGCAAATCCTTGTACATAAGAACAAATTTTCCCCATGTAAAGATCCTTGCACACCGCTTAAATTAACTTTTCTTTCTTTCCTTCATAGACAGCAGTTTAGGATACTTGAATTACTTTACTTGCTTCCTCACGTTCCTCCTTCATTACTGAAATATATCTAGCAAAAACTGATGCTAGAATATAAATAGGACAACCCAAATAGAGAAATTTCCTAGTTTAATATAGTACAATATGATTAGCTGGGGGAGATCGTGATATGGCAAAACGTAAGCAATTTAGTGCAGAATTTAAGCAAGATGCAGTCAATTATTATTATTCATCGGGTAAAGCCTTAGGACAATCAGCGAAGGATCTAAAAATTGGTGAATCTACACTCGGAAAATGGGTATCAGTCGCCAAGAACAACAATGGTGTGGTTGATCACCGAGGATCCGGCTACCTCCGATGCTGAGAAAGAAATTGCCCGCCTTAAGAAGGAATTACGAGATGCGCAAGATGTTAAAAAAGGCTGTGGGCATACTGAGCAATTAACAGGAATAATCTACAAAATAACGAATGAAATGACAAAGAAACGCAAGATTTCTGTTAACAGTGTGCTCAAAATATTGGGCGTTTCTACATCGGGATATTACAGTTGGAAAAAGCGAACACCTTCGAAACAAGAAATAAGAAAAAAGGATATTAAAACTAAAATTATACAAATTTATCATGAGTCATACCAGATTTATGGTGCACCTAAAATAACGTCAATTTTACGATCCAGGGGCTGCATCGTAACTGAAAAGACGGTGGGTAACTACATGCGGGAGGAGGGCATAAAAGCCATCTGGGTTCGTCCGCATATAAGAACAACTATTGACCCGGAGTTTGACACGAAACTGAAAAATATCTTAAATAGGGATTTTAATCCGGTAGCCCCTAACACCGTTTGGGTGACAGATATCACCTATGTGCATACCTTGGCAGGATTTGTGTACCTAACAAGCGTAATGGATTTATATTCTAGAATCATAATAGGATGGCAGCTGTCAGACAGCCTATCCACGGAACATGTTGTTAAAGCGATTGAAAAAGCAAAAGCAACTAGAAGACTTAGTCAACCCGTTGTTATCCACAGTGATCGTGGATGTCAGTATGTGTCTAAAAGCTATCTTGAGGCAACACCTGCAAGGGAGTATATACGTAGCTACTCAAACAAAGGAAACCCTTGGGACAATGCATGTATAGAATCATTTCATGCATTAATCAAACGGGAGTGGTTGAATCGTTATGTTATCCAAAATTTAAAGCATGCCCATGAACTGATTTTTGAATATATTGAGGCATTTTATAACACCATTCGAATTCACGGACATTGCGGAATGAAATCACCGTATGATTATGAAAATAATCTAGTGACTAGTAAAGCGGATAAATAAAATCAAACATTACCATTAGGGGAGGAAAATTAATTCAAATTTGATTTAGAAATATTGATTGAACTACCTAAAACCTGATGATTTGCGAAGAAAGAACGGTTTTCCCTTTCTTTGTAAATCTTCAGGGCACCAAGCGAAGCGCGGTAGCTGCACAAGCTAGGTAAATTTCTACATTTAACCTGTCCGATTTCTTGACATAAGATCAACATTGTACCGACAGACGGCAGAAGACGCAAAAAGAAAGAGGGAAACGCCGAAGAGATCCTATTCCCTCTGAACAAACCGCACGTTATTTTTACGGTGATTTATAGTTATTTGCGGTGGCGCTGGCCTTTAGCACATTAATGCGGTACGGGATCTGACAGCAAGTTCTCGATCCTTATCTTCCTCTATATTGTACATAATTTAGGAAGTGACAGCGTATAATGTAAAATAAGTCAAGTGCTAATTTTTATGTCTTTACCCTCAAAACAACTTTAATTATATCAGCACAAAAATACCCACAAATCAACTAATGTGAGTCAGTTTTTACAAATTGTATGTATAACTATATATTTATTCTTGATTCATCCACTCTAAAATTGGATAAAACTCATTAAACTTCAAGACAACTCTATCATAATCTGACTGAGTTAAAGTTCCTTTGTATTTTAGGATTCCATCGTTCCTGAATACTGAGTAATAGTCACATTGAACATAGGACTGATAATCTAAACCGGCTTCCTTCCAATAGCTAATTTTCACCCGATTTTGCTCCCGCTTTACTTTTGTTATTTTCAAACCTATAAACTCATCAGATGTCGATGTTAACACAAAAACAAGGACAGGGCGCTTTTTTCCACCTTGTCCCTGTTCATATGGAAATAGAATTTCACAAATATCCTTTGCTTTCATCAGCTTATTAGTCCTCCATCCAAAACCGATAGTCTGGATGGCTAGGATCTATTTTCGCTGCTCCATCCTCACAAACAATTGTGGTTTTCTCTTTTGAAAGTTTTTTGGCTATTTTATTAGTTAGATGTAAATTTTTAGGGATAGATTGTTTTTCGTTTTGTTTTTGCAATGATTTTAACATATCCTCATCCCCTTCATGCTTTTTATCATACTCACACATACACATCACGCCCTTTTTAAACAAAGTGTATGCATAAGTATATCCTTTAGTACCTTTATTATACCATATATTTCGCATATCTGAGTAATTTTATTCCCTTTCAGTAGAATATTTCCCTTTAATGCGATTTATAAACTGTCTATCTAACTATCATCGGATATTCAGCAATTTTTAGTGTAGAATATATATGCAGTAACTCTTAAGCATCAAATAGATTAGGTCTATGACTATTTGACGCTTACTTTTTGACTGTGTTTGTTTTTTGGGATTTCCTGTATATATTGCATTTCTTTCGCAATCGCCGTTATCCTCCATCCTTTTTTTGTGTAAATCTTAAATCATCAAAACATCGCTGTACATGATGGGTGGCGTGCTTACTATCGATATGAAGACTGCCAACATGCGCTTTGTAACGTCCACCATGAACGAGAATTACTGGCAATCATGGAGTAGGCTGAACAGGATGTGCGGATGATCAAAGTTCAACAAAAAGTATCCGGCGGGTTTCGCAGCAAATCCGGCGCAGATATATTCTGCAGAATCCGCGGATATATAGCTACCCTGAAGAACAGGGGAAGCCAATTATGGAAAATCTCCAGGATGCCTTTAAAGGAATCCCATTTGTTTCAAAATAGACAGATGGATAATTTAATATGACTCAAATACAGGGGTGACTTGCCCCCTTATTTGGGTTGCATTTTTTTAGAGGTGTTTCGATCCTCTGAGTAGTTAAAGTGGATCAATATCTTATCCGGAGTGGAGCAAAAAGATGGCAGAGGTGGGGCTAACCTATATTCCCTCTTCAAATTATTTTATTTTTCATTTTTTGCGCGAAAACCTATGAACACATTATAAAATACTAATCACGTGGTAGGGTTCTGACCGGTTCTGACCCTAAAATCCACAAAATAACCTCAATATGAGGCTATAATCTTACAAATCTCATAACTTTTTCATTGTTATTGACTTGCAGTATTTTAAATTCATTTTCTTCATAAAAAATATTTAATTTTTCATTATCATCATGTTCAACACAAACAACTCTAAGTGCCGATAAATCTTTAATATCTTCACTTTTCTCTAATGCCAAATTTAAAATGGCACTGCCACTAACGAGCCCTTTGTAAGAATCAGATCTACCTAATTGAGCAATTAAAATTGTGATAAGGGAATCAGCTTTCTTATTCCCAGTCAATCGCCTTCTAACATTTCCACTAGCTTCAGTAAAAAGAAAATTTTTTATAAGCATTGTAAAATAACCAACAATTTTATTTTGATAAATTACTAGAGTAGTTTTTGCAAAAATCCTCTTCTCACTATCAATAGCTTTATCCCACAAATAATTTTGTACATCTTTATTCGCCTTACATGAAAAGGTTTTGAGAAATTCTGCAACTTCTCCCTGTCTCTCTTCTGCTTCCAATAAATCAGTTAAACTAATCGTTTCTAACTCATTTAAGTGAATCAAGTATACTTCTCGCCTGCTTAATTCTTGCTTGCTTTGAAAGTTTGTAATCATGTTTGGCATTTGTTGGAATTACTTTTTTTACTGGTGAATTAAGTATTTTAAGTGCTTCAGTTTCATTTAAAGTATAGTTTTGCTCTAACACTTTAGTTGCCATATCCTCATCCCCTTTTTTATTTTTACCGTCCTGTTCATTACACATGCAAATCACACCCTTTTAAGTATGTGTATGCAGTGTACCCTAATATTAATTATAGTATAGCATAAATTACATTATTTACGAACTTTTTTACAGTTTTCCGGTAAATTACTACAGTTTTTCAGTTATATATGTATATTTATCCATACATCAAAAGTTGTAAGTATAAATATTTGATATTTGGAAAAACATATGATTAACTTTCCAACAGGTTTAGATGTTATCCAATCTAAACCTGTTGGAGAGGTTTTACTATATCAATATCCCTTTTTTAAACCTCGTTATAAACCGGGAAGTAACAGGCACCCTAAATCAATCACCTACTCCCATTCAAGTAGATTTAGGATAAAATGATAGTCCATAAAATTCGGTATAAACCACCACATTGAATTGGCAACGAGGCAATTATAGATCTGGCCTCCAGTTTTCTCAGGTTATAATGATTTATATACATATTGCCTGATAACATTGACATCAGCTTTTTTGAAAGAATTTCTAGAAGCTGGTTTTTTTAATTTCTTCATCCAAAGGATCATTTGATTCGAGTAAATCCGAGAAGTGCACCTGAACTCCAACATAGCTTCAACACTTCCATTCTAGTCCCTTGGTATTCTCTTTAAAACATTGTAATGCTTCCATCTTTTCAACGAACCAAGTTTTTATGGCTGTTTGTTGATTTTCTTCTGCTAAAAAGTAGGACAAAGGCTTTTCATACCAGCCCAAATAGAGTCACCGTCGTCCTCTATATAAGTGAAATCACCATAATTATTCAATGCCTCTGCAACCTTGTGATAGCTTTCATTTCTTTTATTGCAAACTATTGAAAGGCTAAGTGATGGGTAAGCCTCTGTATCTGCCAGGTAAAAGTCAAATCCGATGATAATCTTTGAATCTGATATTCTTTTTTCGCCAGGGAATATACCCTCTTACCATAACGTATATTTACCGTGTTTAGGGATTTCTTTTAATCTTTCATAATCGTATGTATAGAGTACTCCAAAATTTTCTGTAAACACTGGGACAATCGCATCTAATATTTCATCCATTTTAGACACAGTATCATAAACATGATTCATTACTAACATATTATTTAAAATAAAGCTACCTGCTCCAACCAATCTTCAATTATTTCTCTTAATTGCTCAATATTCGTTGAAAGGTAGCCATCCATCTGTGCATTTGTTAGATCATAGATTCTACCCTTCTCAAGCTGGTTAAGCTTATTTCTAACTTGCATTAATTCACTAACATAACATCAACTTTTTTATCCATGATTCAACCCCCAGTTACAATTTTGGACATAATAACTAATATTAACAGATAAATCAGAAATTTTACACATCAAGGGTGGCAGTGAATCGTTCTTCAGCCCCTACAAATTAATCGATTGTATAGTTTTGCACATTAATATAGCAGGGTCAGACACAAAATCATATAAAAAAAGCTGCAAGAACTACTATCAACAAAACCATAGTTCTAACAGCTATTTAAAATAATAAACCACACATAAATAAACGAAAAAATCCGTTACTCTAAGCCTAAACTGATTGAATATAACATCTACCTCGCTCTAAAATCCAAATCCCTAACAGAAAACTCTTTCGCACCTTGAAATTGATATTGTTTAAAAAAGTTTACCTCTATACCAGTTAAATTCGTCAAAAAGCCTATTTCAACTTCTAATGAATTTAATAACTCATCTAATGATAAATAATTCTTTTCAAACAATAATTGAAGGATACTCCTTATTTTACCTGGCCGTGGCACTGGTAATTCCCGATCAAGAGGTTCAATTTCTTTGTATGCTAACCTGTTAAGCATAATGTTGAAGTATCTGTATTGTTGATATGAAATCAATTGTAAAAATTGTGATCGGTATGCTAATGCTTGGATAGATACCATCCATTTTCTCTTTAATTCAATGTACGAATCCGGGTGTGAAACCTTAGATATCAGTTGAAAGTCTTCAGTAAACTCATCTTCGGGTAATAGAAAGGCACCAGCAAATAAATTAGCTTCATATTCATATTCCCTTAAACTTTTTTTATCCTGTAAGGCAAATTCGACTTTATAATGTAAAAGTAAATGACCCAGTTCATGTGCTAAATCAAAATTTCTTCTCGCAGCTGATTTTTTCAAATTCCCTAACATAATATAGGGGTTGTCGTCACTGGACCACAGGCTATAAGCATCTATCTTGTCCCCGATTGCTTTCTCAAAAACAAAGGCACCATTCTTCTCAAGCAAAAACAAAAAGTTACTGTTGCTTTGTTTACCTATGCCAATGAAATCTCTTGCATACTCGGCCGCTTTACTAATACCTTCTTTTCTGTTTTCTTCATTGTCCATTAATGCAATCACATGATTCCGTAATTCTCTTAACCGGTTCTCTGGAAACCGCAACTTACTATTTATAAGATCAAGAAAGGCAATTAATTTCTCAATATGGGCAGCTTCAAATTGAGTTTTCTGCACACTATTCATTACTGTAGATCTATAGGCTATATGTTTATGATTAATCGTGCTATTTTGGTGATTGCTCAGAAAATCTTCTTTATAAAAATATCTATTTTTTACATGAAAGATTTCTTTTAGTTTAATCACAATCTCCATTTTAGGTGATACAAAACCATTCTCATATTGCCATACAGCTTGCTCAGTAACTCCGAGCTCTATTCCTAATTGTTTTCTAGTAAATCCGTGGAGAATACGAATGTTGGTCAGGTTTGTACCAACAAACATTTTCTATCCCTCCCTTTTGAAAAAGTGAGACTAATTTCCTTCTCCCTCTTTATCGTCCTCAAACAGTTCTTCCTCAGATACAATACCATAATCTGCAGCAGCTGGTGTATCTGGTACGTCAAATCCATCTTCCACCAGCACTTCAAAGTCACCTTCTTCAAAACTTACTGTGCTAGTACCAATAAATTCGGAAAGGTCTTGAATCTCATATGCCTTATCATTTTCTGAATTCGGCATTAACATTCTAATTTTTGAAATAGCGAAAGACTCATCTATCTCGTAAGTAACAATATAGAATTGTTTAAATTCCTTTTCAAGTTCACGAGCCTGGGGTTCTTCCAAAAGCCTTAACGTCGCATCATCAAAAATCCTAAGCATTTTTTCCTCTTCTTCCGAGAAAAGTGATGGTTCTACAGGAAATTCAACATTGCGATTAATTCGAGAAAGCCTCTTCAAGTAACTTTCATTCTCCGCTTTTTTCTTTTGACCTCGAACCCCTTTCCCGGTCGGAAAACTTTCTTCATCAAAGTACTTTGCATTTTTTATAATGAACATACTTTTTTCCTGATTAATGTTGAACTGGAGGTAACCCCAAGTATATCCTGCTTTCGCCTTCCTGAAGTCAATTCCTAACTCTTTACATTCTTCAGCAATTTGGTCATCGATATGATTTCCTTTTACCCATGCATAGGCAGTGCTGATATTCATTTCCTCTCTTTTTATCTTTCTCTCTTCTATGTAGTTTTTATAGCCTTGGAGAATACCGTTAACAATAGACTGGTTAATATTTGAACTCATTCTATATTTTTTCATGCAATCCCCACTTTCTGTTATGGTCTGACACTTCTATTTTATACTACAACTGATATTTTTTAAAGAAAAAATGATAAAAATGTTTTTTTATTAAAGTAAAAGAGAAATTAATATGCTTATCCAGTACCTACCCCCGCAACTCAGCCAACATCCTCCCCACCTCCGCCATCTCCTCATCAACATCACGCCGCACCAGGGAAGCACGCCCCTGCTCCCGCTTCAGCTTCTCCTTCCGCTTCTGCTCCCTAAACCAATCCGGCACAATCTCCCCCGAACCACTTCTTCCGCCAAACGACCCTAAGTCCCTCCGTTCCATCTTCCCCCTCCGAAATTCCACTTCCTCTGCCTGAGCCTGCCCCACACTGGTAATCCCCTTCTTCACCCATGCCTGCAGAATTGCTTTCACATAACCCCAATTCGCTTTTCCCCGTTCCAATGCCCGCTTCATGGCATTCAATACCAACGGCTCCCCTATGTCATTCACCCAATTGATCATGTCGTCAGCAACGTAAGCATTGACCATTCCAAAATTTGCTTGAAAAAATGCGATCGCATCTGTTGCAACAGCAATTGTTTCATTTCTTTTCTTTTCGTTTTCTTTCTGTTTAATTAATGTGCCCGCATCTTGGTCTTTAAGGTGGTCCATAGGCTGGTCTACATTCTGGTTTGCACCTACGCCCGCAGGCACTTCACTCCCATGGTCCGCTCGCTGATCCGCAGACACTTCATTCAAATAGTCCCCACTATATGTATATCCACTAGACCTGTAAGCCTGTCCCTGCACAGCATCTTCCATAGCCAGCCTCACCATCCGGTAAATTGGCGCCTGATTATTGCTCCGTGATTGAAAATCAATATAGCCTTTTTCCTTCAGCTCTGTTCTTGCACGTTTAAACGAGCTTTCCTTTAATCCTGATTTCATACGCAGCACAGGCGCAGCTACTGTAAACTTTTCGATCCACCTTGCCTTGTTATTGATATGCATCAATGTATGCCATAGTGTGACTGCGGAGGCAGATAACGGATTTCGTTCAACCAAATCGTAAAACGCATTAATTTCCTTTATGTAATTCATCTTTTCCATCCTCTCAGGAATTGCTGTTAGAACAATGCAGTAAAATGCCCACACATTGTCCTAACAGTTTTTATAATCTATCAATCTATCGGTAACATAATTCCGGAAAATACCGGATCCGACCGCAACTTCTTCCTTGCCTCTTTCCCCCAGCTTTTAACCGCTTCAACCGTAACACCCTTTAATTCTGCGATCTCTTTGAGTGGCATTTCCAGAATAATGTAACCGTATACCCAATTCCATTGGTTAGCAGTTAGCCCCGCCTTCACTTCCTCCCAAACCTGTGTGTCCTCCACATTGATACCGGAACTTTCCATAACCGGATTTTTCGTATTTGCATCCCGATTGCCATTATCCACACGTAGTTTCTCATTGGAAGCAAATTCCTCATCCTTGTGTTGCTCTCTAGCATTCTTTCGGAGCATATCAATTAATCGATGGCGAATGGTGTAGTTGAAATAAGTAGCTAGGGGGCCTTTATCCGGCTGGTATTTCTTGTGGGCAATCCACATGGCATATAGCCCCTCCACATAAAATTCATTATAGGGATCACGAATACCCAATCGCTGCATATGGTAATAAATCCTTCTTTCATTCTGTTTGAAAATTTCCTCGAAACTCAGTTCCTTATCCTGTTTCATTTCTGTTTCCTCCTTTCACAATTTATGTCAGCTTATCTCCCTTACATCAGCACACGCCAGTGATTCGCAACTGCAGCCAACGCCCTCGAATTCGTTTCCAAGCCTATTCGGAATGCATTTACTTCTTTCACACAATTCATCTATTTTCCACCCTTTCAAAAATACAAATTGTCTCTCTACTCCTATATTCGTAAAAAGTATCCAATTGGTGTAAAAAGTTTGAAAAAATTAAAAGAAGCGCCTTCTCCCCAAAAGACGCTTCCTCAAAAATCCCTATATAATTCGCCTATCCAAAAGCAATTTTCTATACCTTTCATTTCTTAAACGCTGCCTTACCTGTCTCCCCCAGTACTTCACTGTGTCAATGGAAACATTCTCAACCTCGGCAATTTCCTTTATCGACATTTCCAATCTGATGCGATAATTAACCCATTTCCACTGATTTTCCGTTAACTCATTTTGAAGCATCTCCCAAAGAAATGGATCCTTCACTTTCTCGATATGTATATAAAGCGCTTCCAATTCCCTTTTCGCAAAATTTTCATGCTGTTTTTGTTTCGTCTTATTCCTGTACAAATCGATTAAGCGATTGCGGATAATATAATTGAAGTATGTGGAAAGGATTCCCTTGTCCGGCTGGTATGTCTTATATGCATTCCACATAGCATAAAGCCCTTCCTGATAAAATTCCTGATGTGGGTCGTCGATACGCAGTTTATGAATATGATAGTAAATTCTTCGCTCATTTTGTTCGAAAATCTCTTCAAAAGTAAATTGTAATTCCTTGTTCATTTTTCTCCTCGTCCCCCTAGCAGCCTATTTGATTACCCTTCTACTCCTATAATCGTAGAAAGAAGTAGTTTGGTGTAATCTATTTTTTAAAACTTATTCCCTAATATGTATTATAGTACATATGTTCTGTTTAGGCAATGAAAATATTCCCTTGTTTTTTGAAGTGGGAGACTGGGATAATTATCTCTATGAATTAAAAAAACACCAGCGGCAAAGTGGCGTTTGCTGCTGGTGTTTTAGATTTGATTTCCTTTTATAATTCGATTTCTCATTCGACAAAATTCGGGAAGTAGCTATGTATCCGTAATTTCTCTTTTGTACATTAAAATAGTGGAGTTACACTAATTCTTCCACTCTATAAATCTAAAAGTTCCAATATATGTGAGTCAATAAAATTCATACGGTCATCTGGAACTTTATTTTGCATCTTCAATAATAAGCTTTTATGTATGGTAGAAATTTGAGTCAAATCAACTTCTACCCCATTCCGCCCTTTAGGTATGAATGCAAATCCTGTTAATTTATCAATTTCTAAATCTTGATACCAATTTTGTGTCGTATCTTTCTCCTTAATTCCAAATACTGGTGCAACTTGAACATATTCAAAATTAGACAAATGATTTAATTTGTCGTTGGATAGCACTATGACCTGCCGGGGCTTTAATGTTACCATGATATCCTGTGGCAAAGCTCTTTTTTTGCCATCTATCTCTTTTGGAGAGAAGTCTCCATACCGATTAACAATTTTGTAATTATCATTTTCTGTTTTTTCGAGGAAATTTAAAGGCTGCTTTGTATTTGACATAAAGTACAGAGCAGCCTGATAAAAGTATCCTCTTTTAATTTGACGCCAATTTGTGGGGTCAATGAATGGGGATTTAGACACTTTGTTACTCCTCTCCAAACACATCACGGTGAGTGATGTTGCTTAGATCCCGATTGGACTTTGTTTTTATATTTATGACATCAAACTTATCTTTACTTGTTGTAGATATTAGTTTAGTACGTTTTCTTTTTGGCTTTCTTAATGAAGGATCATGGATATATTCTTGTGTTTGAGATAACACCTTTTCCTCCCCCTTATCTTTATTACACATACAAGCACAACCTTTCCTAGCGGATCAGTAGTAAAAGTATATGTCAACTGCTAAGCTAATTATACACAAAATTGTTTGTGTTATCAAATAATAGATTTTTCAATTCAGTTTATTTCATGTTCTCGATCCATGCCTCCCTCCACAAACATCCGATAATTCTCCTTCTTGGGTGATGAGTTGGTAGCTACAGCTACTAACCAATACCCCGATCAATAAAATCAGAAAATGCTTCATTATCTTTAACTGCTTGTATAATATTTTTAACAATTTCTATATCAATACTACGTTGGTATAAGCTATCTGGATCAAGATCTAATTCTCCTGGCCAAGATACGGTTTGTAATTCTTCATCTACAAATGCCTTTTCAAAAAAGGTTTGCTCCTTTAACTTTTCCAGGACACCCTCCATAATAGGGTTAATATTTGCTAATTTACGGGTATCATCATCAAAATCAATCAATAACCAACCTTTTAGACCTGGTACTACTTTTACTTTACTAATTAATGCCATAACTAACACCTCCTAGTATAAAGGGGGAATTTTATTCGGCTGACGCTTAGCTATTGCATCTATCCCACACTTTTATAATATCATTTCTATTTATTTCAAGCCATTTCAGAACATCTTTTTCCTTTGTTCTTGGTAACGGTTTACTTTCCTTCATATATTCACCACTATAAATTTCCATCCGTGTATTAATATCATTATATATGATATGAAAATGTGGTGGATCATGGTCATTATAATACATTACTATTGTCATTCCACCAAATTTACTTATTCTAGGCAAATTGCTCACCACCTTAAGAGACTTTTTTATTTATTAAAATCCAATTTACAATCTTATTTTTACTTATATTAAATTCTTTCCTATCATTTCCTCTTCAACAAACTCTTTATACTTCTTCCTCTTTTCTAACTCATTGCCAGAAAAATAATCTAAAATAACGTTCATATTTAACAGCGTGTCACTTGTAGTGTGGAGATAATACCGATAACTGCTCCATCGATAACCTTCCACCTTCATCGTCATTGCAGCCTCCACTGGATTCAAATGAATATAGCGGCTAACTTCCAGCATCCCCTGCTTGGAATCAATGATCTTGTCATAATATCGTTTTTCAAATACATGGCCAGTGAGTCTGTTCTTCGTATTATAGTAATCTGCGTAGCGTTTGTTTATCAGGGACATGACTTTGGAAATGGGTTGGTCTTTGGAGCGCATTTGTAGGTGAAAGTGGTTCGTCATTAGGCAGTAGGAGGCCCGTTCAAATGGGGTTTTCTTGTTAATTTGTTCTAGCATACGAAGGAATGTTTTAAAATCGCCATCATCTTTGAAAAGTGCATCACGACGATTGCCACGGCAGACGATATGATAGTAGATGTTAGGCACCCAGATTCGTTTCTTTCTAGCCATAAGTTATTTCACCATTCCTTTACTGTTTCTGCCAACTTGAGATCGTCGCATTGTTACAGCTTCCCAGATGGCTTCATTTGTGATATTATCGTTACTGCTTAAATCAGAAATCGTTCAAGCAAGACGCAGAATTTTCATTTGTACTCTGGTACTCCAGTTGTGTTTACTTGCCCATTGCTGCAGCATTTTCTGTTGCTCTTCATTCAGTTGAGTCCAAGCTAATAATTTTTCATTAGTAATATTTGCATTACAACTATCGTTTCCATACCTGGAATATTGTATTTCACGTGCTGCTATCACACGGTTGTGAATACCTGAAGAACTTTCATTATGTTCAGCTGTTTCCTTGTCTAGTGAAACACTTTCAAGCTTTAACAGGATATCCATCCGATCCTGAATCGGTCCAGAAACACGATTGTTGTATGCTGTAATTTGTTTTGATGAACATGTACAATAGAAGTGCCTTGAACCTAAATACCCACAAGGGCATGGGTTCATTGCACTCAATAATAGAAACTGAGCTGGATAGGTGACTGTTGAAGCTGCACGACTAATTGTTACTTTACCCGTTTCCATTGGTTGCCGTAGCATGTCCAACGTACGTTTCGGGAATTCAGCCATTTCATCCAAAAACAATACGCATAGACGCGTAAGCGATACTTCTCCAGGCTTTGGGTTTGCTCCACCGCCAATTAGTGAAACCCCGGATGCTGAGTGATGTGGGTTCCTGAACGGTGGAATTTGGAAGTTCTCATTAGTGGTTCCAGATAACTGATAAATACTCATAACTTCAAATTGGCTCTCCTGTTTTAAAAGCGGTAAGATGGATGGAAAAGTTTCAGAAAGTAGACTCTTTCCACATCCCGGTGGCCCAATCATTAATACATTATGACCTCCTGCTGCAGCAATTTCTAACGCCCTTTTTGCTTGTTTATGCCCTAGTACATGTTTGAAATCTTTATCATAATTTGGATTTAAATCTTCTGTAGTTTCTGGGGAATTGCTTGAAGTAAATGGAAACACAGTTAACTGACCGGAGAAAAATTCGATTACTTCTTGGAGTGTTTGGACAAAGCGAAATTCTTGTGCCTGACATGAGTGATTGGAATATCTTGCATTTGTGGTAAATATAAAATCTTGAAATCTTCTTTTCTAGCAGCAATAATAGCTGGAAGCATGCCATCTACAGGTTTGATAGATCCATCAAGTGACAGTACCCCTAAAAACGCAGCATCATCTGGAATTGGATCTTTTATATCTCCGGTTTCTTTCATAATTCCAGGTGACTCATGAGCCAAGTCAAAAATCGGACTATTTTTCTTTTGTTCAGCGGGAGACAAGTTAATTACAATCTTTTTATCCGGCACCTCGCAGGTCTTAGCATACAATGCAGCCATTACTCAGGTCTTAGATTCCTTTACAGAAGCATCAGGTAATCCAACAATACTTACTCCTTCTATTCCGGAAAGCAGCTGCACTTCCACCTGAACCTGGTAACCCTCGATTCCTTTTAAACCCCTATGCTTGATATGACTGTCTACATTTTTTCACGCCTTCCATGTAACCTTGTTCTTTGATTAGATACAAGATAAGCTATTTCGACTCGAAAGTCAAGAACGCTCGTTCGTAATGAAATAGCTTGAAATTGAATTTTAATGGTAAGAAATCCGGAGAAAATTTACTTTCTAACGATTTATATCAGGTATATCGAGAATTTAGTTCATAAATTTGTATGAAAAGCGGATTTTATATTTTAAAAATTCTTTTCTTCTTTAAATCAAAAGGCTGCAGGATCAATGGTAATAAGTCATTCTCGTTGGTCATAGCAGCCTAAATATCCTCACCCAAAATAAGGAAGTCACAGGTACCTGATCCATTTTTGATCTTGTAGTACTAGAAATTCAGAATAATTTTATGTATAATGGATATAGATAAAAGGAGAAGTGCAGCAAACACTTCTCCACGCAACTTCTACCGTCAGGGTGGTGGTTGTCATATTTGTTTATTTCTTATGAGAACCACCCTTTTGCTTGTGACGGCGTAGGGTGGCTTTCTTGTGTTCTAGTATGTTTTTCCGAAAGAAATAGACGCTAACTTCACGCACAATCGCTTTCAGTTTTTCACGTAGAAATTCAAGAAATGTTTCCATGATTATCACCTCCCTTCCAAAAAAGGAAAGAAGAAAGACAACCAACCACCCTCACAATATTCAGTTGCTACTTCATTTTATCATATTATTTTAATTTCATATCGACTAATTTTCGACATATCACGACAAAAAGCGGGAAGTGACAGGCACCTAAAAATGCCTTTGCATGCCATTATCAAACCGAACCTCATCAAGAATAGCTTGTCCACCCGACAAAGCAGAAATAGACCCCCTTTTTTCAGCTGTTTTTCTTACTGCATCGCTCAATACAGCATCTTCTACTCTATGTCCTTGTAGCTTAACAAGAATGTAGATATCATAAAAATCCCTCATTCTTGTATTAGTAATGCCTCTAGTTAAAAGAGTTTCAAATTTTTCAGCAATAACTGTTTCTATGTTATATGCCAGAATATCAATGCTTCTATCCTCAAGTAATAAATCAAATGTATAGATTACTTCTTTGGGTGTAATTTGATTATTGCGGATGAATTGAGCCACTTATGCGGAGTTTTGAGCCAGCTAGTGCGGAGAAATGAGCCACCTTCTGCGGACTGGAGAGCCAGTACCACGATAAACAGAATAACCTCTTTATAATAAAAATTGCATGCAAACAAGCATCACAATATTATATTAATGGGGGCTTCAGGGAATGGAAAGACATATTTAGCATGTGCGTTTGGCATGGCTGCATGTCGGCAATTTTATAAGGTGAAATATATTAGATTACCAGACTTATTGGACGAGTTGGCAATTGCGAGAGGTGAAGGAACGTATAGAAAGGTTATGAAGAAGTATAAAAATATAAACTTACTTATTTTAGATGAGTGGCTATTAACACCATTAAAAGAGACAGAAGCAAGAGATCTTCTTGAAATTGTAGAAGCACGACATCAGCGGGGGTCTACTATCTTTTGTTCTCAATTCGATCCCAAAGGATGGCATGATAAAATTGGCGAAGTTACACTGGCAGACGCCATTCTAGACAGGATTGTGCACGATTCCTACAATATACTTATTGACGGTACAGTCTCCATGAGAGAACGTCACGGATTGGCGGCAACCAAATGATCCCTGAGGAAGTAGAACTCCGTATAGCAAGGTATTTCTTTCACATGTATTTACCTGATGACGTAATGAGGAGTCTGGAAGCGAAGCTGTTACCTCCATGTATTTGGATGGATGAAGAGGAATTAAACCATGATGAACTCGTTCGCTGGGCTCTTGATATTATTGATAAACAACTAGACGGAAAACGCTTTAAATAAGTTAAACAGCCATTGGAATAATTTTAGGTTTCAATGGCTGATTTATAACTTTTAAATTACTAGTCTTTCTTCTATGTATTTATTGGCCCAAAACTCTACACTGGCTCACTAATGTCATAAGTGGGTCAAAAAGATGGCAGAGGTGGGGCTAAACTATGTCCTTCTTCAAATATCAGTCAGCTTTCCCATCTTCCGCTGAAATTTCATCTCCAATGATGAGATATCTCAGTTCCTCTTCAGGAATGGCATTATATTCTTTTCGTTTAAACAGATAAAAAATAACCCCCAGAACTACCCATACGGCTAACGCAAGTCTGGATTCTATTCCAAGAAATGCCGGTGAGCCTGGTATTAATAATAATCCGATAAATATAATACTTGATAAAACACCAATCAATGCTAGGAACTTTTTAAATGGTGCTACCACATGGATGGCTGGATCTGTTACTTGATCACCTGACCACTTGAAAAGAACAAATGCAGTGTAACAGGAATACAGGTATGCAATAGATACACCAATTGAGGACATATCCACGACCCATAGTAACACTTCTCGTCCGAACCAGGGCGCAAGCATGGCAACTACGGCTGTAAAGAAAATACCAGCATATGGCGTTTTATACTTTGGATGCAGTTTAGAAAATATGGCCGGCAGTACCTTTGCACGAGACATCGCAAACATTAACCGGCTGGACGAAATAATAAATCCATTTAGGCCAGTAAAAATCCCCATACTCAATGCTGTCACTAAGATGATCAGTCCACCAGTTCCAAGCACATTTTGGATCGCTGCACCTGTTCCCCAGATATGCTGTTCTGCCATAAGTCCCAGCCAAGGCTCAGTCATCGCTGTTGTCAGGGTCATTAAACTGTAAAGCAATGCTGCAGCTATCAAAGCAAATATGATAAGTCCGAATGCTTTTTTAGAAGAAAATTTAAATTCCTCCGCAGCCTGAGGTACGTTATCAAAGCCTACATACGCCCATGGTGCTATAGCTACAATTGAAATAATCGCTGCAAAACTGGATATTTCCGGATTAAATAGTGGTTGCACATTTTCAAGTTCAGCCATTGGAGAAGCTCCAACAAGTCCGGTTAACACTATTACCCCTAAAAGCATAATGACACAAAATACAAACTGTATGCTTCCAGTTAAGCCTGTGCCACGCATATTTAAATAGGCAAATACTAAAAGTGCCACTGTAGCGATCAATACCTCAGTAAAGTAAACATCCCAATCAGCCATCTCATACATTTTTAAGTTTTGTACAAAATCTGGAAAGACGAATTTAAACATCAGTGCAAATGCCGAAGCGTTCAATGCAACAATACATATGTAACCAAGTGTCAGGAACCAACCACTGATAAATGCATGCGTTCTTCCTAGACTCAGAAAAGCATAAGCAAATTCCCCACCGGATACCGGATACTTCTTAATCAAAAATCCATAGCTAACCGCAATTAGCATCATCAGGAAAGCACCAATTGTAAATCCTATAATAACGCCAAGTGGCCCTGCTTCTGCCATCCAGTTCGTTGGCTGCACAAAAGCTCCCCAGCCTATGGATGAACCAAGCGCAATCGCCCAGACCCAGTGCGGTTTTAATGTTTTCTTCAATGTTGTTCTTTCTTCCATAGTTATCCTCCAGATTGTAATTCTATTTATGTTTATTATTTTAATAGAGTAGCAAACGAATCACAATGTGGTTAGAATGTTCGTACCAGTTAGGGAAACTACTCTAACATCATAAGGGGAACCTGTTAGATATCTCTTCACAAATGAGTATTTACTGCGGTTATTTTCTTCAAATTAATCCTCTAATAAACACTAAACTATCTATTTATTACTCAACATACCCTTAATCAATTCAACAACCCGCTCCTGCTCTCCAACACTCATATTCGACCCACTAGGCAAACACAATCCATACTCAAACAAATAATCCGCAACACTATTTCCCGCTTCATGCGGATAATACTTCACACCCTCAAACAATGGCTGCAAATGCATTGGTTTCCACACTGGACGTGCTTCAATATTATCTTCAGCAAGTCGTTCAATAATATCATGACGTGATACACCAGCCACCTCTGGATCTACAGTCAATGCAGTCAACCAGCGATTTGACATTGTTTCCTCAAGCTCAGGCTGAAACTCAATTCCTTCCACATCACCAAAAGCCTCAAAATACTTATTAAAAACGGCACGGCGCTGCTGAACACGCTCATCCAAAACTTCCATCTGCCCACGGCCTACCCCGGCAACAATGTTACTCATGCGATAATTGTAGCCAATTTCACTATGCTGATAATGAACAGCCTGATCACGTGCTTGGGTTGCTAAAAATCTGGCTTTTTTCAATGATTCCTCATCATCGGATACAAGCGCACCGCCACCAGATGTGGTAATAATCTTGTTCCCATTAAAAGAAAAGACACCGAACTTACCGAATGAACCACTTTTTTCACCTTTGTATTCACTACCCAATGACTCTGCAGCATCCTCGATAACAGGTACGCCATATGCATCACAAAGCGCTACTAGTTCATCTATCTTCGCACTTTGTCCATATAAGTTAACGACAATAACGGCCTTCGGAGGATTTCCTTCAGCCTTTGCTTCACGTAAAGCACGCTCCAATGCAACAGGTGACATATTCCAAGTATCCATTTCTGAATCGATTAATACGGGTGTAGCTCCTTGATATAATATAGGATTCGCACTTGCAACGAAAGTTAGGGATGAGCAGAAAACTGTATCATCACTTCCAATATTTAATAATCGCAATGCCAAATGAATAGCTGCAGTTCCAGAAGTAACCACTGCAGCATCCTTAATAGAATTATAATTTGCCAAGTCCCTTTCTAATCCATCCACATTATTACCAAGTGGTGCAATCCAATTTAAATCAAATGCTTCTTGAATGTATTTCTGTTCATTTCCACTCATGTGCGGGGATGAGAGAAAGATTCTGTTTTGTTTTTGCATTAATGGGCATCTCCTTTCCTTGCTAATTAATTGTTCAATTTATTTATAATGTAAGGCCGTTTTCCGGATGGAAGTGGAGAGATTTCCTCAACCTTCTTAATACTAATATTAGCATTAGCTCCTAAGATATTTCGTAAATCCTTTAATAATCCATCTTCTCCTGTAAAGCCTTTATTAACTACTAATAATAAAGTATAATCATTATAATCCTCTTGAATAAACTGGAATTGATAAACATTATCATGATCTTTCATTTTCACATTAATTGAAAAAGGAGATATTTCCTTGTTATCTGCGTCTAACAAATTTTGTATCGCTCTTCCAGAGATTGTCTTAAGTACTTTTCCTTTATACCCACAAGTACATTCATCAGCAATAATTCCATAATCACCAGTATCATACCTTATCAAAGGCATTGCATTTGAGTAAAGATCTGTAACAATAATTCTACCTTCTTCATCCGCATTTACATATGCATTAGAATCTTTCTTTAAAACTTCGACAATAAAAGATGCTTCATTAATATGATAGTTTTCTGTATGAATACACTGGTTTGCAATAATACCTAGTTCCTCGGTTGCGTACCTAGCAACTACTGGACAGTTAAAGAAATTTTTAATGGTTAGTCTTTGTTTTTCATTCAATGGTTCTGATGTAGATATTATACCTAGTAATTTAAATTGATTTGAAGAAATACCTACTTTTTCGCAGTATTTAATTATTGCCATTATTACTGATGGAAAACCTATAATAAATTTTGTCCTTTGAATTTTAGTTACAACATCTTTTAATGATTTATCATCAAGATACGTTGGATCAATATGGATTTCATTTTGTAGCAGTAGCTTTAATTTACTTTTTGAAATACCCCTAATAAAAGAGTGATTTCTTCCTATAAAGTAACCTAATTCTCCTCCAAAATATAACACTTCTGCTGTTTGTCTTAATTGTTTTAATTTATTTCTATAAAAAGACATAGGTGTTCCGTATGAGCCCGATGTGGTCACTTTTATAAGATCATCTTTGTTATACTTAGTAGAAATAAATTTTTCCAAGTTATCACTTATTTCCTTTTTTGTAGTAACCGGGAGTTTTTCTAGAACATTTATCTTATTCGCTTTATAATAGGGAACATTATCTTTTATATCATTTAATAAATTAGTAAATTTCTCTACTTGTTTATGATTTTTATGTTCAGAACCATAAAATCTTTCTAAAGAAATAAGTTCATTTATAATACGTTTACCTCTTAACTTATCGGCAAGAAAAAATAATCTATTTAATGATAATTCATATAAATCCATACTTGATCTGTTAAAATACTTGCTCATCTATTTACCACCGTCTTGTTTAGCTTATATCTCTTTTCCAGGAACTCCCACTACAGTTTTATTTTCATCAATGTCATTTATAACAACACAACCAGCACCTACTTTTGTGTTACTCCCAATATTTATATTTGGAATCACGGCTGCAGTTGTTCCGATTTCAACGCTATCTCCTAACAGAACATACCCTGAAAGAGCCGTTAGTGGACAAATCGAATTAAAATTCCCCATTAAAACATCATGCCCAATCGAACAGTTATAATGAATTAAGTTGAAGTCTTTAATTTGTATATTTGTTGAAAGAGCCACACCAGAACTTATAATATTTCCTCTTCCAAATACATTGTAAGGGGATACTTCCACATTAGGATGAATAAGATTAGGAAAAAATATGTTACCACTGTATTTTAGCTTTTCAAATACCTTTTTCTTAACTAATGGATTACCAAAGGCTAAAACTACGTTAATTTCATCTCTATAATTTAATAAATAATCCACATTGCCAAGAACATCATATCCATTCACATCCCCAGTATCCTTATCATCAACAAACCCTTTTAATAACCAATTTTCATTAGTATGCTTATTTATCGAGTCTATTAAGTCTATTACTCCTCTTCCTAGACCACCTGAACCATATATAATAATATTATTTGTATTTGTCACTTGTACCCGTCCCTTTAAATCTCTCCATCGTTACATCTTCACTTTTGTTTACTCCATCAGATTTAACAACTTTAAAAGCAGTCATTAAAAGAATTTTTATATCTAACCAGAACGATTGATTATCTACATACCAAACATCATATTTAAACTTTTCTTCCCAAGTTAACGCATTTCTACCATTTACTTGTGCCCAACCTGTAATTCCGGGTTTAACTTCATGTCTACGCGCTTGCTCTGAAGTATAAAGTTTAAGATAATCCATTAATAACGGTCGAGGGCCAACAAGACTAAGATCACCTTTAAGTACATTGAATAATTGAGGTAATTCATCTAGACTAAACTTTCGTAGTAAATTACCTGTTTTAGTCATTCTTTCACTATTTGGTAATAAATTGCCTTGTTTATCCGTCTCGTTAGTCATTGTCCGGAACTTCTTTATATAAAAAGGTTTACCGTGCAAACCAGGTCTTTTTTGTTTAAATGTAATAGGAGCGCCCATTTTAATTAATACAATTATTGAGACAATTATCATAGGAATAGAAAGAATAATAATTGCTATTAATGAAGCTATGAAATCTAAAGATCGTTTCATATTCTATACTCCTTTTGTTATTATTAAACTCATTCACTATGAGCTTTCTTTAATCGATTCAAATATATTCATTTGTTTTTTCACAACGATTTTTTCATTATAGAGATTAATAGCTTTATTTCTAGCTTTCATTTTAAAGTTATTTAAATCTCTTCTATTATTTACTAAATTATTAATGGACGATGCTATTTCATCCGGACTCTTTAGATTAACTAAATACCCATTCTCGCCATGATCTACCTCTTCACGTGATCCACGGATATTAGTGGCTATAATTGCACATTCCATTGCCATAGCCTCTATAATCGAGCGTGGCATTCCTTCACGATAGGAAGGTAAGCAATAAATATCAGATACGTACAATAAACCTGGGATATCACTTCTAAAACCGGTAAATATAATATTTGGGTTTATTTTATATTTATTTAAGTGCTCCTCCATACTCTGATCTCTTTCAGAAGAACTAGTTTCGCCTATCACGAGTAATTTAATATTCTTTTCATCTATTTGACTAAATGCTTCTAGTAAATCAAGTATTCCTTTTTCTTTAACAAGTCTACCAATAAATGAAACAACTATATCATCTTCATTTAAATTAAACTCTCTTTTTAAACTAACGACTTTCTTATGGTCTATGTTAGCTGGATTAAATTTACCATTAATATCTACTCCATTACTAATTATAGTAATTCGTTCTGGAGGTAAAAATTTATTCTCAATCGCTAGTCGTCCATCTTCTTCACTCTGTGTAAAAATATAGTCTGTACACCATTTTGCAATTAGCTTTTCAATGGTATAAAATAACTTATATTTTTTTGGTGACATATTTTCATGAAAATAAAACCCATGTGCTGTATAAATTATTGTTGGAACTTTAGCCAACTTTGCTGCTATTCTTCCAAGTACTGAAGCCACAGGAGTATGCACATGAACAATATCTGGCTTTTCCTTTTTAAATAACTTATACATTTCAAATATTGATTTTAAGTTACTAATAGGACTGATTTTACGATCAATATTTATTGTCCTAACATCAAAACCTTCATTACGTAATGGCTCAACTCTTGGTCCATCAGAACACACACAAATTAATTGATGTTTTTCTTTTATTATAGTAGTATTCAATTCTTTTAAAAGTCCATTCATCGTTGCACTAATAGCACTAACTTGTACAATTTTCATAAATTACAACCTCAATAACGTTATATTGTCAGAGCACTCTTTCTTATTCAATTTTGATTTCACATCAAACACAATACCCTTACCATGCTTCAACAAATGATCAAACATTCCCCAGCCTTCATCTAAATAAGCTTCATGAGGAACAGCAAACACAACGGCATCCGCAGGTTTTAATTCTTTATAGGATGTCAAATCTATTCCATATTCTCTGTATGCTTCTTCACTATCTGCATATGCGTCTGTAATCTGAACATTAATATCATAATCCTCTAATTCTTTAACAATATCTATAACTCTCGTATTACGTAAATCCGGTACATTCTCTTTAAAAGTAAAACCAAGAACAGTAACAGTAGATCCTTGCACAGGCATATTTTTTTTGATCATTTTTTTAACCAAAGATGTGGCAATAAATTTACCTACGTTATCATTTGTTTTTCTTCCTGCCAAAATTACTTCAGGATGGTGACCAACTTTTTGTGCTTTATGCGTTAGATAGTAAGGATCTACTCCTATACAGTGCCCACCAACTAATCCGGGAGAGAAATTCAGGAAATTCCATTTTGTTCCTGCTGCAGCTAGAACTTCTGCAGTATCGATATTTAGTTTTTCAAAAATTACTGCAAGTTCATTCATCAATGCAATATTTAAATCACGTTGTGTGTTTTCAATTACTTTAGCTGCTTCAGCTACTTTAATAGAGCTTGCTTTATGCACACCAGCTTCAACAACAGATTCATAAACATTTGCAACCGTTTCAAGTACTTCATCATTTTGACCTGCTACAACCTTAACTATTGTGGTAAATGTATGCTCTTTATCACCAGGATTGATTCTCTCAGGTGAATAACCAACAAAGAAATCCTCTCCACATTTCATACCGGATGCTTTTTCCAATACTGGAACACATTCCTCTTCAGTCGCACCAGGATATACTGTAGATTCATAGACTACAATTGTACCTTTCGACATGTTTTTTCCAATAGTTTCAGATGCTTTAATCAAAGGCATTAAATCTGGTTGTTTATTTTCTGTAATTGGTGTTGGCACAGCAACTATTATAAAATTAGCTTTACTTATGTCAGCTGGGTTTGAAGTAAATTGAACTGCTGCATTCTTCAAATCTCCAACTTCAACTTCATTTGTTTTGTCATAGCCCTGTTTTAATTCTTCAATACGAGTTTCATTTATATCAAAACCAATGATATTTTGTTTTTTTCCAAATGAAACTGCTAGTGGTAATCCTACATATCCTAATCCTATTACTGCTATCGTTTGTTCCATTATAATTTCACCTCGTAATAATTTAAGTACCAATCAATAAATTTATTTACCCCGTCTTGAATTGAAGTTTGTGGTTGAAAATCAATATCCCTATATAGATCCTCCACATTAGCATAAGTTTCTGGAACATCACCAGCTTGAAGCGGCAAGAAATTCTTCTTCGCTGTTTTACCTAACCTTTTCTCTATTGCTTCAATAAAATCCATCAGTCGTACAGGACTATTATTCCCGATATTATAAACTTTGTAAGGAGCATAACTTGATCCTGGATCTGGGTTAGCTCCTGACCAATCAGGATTTGGTTGAGCAGGTCTTTTCGTTAATCTAGTAATGCTTTCAACTATATCATCTATATATGTGAAATCACGCATCATATTACCGTAGTTAAAGACATCAATAGGCTCATCATTTACAATTGCTTTTGTAAATAAGAATAAGGCCATATCTGGACGCCCCCAAGGTCCATATACAGTGAAGAAGCGAAGGCCTGTTGTTGGCAGTCCATATAAATGACTGTATGTGTGTGCAAATAGTTCATTGGACTTTTTAGTTGCAGCATATAGACTTAATGGATGGTCTATATTATCACTTGTTGAAAATGGCTTAGATGTATTTGCTCCGTAAACAGAACTTGAAGATGCATAGATTAAATGTTCCACCTTATAATGACGACATGCTTCTAAGATATTAGTAAAACCTACTACGTTTGAATTTATATATGCATGTGGATTTTTAAGACTGTAACGAACCCCTGCTTGTGCTGCAAGATTGATTACTATTTCGGGTTTATACTTTTCAAATGTTTGATTGATGGTATCTAAATCTTCTAAGTCCGTTTTGATGAAAGTAAAGTTTTTGTTTGTTAGTTGTTTTAGTCTATCTTCTTTTAGTTGGGGATCATAGTAATCGTTTATGTTATCTATTCCGATTACTTGATGACCTTCTTCTAATAACCGATTTGATAGGTGTGAACCTATGAAGCCAGCTGTCCCTGTAATTAAAATCCGCATTTACAACCTTCACCTTTCTGAATTAGTCGAAACTTTAGCTATTATAATATATATCTTTACAATTATATATTTTTTTGAAACTTGAAGGTAACCTTCAACTTGTCTAACAGTAATTCTAACGGATACCTTAAAAATTTTATAGAAATAACTATAATTAAAATTAAAATAAAGAAATTAATAATTAAGAAACTTATTAAGTCAGTTTCTATTAATGCAATGGCCGCTTGCAACATTATTAAAGATAGAGTTAATACCATTCTACCAATTGGATATTTAATTTTTACATACTTTTTTGTATCAAAAATTCGTATCAACCACATTATTAAAAAACTTATCATAGTTGAAAAAGAAGCTCCGTATATACCAAACTTAGGAATTAATAAAATATTAAATATTATATTCACTATCGCCCCAATAAGAGATGAATATAGGGCACCTGAAGTTTTTTTCATTGCTACGTAATTAGTACCTATAAAACCTGAAAAACATGAAAAAACCACACCTAATATTAATAAAGGTGTATAATTTGATGCTTCAATAAAATCACTCGATACAAACATATTCACTACAAAATCATTAAAGAATAATAAAGTTGATGCAACAATTATAATAATAAAAAAGAATATATTGAATACATTAGAGTAAAACTCATCTTTTTTTGAACTACTATATTCTTCTATAGCTGAAACTTGCCAAGCTTTATAGAAAAAGCCATAAAAGTTTGATATTATTGCAGGAAACTTATTTGCAGCTGCGTAAACCCCTGTTGCACTTAATCCTACAATGTACGTCAACATATATCTATCTGAAATAGACATTACCCACCACATTACGGAATTTGGCATTAAAGGTATACAGTAAACAAACATTTTTTTAATGGTATTCTTATCTAGATAGTTTATATTAATATATTTAAGAACTTTTGTTTTTCTACATAAGAACAAGAGATCAATTGAGTATGCAATAATCATTGAAATAAAGTAACCTTGTATCCCAATTTCAAACAGGAAAATAAAGATTATATTACATAAGACAAATATTAAAGAATAATTAATATCACTTATCATAAATATTTTAGTCAAGTTTATTGATCTTGCAAACTGTTTTACTGTTATGTGAATAGCTTGTATAAGAAACAAGCAATAAAAAATAAACATATATTGTCGTATAAAATTAAAACTACCTAGAAATGGATATAAACTAATTAAAATAATATAACCTAATAATATAAATACCATACTATTAGTAATAACTTGTCCATAATTATAATTCAATCTGTCAAGACTAAACCTCACAACGGCTTCAACTATATTTACTGTGAAAAAGGGAATTAATAAAGTTATGGTTGTAATAAGTATATCTATATTCCCAAACTCTTGTTGTGTAAACATCCGAGTGTAGAAGGGAAGCATTAATAACATTATAAATTTCGAACCAAAATTTCCTATAGAGAAGATGATAGAGTTTTTTGCTAGTTTATTATAAATACTCATGTAATGTCTTCCTTAATTTTTACGTAGTTTTGTTCAAAAAAATGGTCAAGATTTTAAAATAACTAATTCAGCAAATTATATACATACAAAAAGAATATTTTATCTATAACTTTAGTAACTTAGATAATTTATCGAAGTGAATTCTTGCATCTTTTTTCTGCAAATTAAATTTACTAAAAAGAATTGTACTATTATTAATTAGCATATCTGATATTTCTTCTACATCTATAGTCTCAAGATTAATATCTTTCAAATATATACGCTTCTCATTATAACCTTTATCATCTAGCAAGTATTCCATTTTATTTGAATATATAATAGGCAAAAAAGGAATATTTAGGATATCAGATAAAACAGCACTGTGAAATCTTATCGAAATAAATTTTTCACATTCACTCATCTTTTGAATAAATATATTGCTATCACCTAAATATGGAATTATTTCTATTTTATCTTTTCTATTAGATAAATTTAATATATGATGAGCAGCCGATAAATCATTTTCATTCTCTGAATCAAATGCAAATAACCTTACATTTTTTTCAGTTTTTTTAATAAAACTATCAATAATTTTAGCCAAGGTCGTATAATTTATAAAGTTACTTTCATATTTAAGTAAAGATCTATATACAGACACTCCTAAACCACAAGTGTTTTTTGGTTCTTTATAATCTTCACTCTTTAGATTATATACAATATCATCACCCATATAAAATCTTTTTATAGTTTTAAAAGACTGCAAAATTTGAAAAGAGTTTCTGTCTCTAACAGTTACTAAATCATTTTTCTCTAATTCTAGCTTAGTAATTAATAGTCCCATTCTTTTTGTATAAGGTCCCAAATTACATCCAATTGTAGCAATTTTCACGTTATTTTTTTTCAACTTCTTTAATAGCATAATTTTTTTAAATCTTAAAATTTGTGACTTTATCGTATTTAAATTATTGAAAATAGAACCTCCTATTGTTAAATATAAATCTATTTCTGAAATATCCTCTTTTAACTTAATTAAATTTCTTACTTTTATATTTTTATTATTTCTAAAAGAATTTTTCACAACAGATTTATCAGAATACAAATAAAAATCGTGCATATAAAAATGTTCAGCCAAAATTTTTATCATTAGATCATCGCCAATGTTATTATCTAAGTAGGCCGCCACCATAACTTTCATTACATTAATCTCCCTTTTTATAGTTAAGTAATTTGTGTTTATAATACATTAATTTTAAACTTCTTAATCCATTAGTTAATTTCAGTTTATTAATATATTCATCATATTTAATTAATAGTTCACTTAATTCATTCTTAGAAATATTTTCTTTATTTAAATTGATTCTATATATAATTGATGCCGGCAGTCTATAATAATTAATTGCTGTAAGAAGTTCATGTTTCCTTTTCCCTTCCCCTTCATGTATATGAATATAGCGCTTTAATTTATCCATCCAATGAATATCTTTATCAATTTTATTTAATTCATTTTGACTTAAAGAATTTGTTTGACTCTTATTATAATAAGTTAAAAACTCACTAATACTTGTTACATTTTTATCATGTAAAAGAATCTTCGAAAAAAACTCCATGTCCTCTCCCCAATTCAAACCCTCTGAGAATTTAATATTATTCTTAATTAAATAATCTTTCTTGATTAACCAAGAGTTGGTATTAGGCGTACACTTTTTATATAGATACTTACTTAATATATCGCCATTTGAAAATTCAATAATAGCTTTTTTACTCTTAGTACCATTTATATAAAAGTGACCACAATATGCTACATTAGAGTTATTTATAGACTGATACATTTTCTCCAGAAATGTATGATGATATCCATCATCGGCATCTAAAAAGGATATATAAGGTGCTTTAGATAATGCAATACCTTTATTCCTTGTATAAGAAACCCCTTTATTGGATTGTTTAATATATATAATCCTAGAATCTATTAAAACGAACTTTTTGATTATGTTTTCACTAGAGTCGTTCGATCCGTCATTAATGATAATTAATTCAAAATTTTCATATGTTTGATTCAAGACACTTTTTATAGTGTCTGATATTTCAACTTCTTTATTATAAACAGGAATTATAATTGATATTTCCGGCAAAATTGATTACTCCTTCACTTAGTAAACTTTAACTCAAAAATTATAAAATAATTATACAAAAATTAATTTATTGGGGAAAAAGCAAACTGAAAAAACTAGAGATTCTAGGATCAATTCTATATGGTACATAACTTTCTCCACCTACATATAACATATACAAAAACATCGGTAAAAATAAGAGATAAACTGAATATTTTATTATAAGACGTTCATCTTTATTTATAATTTTTATCATATTAGGTAAAAGCAACAGTATAAATATATACATAAAAAGCGTGGATCTATGTGCAAAAGTACCGTATTCGATAAATGCTGTGTAAATGATCACACCTACAACAAGAGAATTATAATAAAAATTATTCATTCTATCACTTTCCACGATTTTCCTTTTAAATATCGTAGCGACTATAAGGATTATATACAAAACAAATATTGTTTTAGTTCCAGAAGTAGCTTCCAACTCTAAGTATCCACTAAATGCTGGTAGGAATTTCATTATAAACATGCTAATAATAGGCTCAAGGAAAATAGATATACATAATAAAAATATAAGTACTCTCTTATTTATCTTAATATCAACTAGCCAATATAGAATAATTGCAATAAGTGCTGAATTATGAAAAAGAAAAGCTACAAGAATCATTAATATAAACTTAAAGAACTGCCTTCTCTCTATATAACTTACCGAATAAAAAATAATAGAAATCGCCAAAAAACTTCTTACAACACTTAGAGAGTTCAAGAAAAACAAAGGAAAACATATAAATATCCAAATACTTAAATTAAAATCACTACTATATTTTTTTAATGTAATAAAAATAAATAGTAATGATATTAATGAAGTTATAAGGAAAAAAAGCTGAGGATCATTGATTCTTGCTGCCAATATTATAATTAAATTACTTAGTGGCTCTAACGGTTTACCATAACCTGTTATGTCTCCATACCGTAGAAAACCCTCTACCCTAGCAACGTAGGCAGGATAGTCATACCCTATATAGTATCTAAATGCTGAAAGAATAAAAACAAGGATAAACACTGACCAATCAAATATATTTTTCAGATATCTATTATTTGAAAAAAGATTACTACTAATAAAAAGAAGTATCATTATAATAATAAAAATAATATAGGTATACATATATGCCATTCCCTCATAATAAAAAGCTAGTGTAATATTTTAGGCTAAATAATCTAGTGTAAGTATAGAAATCTCTACTATTCTATTGCTTTGTTATATATTCACATAATTCTTTAATCATTACCTCATAAGATGTTTCAGAGATTATCTTATTATATCTGTTCCAATCTTTATCAGAATTAAATCTGTTAATTAAATTTAAAATAAACTCTTTCAGATTACCTGAGTATATAATACCTACATTATTTCTACTTATAATTGAAGCAACATCTAACACGTATGGTGTAGAAATTATTTCATTACCACTTCCAATATATTCAATAAACTTGTTAGGGAAGGCAACATTATTAGTTATAGAATCCCCCCTTAACATAAAAGCAAAGTCACCTGCGGTAAGCACATCATTTACTTGATCCTGGTTAAAAGAGGTAAAATGTAAATCTGCTAGATTTTTATATTTTATTTGTGATTTTATTTTTTCTAGATCATGTGACATAATCAATAGCTTGGATTTAAATGGGAGTTTTTCCCTTATATTCAAAAATAAGTCAATGCTTTCATTTACCATTTGCCATTTTGATGCTCCACCTGAATATATAAACAAACAATCATTTTCACCTACATTAAAGTTTCGCCTCCACTTTTTTCGATTTTTAGAATAATTACCCATTCCAATTTTATCTGTATTTGTGCCACAAGAAACCTTAAAAAAGTTTAATCTATTTGCATCTTTGTACTTTTTTGTAATGTGCTCTTTTAATGCATCAGAAACAACAATAGCTCCTTGTGAATATTTGAATTGATTTTTAATTTTATAGTCCTGATAATTATAAAAAAGGAAAGACAGATATCTATTTCCAAATGTATTATATTCAACAATTTCTTCATGAGCTCCATGAATATCTAACAAAATTTTAATATTACTATTTAATTTTTTAATTTTTTTAAACAAAGTTTTATTTAAAGCACCTGAAATTATAACGACTTTTATATTTGGACTATTTTTTAATTTGTTAATGACTTTATTATAAAAACTATATTTATTAGTAAAAAACGTATAGGGTTTCTGCTTGTTATAGGTCGTATAATCTACTTCAAAATCTCTATTTATATTATCTCTAGAATTCATTTTGGTTTTTTTTATATCTATATATGATAAAAAAATACTTTCTATATTAAAATGCTCTCTCATTGATAATGCACGACTTTTGATTAATCTCAGTTCACCGCTTGTTGTAGCAATATTTCTTGTTGTTACAAATAATACATCCAACTTAAACTCTCCTATCATTATCAGTAATTGACTTCTTATTATTATAATAAAACGATTGCCAATTAAATTTTACATTCTTTATTCACTTTTATAAATATATATTCTTAAACTACCATCTGCTAAAGCAGGTGGATTTTGACATAAATGTCTGCGACTAAAGTCGCTTCTTCAGGATGAAGTCCTGCTGAAAGTCCATAAGCTGAAGCATACTCCTAAGTGTGACTAAACTCATTCATCAATCCTGAAGATTTCATCATTGCCTTCATTGAATTGATTGGCAATATAATTTCTTATTATTTCCTCCGTCACTGTTCCAACGGTTGCACACAAATATCCTCTTGCCCATAAATACTGACCCCAATACCTTTTCTTTAGTTCTGCAAACTCATCCTGTAATAATCTTGATGATCGACCTTTTAGATATTGCAAAAACTTTACTGGGCGCCATACTTGGAGGACATGATAGTAATAAATGAATGTGGTCTTTTCCTACACTACCTTGCAAGATAGTAATTTTTCTTGCTTCACAACCTTGTCTAATGAGTTCTCTTGCACGTACTGCAATTGGACCATGTAATACTTTATATCTGTATTTTGTTACCCAAATAACATGGTACTTGATATCATATACCGCATGGCTACTTTTACTATATCCATCCATACTTTCACCTCATAAATTAGTATGGACAAATAAACATAAAAGATAGGGCTAAAAGCTGATACCGTCTAAAGACGGTGGAGTTAGACCACGCATTTGTAACTTAAATACTTAAGTACCCTTCACCGCAAGAATTGTTCGCTCCATATACACAATCTTCATCAATTCATCTTTTAATTCTTCTATAGTATACGCACTGAATTTTTCAATCAACCCAACCAGTATCTCCGCTTCAACCTCAACCGTCCGCCCCACATATATCTTCTCATAAACAGCCCCCGGATGTACCTCATCCTCACCCAAAAGCTCCTCAAACATCTTCTCCCCAGGTCGGATTCCACTAAACTCAATCGGAATCTCATCTTCGGTATAGCCTGATAGTTTAATCAGGTTTCTTGCCAAATCAACAATCTTCACAGGCTCGCCCATATCCAGTACAAAGATTTCTCCACCTTTTGCCAGTGTTCCTGCCTGAATGACCAGTCTAGAGGCTTCCGGAATTGTCATAAAGTACCGGGTCATATCCGGATGGGTCACCGTCACTGGACCGCCTTTTTCAATCTGCTTCTTAAACAGTGGAATAACACTGCCGCGGCTGCCGAGTACATTACCGAATCGTACGGCGACGAATTTTGTCTTGCTGCGCTGTGAGAGGTCCTGGACAACCATTTCCGCCACACGTTTGGTTGCACCCATGACATTGGTTGGGTTTACTGCTTTATCGGTGGATACCATAACAAATGTATGTATTCCGAATGTATCTGCAGCTTCTGCGACATTTTTCGTACCAATGATATTATTTTTCACCGCTTCATGCGGATTGTATTCCATTAATGGCACATGCTTATGTGCTGCGGCATGATAGATGATCTCCGGCTGATGGGTTTCGACAATGTGAAACATGCGCTCCCGATCCTGCACATCACCAATGACGGGAATAATTTCTGTTTCGGTAGTCCCGAATTTGTTCCTGAGCTCCATATCAATCGTATAAATACTGAACTCCCCATGCCCCACGAGCAAGATTTTCTTCGGTGAAAACCTGATTATTTGCCGGCAGATTTCCGAGCCGATCGATCCACCAGCACCTGTGACCATCACGGTATTGCCTGTGACATATTCGGAGATGGCGTCAATATCAAGCTTCACCGGCTCACGTCCAAGCAGGTCCTCCACTTCGACATTTTTCAGGTTGCTGACAGATACTTTTCCTGTCATCAGATCCTCGATTTTTGGGATCATTTGTACCTTGGCATTTGTCTTATTACATTCAACGACAATTTTCTCGAGTGCTCCATTACGTAATGATGGAATCGCGATGACGATATGTTCGATATTCATTTTTTCCACAATCGTAGGAATACTTGACAGTAAAAAGTTCCTCGTAACGATAGAAAATAATATTTTACATATCAAACTAAACCTTGTT
>NZ_BAAKSZ010000006.1:0-165070 GCF_059698015.1 Oceanobacillus sp. NCCP-135 | reverse complement strand
TCTTTTTTACATGCCTCTGACCCTTGATATGTCAATAATTGGCAATAATTACCACCAAACTCGGGATTTAGTAGTAAAACGTTTCTTAGCAGTCTTATTTCCAGCACATGAATATGAACAATTAACGGTACAGGCTGAAATTGGTAGAGAAAAGTTTATTGCTAAAGGTAAAACAGTAATCAATGCTGGTTGGAAAGAAGTTTACGAAAATCGATATGATGATGAAGAATTAACAGACAATATAAAAGAACAATTATTACCCAGCGTTGAAAAAGGGGATGTACTAAAGACAAAGTTAGTCACTCAAACATCGGGCCAAACAAAGCCACCTGCACGCTTTACAGAGGCTACTTTACTGTCTGCCATGGAAAACCCTACGAAGTATATGGAAACGAGTAATAAAGAGCTTGCAGATACCTTAAAATCAACTGGTGGATTAGGTACGGTTGCAACACGTGCAGATATTATTGACAAGCTATTCAATTCATTCTTAATGGAAAAACGTAGTGGTAAAGAAATTTATATCACATCAAAAGGTCGTCAGTTACTTGATTTAGTACCAGAGGAGTTACGTTCACCTGCAACAACAGCTAGATGGGAGAAAAAGCTTGAGCTCATTGAAAAAGGCAAGTTGAAGAAAGATGTGTTCATTAATGAAATGAAAGAGCACACAAAGGAAATTGTCGCTGAAATTAAAGCTAGCGATAAAAAATATAAGCATGACAACATCTCAACAAAATCTTGCCCTGATTGCGGTAAACCAATGCTTGAGGTGAACGGTAAAAAAGGGAAAATGCTCGTCTGCCAAGATCGTGATTGTGGACACCGAAAGAACGTGTCACGTGTAACAAACGCTCGTTGCCCTCAATGTAAAAAGAAAATGGAACTACGTGGCGAAGGAAAAGGACAAATCTTCGCATGTAAATGTGGCTATCGTGAAAAGCTATCTTCTTTTGAAGCCCGTCGCAAAAAAGAAGGAAGTGGAAAAATGGATAAACGTAACGTACAGAAATATTTAAAGCAACAAGAAAAAGAGGCTGAACCAATTAATAATCCATTTGCTGAATTATTAAAAGGAATGAAGTTTGATTAAATAACCAAATTAATATGCGAAGGTCGGGAGAAAAATAAAACAAAACAGACTGTAAGTATTTTCTTATAGTCTGTTTTATTGTGCTTGTGTAGTTTTGATTTTTTCGTAATATAGCTCTAATGTATATATGGCAGTGATTTCCAAATTTTTCACAGGAGCAAAAAATGTGTTATACAACACTAATACTTTTAACATACAAATAATGATTACATCCCATGTTCGGCACATCGATAACACATTTAGTTTTTAATATATACTATTTAGCCAACTTCTGTAATTTAGGCTAAATTAGTACGACGCAACGAATCAAAAAGTGAAAATATATACAATGCAAAATGGTGAATTTTGATGTTTGTGCTTCAGATAATGTAAATAACTGTTGAATAGGCTTACATGCCGAATGTGGGTTACATCATGGAATTAAGTTCTTTTAGAAATACACTCGTTCTATCTAGCTGTCTGCCAAGTAGATTTTTATACATTGGATTTTCAACAAATACGAGAGTTACCATAAGAACTGCATCTAGTCTATAAATCAATTCTGTTGGTTTGGAAATATCTTCATATGAGTGAATAGTATAATTGTCTAGAAAACTATCAAAAAGGGTGTAACCATTAGCGATACTAAATTCTTCTAGTCTAGTAATCTCTAACAAAGGATCGCCTAATATTGCATATGACCAATCGATAATAGAAACAATCTTATTATCTCTCGTAAGAATATTGTCCGGTCTAAGGTCCATATGAAGCAAGCTTCGTCGATAACCAGTATTAATATATTCAACTAGACTATTCTTTTCTAAAGTTGGGAAAATAGGATTAATATCGTTTAGCTTTTTTATTCTGTCTTGTATTCTGTTGGCAAGCATTAAATTAAAGTTATTATCTTCATGTTCATTTATCCGAACATTAGTAAGTTGTTCAATAGGCAACGAATGTAGTTTGTTTAATAATTGAGCTAACTGGCCAGACGGTATACTTGTTCTATCATTTGTCACGTATTCATAGACGAAGAAAATAACTTCCTTACTTTCGTGAATAAAGTAAAACCTCGGAACAGGGAAATCAAAAATATAACAATGCTCATAAATTTCTTTTTCCTTTTTTAAAAAGTAAAGTGAATCATAAATTTCATTCCCATATTTTATGTATCTCTTCTTAGGTGTCCTAACTGCAATTTCTCCTAATTTTTTGCTGTGTAAAAGTATAACAAAAAAATCCAATCCTTGGCCAATCAAGGATGCTTGTTCTCTGCATACTTCAAGATTATAATCCTTATTTAAAATATTTATGATTGTAGGTATAATCCTTGATTTTTTCACTGTATTCAAATTATTCACCCTTAATAAATTGATTATATCAAATTTATATGATATCTTTGAAAAAGTAAAATATTACAATAGCCTAGTGGTGTAATGTCAAGTACAAGAAAATAAATAATTGGAAATTTTCTTTTTAAAAGTTCTTTTACCCTTTAAAAAAAGGTATACCAAATAAGCCTCACACCATTTAACAAAAAATGGAAGTGAAGTTATAGAGACATTAACCTAAAATAAGAGGTTTATTGATTCCTCCTCTCAGGTGGAATATATAGTTGGTTGGTTTTTAGTAGCGAGTAAACCAACCTGACCAATTTTCTTGCGGTTAAGACGAGGGCTCGTTTGTGCTGATGCTTAGTAACTTCTTGATACTTCTTATGATAAAAATCACGGTATTCGGAATCGTGCTTTCGAACCGAATCAGCAGCTTGAATGAGGTAATACCTCAAATATTTATTTCCGGTAAGCATACGCTTGGTTTCTTCGGATTCATATTCACCAGACTGATTCTGACTCCATACTAGTCCAGCGTATTTAGCCAAGGCGTTATGATTATCGAATCGTTCGATTTCACCAATCTCTGCGATTAAACCAGCGGTATACACATGGCTAATACCTTTCACGGAAGACAAGGTCTCCTGAATACCTTTCATCAGTTTCTGAATTTCCTTATCAAGTCGTTTGACTTGTGATTCCATATGTTGAATGGTGCTTAAGGTGACGCTTAGTGATATGTTGACCGGGTCCTGCATCGTTTTATGCAGACGGTAAGAAGATCGAGCGACTTTCTGTAAATACTTCGCCACTTCTTCTGGGTTTTCAAAGCGATTCTTCCCTTTATCCTGAATGAACTCGATGAGTTCTTCGATAGACATATTGGCGATGACTTCGGGTTCTAGCTCTTGAATAACGGCTAGACTTGTTGAGCCAAATGTATTGGAAAAAGGGTTCTCCTGACGAAGGCCGCTGAACTTTAAAAAGATCTGGTTGAGAAGATAAGTTTTATTTCGTGAAATTTCCTTCATGAGATGAAACCGTGTACGCGTTAAGCGCTGTAAGGCTTCATACTGAATCGCGTCTTTCATCGCATTTGGTAGTCGTCCAAATCGCAGGTGGTCAGCGATTACCCAGGCGTCAATGCGGTCGTTTTTCGGTAGGGTGTCATACCCCTTTTTAAAACGAGCCACTCTTCGTGCATTTAAGACGTAGATGGAAACATCTCTTTCTTCAGATGATGGAAGGTGTTCATGGAGATAATGGGCTACATGCCATCCATATTGACCGGTGGCTTCTAACCCGATTTTGAGCTGATTAACTTGATGGTCGTCCGCTGTCTTGATAATCCTTTGAACCAATGTTTCAGCACCATCTTGATTATTAGAGACACTGAAATCCTTGATGGAGTCTCCGTCATCTCTCATGAAATGGACATGATGAGATTTTAAGCTAACGTCTAAACCGACAAGCAATTGAGACATACCAATCACCTCCTAGATAGAGTAATCAAGATTCTTTCAGACCTGGGTGCCCATCGGAATCATCGATGGCTTCCTCGTCATCAGCACTCAATTAGAAGAAGGCCATTCATCGCTACATCACTTCTTCTAAGCGGCGCAACTAGGGGTTAGACCTTCCATGATGAACGATGGGTAGCAGGCTTTTTAAGCAGTCCAAATATGGCCGCAAGGGGGAATAGAAATATCCCGAAAAAACCTTGTCCGTTCCATTGTCCGATAGACACGTCTGAAAGACAATACTTTAAATACCGAAGGAAGCAATGGAGCATCCTCCATTCTTCGATATTGCTCTATATTTAATTTTTGGGCACATCAAATAAGCATGATGAAAGGAATCCATCAAGCATTTAAGACAATCGTTATTGAAAGAATCAATAATCCTTCTTTTTGTGAAGGTGCCAGACTTCCCCATCCACGGGTGAAGCAAGCAAATATCAAATAAGTGTGAATGAGGAAGCCTTGGCTTACTCAAACAATATAAATCTACATGCATGTAGGAATTCAAAGAGGGCTTTCAAGGAGGTCCGGATCCAACTGGAAAATCCTCTAAGATGAGCTCTAAAACATATTATACGAGGAGGAGAATAATGAATACATTGCTATTAATGCCAAAATTCCCCCATATGTGGTGGGTGAAGCAACCGCCAATAGGAGCTTTATATACCGCATCAGTTGTCAAGCAAGAAGGATATAACATCCGGTTTTATGATTTACGTTATGAAGACCAGGATGAATGGAAACAACAAATAACCAAAAAGTGACGTTGTTATTTTGCAAACAGCTGAGTATGATTTGACACAATGTTATCCATCAGATCTAGACGGTATAAAAGATACGGTTAATCAAATAAGAGAGATTGATAGTAGCATAAAAGTTTTATGCGTCGGACCTCATGGCAAAGTAGCACCAGATTTAACTCAGAAACAATTAGGGGTAGATGGTGTTTTAGTAGGTGAGAATGAAGTTGTTGTACCAAATTTCTTAAAACAATGGGACGCATATAAAGAAAAGACAGAACACTTTGTGTTTACTGACACTAACCAAACAGAACTAAGTACATTGCCTATTCCTGATTACTCTTTAGTTGATTTAACGAAGTACTATTCATATGTTCCCGTTAATAACAAAATCGAGCGTGTCACAACCGGATTACTCTTGGCGAATAGAGGTTGTCCTTTCGCTTGTGATTATTGTTATATTGGTTACTTCGGTAGAAAGGTGAGAACCAGACCTGTAGAGTACGTAATTGAGGAAATTCAAGAAATGTATAAACAAGGAGTAAAGAACTTCTTCTTTCTTGACTACACATTTACCGTTAATAAAAAATGGGTTTATAGTTTGACAGAAGCTCTTAAAGATTTAGCTTTGGATATTACCTGGGGATGTGAGACTAGAGTTGATGTTATTGATCAAGAATTAATAGATGCCATGGCTGAAGCTGGTTGTACATATATTTGGTTCGGTATTGAATCTCCGGATATAAGGGATATGGAGGTTAATAAGAACTTAAAAAGAGAAACTATCGAAAGAACATTGAACGGGGCTGTAAAAGCAGGAATTCAACCTATGGCATTTATGCTAGTTGGTTTTCCTGATGAAGATATTGATTCAATAGCTGAATGGTGCGAACAACAACCATTTATTTTTGACCACTCAGTGGTATTACCACGTCCTGGTACACCACTCTTCGATCGACTTAACATCGATTATAATTCCTTTGATAATTGGGAGGATCTTGCCAATTCTTCATCTACGACTTTACAGTATAATAGGGATTTAGTTAACAAAAACTTTGATAAATTAAAGACTTTAAGAAATTATTTCGATAATAATGTAATAGAGTTAGTGAATAATTAAAGAGAGGTGTAATTATGAGTATGACTGCTCGCAATTATCACAATCTTGATAATTTAAGGTGGAATGAACTTTTAAAAAGTGGTACTCCGTTCCAATCTGCTGCTTATGTCCAAGCCTTTGAGAAGGCTTGGACTAAACCTTTACCAAATCATATAGTGAGTGAGTCCAAGCACGGGGTTTCGTTCGTTTTATCATATATTTACAAAATGGGGGATTGCTCCCTGCTGGATTATTATAGAACAATAACTGATATAAAGATAACTGGACCAGTAATATTTAGTCATACACTAAATAGTTGGTACAGCGGAGTTATATATAATAATAAATCAAATTTAAATGATTCTATAGAGAAATTAATTTATAAAGGTAAAGAAGATAATTCTATTGTTTTACTAGGTGGGATAAGAGATATAGAAACTGATTTAATAGAAGTATTAAAAAGTAATGGATTTGTTTTCAGTCGATTTTCAACAGCGATGGCAAGGGATATTAGTCCAATGGAAGAACCAGATTCTACAGCTTCATTACCAAGGAAAAAAAAGCAGAAATTAAGAAACTACCTTTCTCGCTCTAAGAGAGTAGGAGTTACAATAGAGAAAGTTTCACAACCAGACCTTAAATCATTAAACGAGCTTATAGATGTAACGTTTCAAGACTTAGGGTCATCTAGAGAACTGCTACCATCTAATTTTTTTTATGAAACATACAATAACCTCAACCTAGATACATTTACTGCCATATATAAAGGGAAACAAATTGGCTTTATTTCAGGTATTAAATGGGGAGCGGATTATTATGTATTATTCACTGGTCATAGCGGTAAAGATTCTTTAAATAAATATTATCAAATGCATTCATTATTTGAAAATATTGTA
This sequence comes from Oceanobacillus sp. NCCP-135, assembly GCF_059698015.1. Classification (NCBI taxonomy): domain Bacteria; kingdom Bacillati; phylum Bacillota; class Bacilli; order Caryophanales; family Bacillaceae; genus Oceanobacillus; species Oceanobacillus sp. NCCP-135. The sequence continues at coordinate 158,409 of NZ_BAAKSZ010000006.1, read as the reverse complement.
GAACATGCCTATTTATTAGGATGTACAAACATACATATTGGTCGAGACCCATATACGTTTAAAAAACAACACGGATTCGAACCTGTTCCAATTTATTTTGCAGCAAAGGCGCCGAAGCCTGAACAGCAGCCATTGGTAGAACAATGGATGTGTTTATTGGAAAAAAGGCACTTTGAAAAATATAAAAAAGAGCTTTTTTAAAGGATGATTAATGAATATGGATAAAGTATATACTCCTTCAGTTTTAGTAAGTAGAGATGATTTTCTTCCTGAAAATACAAAAAGAATATATCTTGTTAGACATGGTCATTCAGGCAGTACAAATATAGTAAATTCTATGAATCCTCCACTTTCTTCTATGGGGATAAAACAGGCTGACTCCCTTAAAAACTTCTTTGCAGATAAACAAATAGATGAGGTTATTACATCTAATCTTAGCAGAGCAAAAGAAACAGCTAATATTATTATTGGCGATAGGGAAATCGAAAAGAAATCTACTAGTGAGTTGAATGAATTACATTGTAATGGTAATTGGGAAGCTCTTTCCGAAGAAGAGCTTACACGTATAGTAAATAGTCGGATTTACAAGTTTAATGATAAAGTGAAAAACGGTGAAACACTTGTTAACTTTCATAGGAGAATAGAATGGGCTTGGAATGAAATTATAACAAAGTCGGAGGCAAATAATATATTACTAGTTACACATTATGAGGTTATGCGAGTTTTGGTTTCTATTTTATTTAAGGTTAAACCTGAAAGCGATATTGACTTTTTGATTCCATTTTCACATGCATCAGTGTCTGAAGTTAGAATTGTAGACACAATAAAAGATGAAGACTTACCAGATAAAATGTATGTTTTACAATACTTATGTAAAACCGAGCATTTAAGCGAAGATCTTCTATCATATTAAGGTGGGGTTATGAAGGATTTTTTTAAGTACAACAAAGGCTTATCATTTTATTTAGCATCGAGCTTCTTCAGTTCTATGGCTAGTAAAATCTATATGTTTGCTATCCCTTGGCTCATTTATGAAGTCACAGAATCTTCAACGTGGATGGGCATAGTTTTTTTGCTTCAACTGCTGCCATCACTCATTGTATCTCCTTTCGTTGGAACAGTTGTTGATTCCTTAAATAGAAAAGTTATAATTTTCTCAAGTAATTTTCTTCAGGGGATATTGCTACTTGTATTAACTGTTTTTGTCCTGATAAATTATATAAATTTAACTTTAATTTTAAGTATCTGTGTTGTTTTATCTGTCTTTAGTTGTTTCTCATTTGTTTCAGAGGAAACAATAATACCTCAAACAACCGAAAAGAAGTACCTAGTAAAAGCAAATACATTTTATGAGTTTTTGGACACCATAGCTGTTTTATCAGGACCCTCTTTAGCAGGAGTGATTATTTCGTTTGTTGGAATTGGGCCAGCGTTACTAGTAGGTGTACTTTGCTTTGTACCTGTATTAATATCAATATTCCTATTAAAAATAAAATATAAACATGAACAGGTCGATGAGGACAAAAATTTTCTTCGCAATATTGTAAATGGGTTTAAATATGTAAAAGGGAGCAAGGTTCTGCTTACCATAATGAGCTTTGCTTTTGTTGCTAATATTGCACACGGATCAATCGATGCAATGTTTATATATTTTGCAAGGGATCATCTACAACTGGATGCATTTTATGTAGGGCTTATTTTTTCATTATCTGGAATCATGCAGTTTATATGTGGGCTTCTTACTCCGATAATTTCAAGTAATTTTGCACATTTAAAGGCTTTATTGTCTACAGGGTTTATATCCGGTTTAGGGATTCTAATAATATCTTTTTCATCTATATGGCCACTTGTGGGACTAGGTAGAGCTTTACAAGAAGGTCCAATAATCACTTCTAACATACTTAATAAATCATTAAGACAATCAATAGTTCCAAATAATCTATTAGGCCGTGTGAATTCAATTAACAACACCGTATCAATGATTTCTTACCCATTAGCCGGTTTTTTGGCAGGGATTTTTACAGATTTACTTAGTATAACTTTGGTATTTAAGGTCTCGGCTTTTATTTTAATAGTTTCAACTTTAATTATTTGGTTAATAAACTTTAAAAAAATCACTAAACAGGAACAAGGTGATAGTTATGAAAAATTTTCAGGGTGAACATGTACTAATTGTAGCAGATTCTTGGGAATATATTCAGTTCTATTTAATCGAGCGGCTCGAATTAAAGGTCGTATTATTTCAATCTCCTGACCGACAGCACCGAGATAAAAAAGAAATCTGTGAGGAGATTCATTATTTTGATTTAACTGATGAGGATTTAGCAAGAAGTATCTCTGATAGGTTACATAAAAAATATAACTTTAAGGCAGTTTGTAGTTTTACAGATGAAGGAGTTGAATTAGCATCAATTATAGGTAAACATCTAAACCTAACAAATAATCCGCTAACTCCATCAAAACTTGTGAACAGCAAAGCTTCTTTACGAGAGCGGTTAAATAGACAGAATATATCAAAAGTAAATTATATGCTGTGTAATAGCCGAAAACAATTAGATGATTTTATTTCTACACATAATAATTACCCTGTAATTTTAAAACCAAACAAAGGAACAGGCAGTAAGAATGTATACCGAGCTGACAACTATGATGAATTGATAAAATACTACAACACAATACGTAAGACATCAACAGAAACTGTACTAGTTGAGGAATTTCTAGATGGAACAGAAATTAGCGTTGAAACTATTTCATTTAACGGAGAGCATCACGTCATACAAATTACCGATAAATTAACGATAAACAATGTTGAATACGGACACGTAATGCCATCAGATATATCAAATAAACAAGAAGTTATAATATTAGTTAAGGAAATGCTAGAGGCTATTGGACATAAAACAGGACCTTGTCATATAGAAATTAAATTAACATCTAAGGGACCAAAAGTTGTTGAGACCCACACACGTCCTGGGGGAGACTTTATAGTCCTTCTATTGACAGGTATATTTGGTGTAGATGTTATAAGTCTTACCATAGAATACTTAATTTCAGGTGTTAAACCAATTATTAAGGATGTACAAGGTAAAGGGGGGGCAGTTCGTTATTTTAACTCAACTCCCGGTCTTGTAAAAACTATAGAGGGGTTAGAGGACGTTTTAAAAAACCCTAATGTTCTTGCTCATGAAATTAATGTAAAAATTGGTGATACAGTAACCGAGGTTACTGACAGTTTTAACAGATCTGGATGTTTAGTTGTGCAAGGCTATTCTGGGAGGGATGCATTGAACAAAGCTGAAGACTTAATTAGGTTAATTAAAATTATCACATCTTGATAAACCTGAATTAACTTCACAATATTTATATAGTTATTAACGGTTAAGAAACTGTTAAAAGGCGTATTTTACGAACAATTAGATTGAAAAGAAAGGGGTAAAAAATTGACAAATAGATTAAATAGTCGTTTATTTACATCAGAGTCGGTTACTGAGGGGCATCCTGATAAAATCTGTGACCAAATTTCAGATGCTATCCTGGATAATATTTTAGAAAAGGATCCGAACGCTCGCGTAGCGTGTGAAACTTCGGTAACAACCGGTCTTGTGTTGGTAGCAGGAGAAATTACAACCAATACGTATGTAGATATCCCTAAAATTGTCCGTGAAACAATCAAAGGGATTGGCTACACACGTGCAAAATATGGATTTGATGCAGAAACATGTGCAATTTTAACGTCAATTGATGAACAATCTGCTGATATTGCTCAGGGAGTAAATGTATCATTAGAAGCGCGAGATGGCGAGATGACCGATGCTGAGATTGAAGCAATTGGTGCGGGCGATCAAGGACTCATGTTTGGTTATGCGACCAATGAGACTAAAGAGCTTATGCCACTACCAATTTCCTTAAGTCACAAGCTTGCTCGTCGCTTGACGGAAGTACGAAAAGAAGAGATACTCCAATATTTACGTCCGGATGGAAAAATTCAAGTGACAGTGGAATACGATGAAAATGAACAACCAGTAAGGGTCGATACAATCGTAATATCTACACAACACCATCCAGAAGTTTCGCTTGAGCAAATCCAAGAGGACCTAAAAGAGTATGTGATTAAACCTGTTGTACCAGAAACACTGATTGATAAAGATACGAAATACTTTATAAATCCGACTGGCCGATTCGTGATAGGGGGACCTCAAGGAGATGCGGGACTAACAGGACGAAAGATTATTGTCGATACATACGGTGGATATGCAAGACACGGTGGAGGAGCCTTCTCCGGTAAAGATCCAACAAAAGTAGACCGTTCAGGAGCATATGCAGCCCGATATGTGGCAAAAAATATTGTAGCTGCCGAGATAGCTGATAAATGTGAAGTACAGATTGCATATGCGATTGGGGTAGCTCAACCGGTTTCAATCTCAATCAACACATTTGGAACAGGAAAACTAGGAGAAGATGAACTTGTCAAACTTGTTCGCAGTAATTTCGACTTGCGCCCGGCTGGGATTATCAAAATGCTGGATTTGCGTCGTCCGATTTACAAGCAAACCGCTACCTACGGTCATTTTGGGCGAAATGATGTTAATCTTCCATGGGAAGAGACAGATAAATCTCAACTTCTGCAAAGGCAAGTATATTCTCTAGTGTAGATTTATCAATTTAGTAAACAGCAAATGGATTTACTACTATAATGTGAAACCACGCTTTGTTCTTACTCGTAACAAATCAAGGTATGAAAAGAAGCTCTGTTTTGTTGGAAATCTACCTATGGTACAACTAGCAGCAGGATTAATATGACCAACTTTATTTAATCAATAGCAATTGTTTCATTTTAGTCAAAAATAGGGTAGAATAAAATTAGATATTCATAAGATAATAAAACCGCTTGGTGCTGGAACACCAAACGGTTTGGTGCAATAGCCCTTCAAGGGGCAACTCGCTAGCGAAAGCGTAAAAATAACCACCTTCATTAGCTGCCAGGCTTAGGGTGGTTATTTTTATGATTAAATGACAGTATCGTCACGATCAGTGCTGAAAGAAATCATAACTACGAGGCACTCGTAAACTGTCATCGGCAACACCCCCTTTCATTCTATAAAGGGCCATGAAAAACCTTATACAGAGAGTTAAACGCAGAGGAGCTCGCAGGAGAGATTAGAGTAATAGGAGGGAATATAGATACAGATGAAGAAGTGACCGTATTCGAAACAAGTAATTTAGGTGGACCTAACAATGGTGCAGATGCACATATACCATCATCAATGTCATTACCTTTTAGTGGGCTATGGAAGTTGAACGCTTATGTAGGTAGAGAATTGTTCGGCACAGTTGTTGTGAATGTAGAGAGTAAAAACTTAAACGTGGGATATAAGCTTATTAAGGCGGAGTTTAGTTGAATAAGGATTTCTGATATGATCAAACTTTTCTATAAAAACCAAACTAAAATCTGCTGGATAAAAACCCATTTTGATCAATCTATTTCTCAAAACACGCTTTTTCTATTTGTTTTTATACCCAAGGTTGTATTAAATTAATATAATCAAACTTTATTCCGAGGCTACACAAGGCTACATCAAAAGATATCTTTGAAAACATGTATATTAAGATTGTCTTCCTTATACTTTAAACTTTTTATAGTAATACTCTTGATTTCAAGAGCATCATGCGATTATCCCAACAGAACAGCATGTAATTCTAGATGAATTAAATGATAAAGAACGGAAAATTTATGATCTTGTTGTGAAGCGGTTTTTAGCAGTATTGTCAGATCCATATGCATATGAACAAACAACTATAATAGCACAAATCGGAAATGAAGGCTTCTCCGCAAAAGGAAGGATTGTTAAGAAGCAGGGCTGGAAGGAAATCTATGATAATCGTTTTGATGACAATGAGAGCAATGATGATCAGCAATTGCCTGTGGTTGAAAAAGGCGATGCGATGAATGTGCGGATTTCCATGACGGAGGGCGAAACAAAACCGCCGGAGCGACTTACAGAAGGGGCACTGCTTCAGGCGATGGAAAATCCCGTTTGTTACATGAGCTCTGAAGAAAAACATTTAGCGGGTACCATCAATAAAACAGGTGGTCTTGGTACTGTTGCAACCCGTGCCGATATTATCGAAAAGCTGTTCAATGGAATGTATATGGAAATGAAGGGCAAGCATATTTATATCACTTCCAAAGGCCGTCAGCTGCTTGAATTGGTGCCGGAGGAGTTGCGTTCACCTGCACTTACAGCAGAATGGGAGCAAAAGCTTGGACTCATTGCGGAAGGGAAACTGAATAAAAATAAGTTCATTTCTGAAATGAAAAGCTATGCGAGAGAAGTTGTTCAGGAAATTAAAGGCAGTGATGAAACATTTAAGCATGATAACATGACCGGTACAAAATGCCCGGATTGTGGCAAACTGATGCTAGAAATCAATAATAAACATGGGCGCATGCTAGTCTGCCAGGATCGTTCATGCGGACACAAGAAAAATATTGCCAGACAAACAAATGCCCGCTGTCCTAATTGCCATAAGCGCCTGGAATTACGTGGGGAAGGTGAAGGACAAATATTCATATGCAAATGCGGCCATCGTGAAAAACTGTCCACCTTTAATAAGCGAAAACAGCAGGAGAAAAAGCATAAAGTATCGAAAAAAGACGTGAATAACTATTTGAAGAAACAGGATGATGGCTTTGCGAATAACGCATTAGCCGAACAGCTGGCTAAGCTGAAGAAATAGATAGATGAGGACTCTCTGCATGGGGTAGAGGGTCCTTTTTTTTAGTGTGAAATCAATGTTTGGCTGAAGTTCACAGGCGAGGGATGGAAGTTCACAATGAATTGGTTAGAAGTTCACAGTGACATGGTAAGAAGTTCACACAAAATTGGCGGAAGTTCACAAAGTTGGGTAGATGTGCACTAACAATTTGATATGATCCAGTCAAATGATCATAATTCTGCTGAAACTTTGCAGAAATCTGTAGCTTTTTCATTTCTAAAGCAGGGTTTCTCATGATAATGTCGAATATATCATCTATCCACAAAAATTAAATAGGAAAGGTAGTGTAGTATTGATACTAAAACCCCTGGAAGTCCCCGAGGTCCTTCTGAAAACGGAGGCATTGAACTGCCGATTAAGAATCACGCACCCTCAAAAAGAAATAGTAGCAACAAATGCTCGAAATCTCCGCGCTGGATACAACGGTGAATTATCCCTTGAATTTCCACTTAGTTTTCTACCATACGATAAATATCTCATCTTCTATCATTTGCGTATTCGTGACCCAAATGGCTTTTTTCAAATTGACACACTGGTTCTATCAGCTAATTTTATATTAATAATAGAAGTGAAGAATATTAGGGATCATGTTATTTTTGATGAAATGGGACAGGCGATTCGTATTGAAAATGAGCAAACTAAAGCTTTTACAAATCCGGTAGATCAAGTTAATTTACAGCATTTACGTTTGCTCCGCTGGCTTCGGCAATTTAATTTTCCTTCAATTCCTCTTGAAAAAATCGTTGTATATAGTAATCCAAACACCATCCTGAAAAATCATACCAATGATAAAGTTATCACTGAAATGGTGATGCACAAAGAAAAAATATTAGGGAAAATAGATGAGTTTTCCAGCAAGTATAATATGGAATGTTTTTCTGAAGATCAGTTAATGAATCTCTCATTTCAATTGCTTTCAGCACATACTCCAGAAGAAGTGGATGTTTTAGAAAAATATAAAGTTTCTTATGATGAGCTAATTAAAGGAGTGTTCTGTCGGGAATGCTTTACCGTTCCAATGCTGCGGACGAGAGGTAAATGGCGATGTTCTTCTTGCGGTAAGTTATCTAAAACTGCTCACCTGGAAACTCTGATTGATTATGCCTTGTTGAAGGGTGCATATATTAATAATCGTCAAGCGAGGGATATGTTACAATTGGAATCTGATAACATAGCTAGGAAACTATTACAAAAAGCGGAACTCGAAAAAGTTGGTTCGACAAGTGGATTGAGATATAAATTAGATATTGAAAGGTTAGCCAGTAGAAGAAATAACCTGTAGAAGTCGGTGTTTGGCTGAAGTTCACAGGCGAAGGGCGGAAGTTCACAACGAGTTGGTTAGAAGTTCACAGCGACATGGTAAGAAGTTCACACAAAATTGGCTGAAGTTCACAATATCAGGCGGAGTTCACAATTTCAGGCGAAGTTCACATCATCAGGAGAAGTTCACATCATCAGGAGGAGTACGCAACACTAGGAGAAGTTCGCAAGTCGGCAGTAGTCTACATGAAGTTACAAAATCAGTAAAACTCGCCATCCGGACATCTAAAAAAAGCGTAATCATTGATAGAAATAAGATAAAGCTGTTTACTTGCTATTGCCTCTTCATGTATCATTATATAAGAGATAGCATATAAGGGAGGTATCATATAGATGGCTTTTGTTATTTTGGATCCTTGTGGCTCGGAGAAATCGGCTGAGTGTGTGAGTGTTTGTCCAGTAGATTGTATCGAAGAAGGCACAGATCAGTTTTACATAGATCCAGATGTTTGTATAGATTGTGGTGCATGTAAAGCGGTTTGCCCGGTTGAAGCAATCGAGGAAGAATATGATCTCACACCAGATCAGGAAGTGTTCCTTGAAAAAGCAGAAGAATTTTTCGCAAATAGGTAAAAATAAATAGATCAAATAAGGCGCTCATTTATTATAATGGGTGCTTTTTTTTAAAAAATTATATACCCAGGTATACATTACATAATGTGCATATCGTGTTACTATTTTCTTAACGTCACATCGATGGAGTACAGGTTTATCAGTTTTTTTGTTTATGAACATAAATCAGCTGGCATAGGGAGGTGTTGTGATGCCAAAGGAAATGAATACAGAGGAAGCGTCTGTGGCAATTCAGCAGGAAGAGTCTGCTGATGTAAAGGAAAATAAAGGAATGGCTATTTTAGCATATATTATTTTCTTTATTCCGCTTCTTGCCGCAAAAGACTCGAAGTTTGCAATGTATCATGCAAATCAGGGACTTATATTATTTTTATGCTGGATTGGTGTATCTGTCCTTGGAACTGTTTTACCAATTATCGGGTGGTTAATCATTTTGCCGTTTGGTAGTTTAATGCTTGTAATATTAGCTGTGATGGGGATTATTAATGCAGCAAATGGCAAGGAAAAGGGCTTACCAATCATTGGAAAGTATAAACTGCTAAAATAATGAAAGAGAGAGACAGAACAACACTTTCGCCTCTCTCTTAAATTCGACTTAAATAATTTCCATCAATCTTTTAATCAACTGGGTTCTGTTCCTGGCTCCAGCCTTGGATAGAATCCTGCTCATATGTTTCTTCACCGTTACTTCTGCAATATAAAGCTGGCTTGCAATTTCTGCATTGCTTTTTTCATCAAGAATAAGTTTTACAATGTCCATTTCCCGATCAGTGAATGCAAACGTACTAGTAATCATTTCGATTTGGTTGCTAACCGAATCTTTAGAAGTGAATTGTTTTAGATAAACAGCTAATTTTGCACCGCTCACATCTAATATATAGGTTGGTGATGGATAGTTCTCACCATAATCGTAATGCAGTGCGTCTGGAACCTCTTGGAATCCAAAGTTTTTAAGTAATTGTTGGAAAAAAGGCAGAGGAGTAGAAACAATAATTATCCCGCCGGAAAGCAGTAATGGAAATAAATTATACAGGGAAAATGAACGAGCTTCTGTATTGGATGGATCAACATAGTCAAGCATTCGGATAAACCATCCGGCATTTTTGTCTTCTGAAACAGCAAATTCATCTTTTTCTCTCTCTGTCAGTCGTGAAAAATAGGCCCTTGAAACAGGCTCTCTTGTTAAATGGGGGAGTGTATTTTTATTAATTGGTACAAGAATGGAAAGTCCCAGTGTCTCGCCATATTCATTTTTTAAAATACGTGCCACATGTTTCCCCATTTTATCAATGTATTCTGTATTCACCAATTCCAATTCTTTTTGATTATGCTGTAAAGATGCATGGAAATGATAGGAATTATTTGTCCCTCTAGTATAGAACTGCGCATCACTTGTGGATATATTTTCTTTTTTATTGGCAAAAAAATCTGTGACTTCATGAAAATTATAGGATTCCACTTGTTCAAAATACATTGTGGTGTTAATCGAATCCTGAAAAAAAACGGATTGAATAAACTCATCCCCAAGATGATAAAAAAACTGAGCAATATCGTCACGTGATCGGGTAGAAATTGTTTTGTGATAGTAAAATGCAGCACTTCGCTCACTCAAAGCATTAAACCGCTCGGGATTTCGATGTTTTAACTCAACCCGAATAGCATCCCGGATTAAATCATGCATCGCCCAGTTCCTTCTAGTAGGCTTGATGAAGGATAAACCTGTAAGTTCATGGAATTTTGATAGGCTAACTTCACGATTCAAAATGGAGGACAGGCTTTGTTGATCAAAGGTATGCAGAATTGCTGCCGCTTCGACCAAATGATGCAAATCCTCATTTTTTACTTCGTGCAGCCATCTTTTAGTTAATTCAATTAAAATTTGAGGTATGTTTTCTGTTAGCTGATCAGTTGAATCAATCTCCGGTTTTTCATTCGTAATTGCTGCAAGGGATAAAGTCAGTGGATGACCTTCAGTAAATTTCCATAAAGACTCGACATAATGTTTGTTTGTAATGCCGTAATGCCTTAGATAGGAACTTGTTTGCGAAAGGGTAAAATCTTTCAGTTCCAGCTGTTTTGTTATCCTCCTCCAAGCAGGGGACTCCATCCATTCTCCTTTTAAAGCATGTCGCCCCGCTAGAATAAAAAATATATTGGAATCAGCATGCCGGATAAAAATTTGCCGAAACCAGCGATCAAGAGCATCCATTTTTTCATACGTATCAATGGCGATAATAATTTTGTGTTCCAATGCAAGATCCGCAAGATTTTGAAAGCAATTTTGCAAGTTATTCCGATTGTTATATGTCATATTGCTTATAGTCATTTCCAGTAGTGTGAGTAAATAATCAGCAAACCCTAAAGGAGTATGAGGGAAATCTTCACTGTCCAGCTTGAAAAAAAGTATCCCGTTATCGGCAGCGATTCCAGAGAATTTTGATAATAGATAGGTTTTGCCAATTCCACCGGTACCATAAATGCTAAGCACTTTTTCATCAGGATTATCTGCTTGGATAAACTGCTGAAAAACGTCAATCTCATGTTTTCTTCCAATGAAAAATTCGTTTTCTATTTCTGTAATGATGTCATACATGTTTTTTTGTTCGGTTGTATTGTTTTTGTTTACCTCCAAAACAATAAACCCCTTCCAGATAAACTATTTTATTTAGAAAAATCTAATTATTATAAATATAGTTAAAAACGACTATTATGTCAACAGTTATCTGGAACTTTTTGTCTAACAAAAAAATAAAAAAAGGATTGAACTTGACGTTAACGTTAATGATAAACTATAGTTGTTAGAAAATTGGAACAAGGTGATTACTGATGTGCAAAGAGGAAACCTATTCGATTTCAGAGCTGGCGGAACATTTCGGTATAACCACAAGAACGATCCGTTATTATGAAGAGCTCGGATTGATTCAACCAAAGCGCAGTACAGGTGGACAGCGAATCTTTTTTAAGAAAGAGCGCATTCGACTACAGCTGGTGTTTCGCGGGAAAAAATATGGATTCAACCTGGAAGAAATAAAGGAGATGATCCAGCTTTTTGATCAGGATCCGAGTGGAAAACAACAGCTTTCCAAAACAATTGAATATGGAGAGGGAAAAATAGAGGAAGTGAAGAGACGGATTAATGAATTGATGAATCTTCGTTCAGAGATGGAACATTTGATCATGGATTTTAAAACTAAATTACATGAATTGGAGCGTGAAAGCTAATATGAATATCCCCAATTTGCTTGCAAGCCAGTCGAGAAAGCTGCCGGAGAAAGAAGCTATTGTTACGCCATATGAGCGGATTACTTACCTGGAATGGAATATATCTGTAAATAAATTAGCAAACAGTCTTAGAAAACGTGGTGTCAGTCAGGGTGTCAAAGTTGTGCTGCATATGCCAAACACAAAGGAATTTTTATATACGTATTTTGCTGCCCAACGGCTTGGAGCGTTGATTGTGCCAATAAATGCCAAGCTTGTCCATCAGGAAATTGTCTATATTCTCGAGCATAGTGATGCAACTGTATTCATTACACATGACGTCTTATTTAACCAGGTGAAGGGACTGCCGAAATCTGATAACCTTTTATGTGTAAAAACCGGTGAAGCTGCGGATCATTGGCTATCCTTTGAAAAGCTGATAGCGGATGGATCTCCGGATGAAATTCGTTGTGATTTAACAGAGGATGATGAAGCGGCATTATTATATACTTCCGGAACGACCGGTGATCCTAAAGGAGTTGTTTTCACCTACCGTAATATCCTCACTGTTGCAACGATGATTTGTATTGAAATGACGATGAAACCTGAAAGCCGAGTACTGCATATGATGCCACTTAGTCATTCAGCTCCACTGCATCTATTCCTAATTGCAGGCATGTATGTTGGAGCGACACATGTACTTGTACCGACCTTTACACCCGACTTGCTACTAGAAACAGTTGAAAAAGAAAAGACTACTCATTTCTTTGGTGCACCAATAGCCTATCTTGCAAGCGCAAAGCATCCTAAAATGAATGAATATGACTTGTCATCGATGGAATATTGGGTATATGGCGGTGCACCTTTAGCAGATCAGGAAGTGACTTTTATTAAGGAAAAATTTTCAACTAACAAGCTAATGTGTGTCTATGGACTGACAGAAGCTGGACCAAGTGGAACATTGCTGGGCTTTAAGGATCATCAAACAAAAGCTGGAAGTATTGGGAAAAGAGCTGCCTTAAATTGTGAACTTCGTATTGTTGATGAAAATGGAAACACTGTAAAGCAGGGAGAAGTTGGTGAGATTATTCTTCGAGGAGAAGGAAATATGAAGGGCTACTACAAGGATCCTGTGAAAACAAGTGAGGCATTAAGAGGCGACTGGCTATACACAGGTGACATGGCCAAAGAGGATGAAGATGGATACTACTGGGTCGTTGATCGTAAAAAAGACATGATTATTTCTGGTGGTGTTAATATTTTTCCGAAAGAAATAGAGAATCTTTTAATCACCCATCCAGCAATTGCGGATGTTGCTGTTGTCGGGATTCCAAATCCGGATTGGGGAGAGACGGTGAAAGCCTTTGTTGTGATTGACGGAGAAATCGGAAATCTAGCAGAAGAATTAAGTGAATTTTTGCAAGGGAAAATAGCAGATTATAAGATTCCTAAATTATATGAGGAATTGGAAGCGCTTCCTAGGAATGCAACGGGTAAACTATTGAAAAATCAATTACGTGAACGTGTAGAGCTGTAACAACATAAGCGAGGTGTTAGAATGATGAATTTTTACACGGAAGATAAAAATCTTAAGCGATTACTTGCGGCTCTGCTGCCAGAGGATTTCTTCAAGTGGGCAGACTCGGAACTGGAGGAATTTGGCGCATTATGTGCAGGGGATATTGATCAGCGGGCAGTCTATACAGATCGAAAGGGACAGCCTCGGTTAATCCGCTATGACAAAATGGGAAATGAAGTATCCGAAATCTGGGTAAATGAAGGATATAAAAAAACAATAGAAGCGACGTATCATACAGGAATTGTCGGCTATATTCATAAGGAAATACCTGAACTCATGGTTAAGGGAAATTATGTTTATTCCTTTGCTCAAGGATATTTACTATCCCATGCGGAACCAGGGTTTTATTGTCCTGTTACCTTATCGAAAGCAACCGCTTATTTAATTGATCATTATGCTTCAGCCTCTTTAAGGACAGAATTTTTGCCACATGTGCTCTCAACAGGTGATGTGGAACTTTATGAGGGAGCGACCTTTCTGACAGAGCGTCAAGGTGGTTCAGATGTTGGAGCAAATGCTGTAGAAGCTGTCCGAGAAGGGGAATCCTATCGAATAACCGGGGAAAAGTATTTTGCCAGTAATGTTGGTGCATGTGGTGTGGCGATGGTGCTGGCGCGATTGGAAGGTGCACCAAAGGGCACAAAAGGATTAAGTTTATTCCTGGTTCCCTGGGAAGAAAACCGTGAGGCTGGATTACTGCGGATTCGTAGGCTAAAGGATAAACTTGGCGTTCGCGCTGTGCCTTCTGGAGAAGTGGAATTTGATGGGGCAAAGGCATATTTGGTTGGAGAAGCACATAAGGGATTTTCCTATATGATAGAGGCATTAAATCTATCTAGAGTCTCCAATGCAGTTGCATCGTTAGGCATTATGCGCCGTGCTTATTTGGAAGCAAAAAATTATGCGATCGATCGTGAGGCTTTTGGCAATAAACTGACAAATTATCCAATGGTTCAGGCTACATTGAGTCAAATGGTTGCTAAACAAGAGGTCGAAACAAGCGTAGTGTTTGAGGTAATCCGGCTGATGGATCTGGTAATGGGCAAAGAAACAAAAGCTGAAGTTTCACAAAAAGATCAGATATTATTTCGATTGTATGTGGCCATCATGAAAAAAGAAACGGCTGAACAAGCGATCCATTTTGCCCATGAAGCGATTGAAATGCATGGAGGAAATGGATATATTGAAGATTTTGTCACGCCACGGCTCCTTCGTGATGCGCAGGTGCTGACCGTTTGGGAAGGGACTGCCAATATATTAGGTTTGGAGGTTCTCAGGTTAATTGGCAAATATAATGCAGAAGCGATTTTTGCTGTAGAGATGAGAGAGCGGTTAGCTGAGATTACCAATGAAAAATTAACAGGTTGGGTTGGGGAAATCGAATCAAAAATTTCAGGATTAACGGAAAAAGTTAAACAAGTAAAAAAATTACCTCATGATTTGCAAACTTATTACAGCAAGGATTTAGCCAGTCGAATGGCAGTTATTTTCGAAAGTGTTGTGGCATTACAAACAAGTATGAATGGTGATAGCAGACAACAAGCGATTACGGAAGTTTATTTACAATCCGTATGGAGGAAAAGTGAGTTTGAAAAAGACCCAGTAGCATTGTCGAAGTTTAGTGAGATTGTTGGAAATTAAGTAAGAGTTATCCCCGTTACTTGGTTAGCTGTAGCGGGGATTTTTGATTTAGGAAAATTAATCTATGAAGTAATTGTTGCGTAAATGTGGGATCTTCCAGAGGTAGTTACAATCCGTATTGATTTTTGAATCTGGCAAACTCTCTTTCATTTCGTGCCGCTTTTTCCCAGATATGATCCTGATCCGCTTCTAAGGAGTGTAACTTTTCCATAACTTCCTTGTGGTGGGTGTTATTTTCTTCTCTCATAGATTGTTGTTCTAATTTTACAGTAGTCAGCTCTTCACGAATGGAAACCTGTTCTTCTTTCATTGCGGTTTGCTCTTTATGCGTTGCCGTTTGTTCTTCCGCTACTTTTGCTACTGTTGTAATTAACTGTGTCACCATATTTTCCATTCGGTCAAAGCGTTTCTCCATCTGATCGAACTTCTGATCAAAACGCTTCTCCATCTGATCAAAGCGTTTTTCCATCCAATCAAAACGTTCTTCATTCATTTTCTTCACCTCCTTCGTTTAAGTATAGTTCATATTACTGGTTAAATCCATAAAAAAATGTCGAATTTTTGGTTTAGTTTTCCTCTGCCTTTACCGCTATTTTACTAGCAATCCAGCGTTTTGCAGTAGTTTCATCAATTTCATAGACTTTCCCTGCACGCAGCAGGTCACCATGGTATGCGGTTTGGACATTCATCTTTACTTTGATCATATGTGTGCTCCTTTTGTTGTTGTTGTTGTTGTATTAAGTATACATGATCTTGTTAATTTATTGAAACGTTCGATGATAACTCATATAATTAACGTATGTATGCTAATCCTGTTCGAAAAGGTGAACAGTTTATGAAAAATAAGGTTAATAAAACTATCCAAAATAAGGGGAAGATTGCCAACGTTAGTGATACTGTATATACACTTACTATTGGAAGGTGGATGTAATCTATCTTACAAATTACGCATCAATGCTTAATACATAGATATGAAATGAAAAATAAAATTGCTGATAACAGTATTCAACCAGATAATATCATTAATTATTATCAAATTTGCATTAATTTTTAACAGTGATTAGCATATATCTTAAGGAGGAATTCTATCCCGATGGAAATACGAAACTATATTCAATCTGATGAGTTAAGTTGGCTCCAATGTAGGGTGCTTTCTTTTTTGAATACAGCTTATTATGATAATGTGCTGAAAGAAAAGGAGAAATATGATAATCCCAGTATAGAAATTGTTGCAGTAGATAAAGGTAAAGTAATTGGGTTATTGGATATAGAGTATGAAGAAAAGGAAAGCACCGTTTGTTCAAGAGGTAAAGGGCTTGGTGGAATGATTTGGCATCTAGCTGTGCATCCGGATTTTCAGAAGCAGGGAATTGCTGGAAGGCTATTAAACAAAGCTGAGCAAATAGCAAAAACACAAGGATTAAATCGTTTGGAGGCATGGACCAGAGATGATATTTGGGTAAATAAATGGTATGAAAAGCAAGGGTTTTCTAAAGTAGAATCTTATCTGCAAGTCTATATTAATGGTGGGCAAGAAGTTAAGAAATCGATTAAAAGTGAGATTGAAAATTTCTATCCAATCCAAGCATTTGCGCACTATATTGGTAAAGATAAAGGAATGATTCGGAGCAACTTTGAAAGAGTGCATGAATGTAACTGCTACGAGAAAAAGTTAGAAGAAAACTAATATGAAATTGTTTCTATTGAAATCAATCAGTTTGGGCATTTTATATGTAATTAGTTGAAAAAAATGGAAAATACGGTACCCGAAAATGCACCCTCCAATTCTATGTCAGATCTTTTTATCCAAATGGGAGCAAATCAGCCTGTTGTAAAGACGGCAAAGGTTGGGCGTAATGATCCATGCCCATGCGGAAGCAGAAAGAAATATAAGCGCTGTTGTATGTAGGATGGGGCTAATTGTATGGGCTTTTTTTGCCCGGGTTTGTGAGCATGTTGTAAAAGGTATAGAAATTTTTCAGTGATTAATCTATTGGATTCTTGTGAAGGATGTCATTGGGCATCATATGAGATTGTAATCTAAACTGTGTAAGTAGAAGAGCGTACGGCTTCTACTGGCAGTTTAGATTTTTTTATTTTAGCATAATGATAATAGATTGAGATCAAAGGAAATGTAAATGACAAAAATTAAATGCCATCCAAAATCGGAATACCTGGCCAATAAAATTATTGAGGAATATCAACCTGAATCTGTGGAGGACATGCAGAATACTTTCAAAGAAATTTTGAACCAATATAAACCATTGAGATTCAAATCCACATTGCTTTTCTTTCTATTTGCCTTATTGCATTCTTTCCACCTAGTGTGAGTTTCAATAGAAAAACACTGTGCTCATTAATACACTCATAAACCAATTTGATGGTTTCTTTGCCAGCTATATACTCAATGCAATTAATTTAACCTTTTTTCCTTCCCCATGTCATTCCCTTCAATCCTTCCTGAAAATGCTATAAGTAGTTATTGACGTAATGTATAAGTTTATTCTTAGGTGACAACCTCACTGATTGGACGTAATTTACACCTGCCTACAAACATTTCCCTGTTTGGCAACTCGAAAAAAACAGAGATTTATACAATTTCTTTCCTGTTATCACCCCTTCATATCAAAAATAGATTGATTTAATATTAAGTATATATTGTTTAGATTGATTAAAAAACCTATAATTAATAATACATAAAAGATACGGAATTAAAAGATAAATTTTAGGAGGGAAAATGATGCGATATAGCCAGATACCAGAGGCTCAAGGTCTTTATCAACCTGAATTTGAGCATGACTCATGTGGGATAGGTTTATATGCACATGTTCATGGTGCAGCGAATCATGACATCGTTAAAAAAGGACTTCATATGTTGTGTCAGCTTGACCATCGTGGGGGGAGTGGTGATCCAACTATGGGGGACGGTGCCGGATTGATGGTACAGATCCCAGACGCTTTTTTCAAAAATGCTTGTTCCAATATGAATCTGCCGGAAAAGGGACACTACGGTGTCGGTATGATTTTTTTCTCAGATGATCCGGACAAACAGAAATGGGCGGAGGAACAAATCAATTCGCTTATCAAACAGGAAGGACAGACAGTACTTGGGTGGAGAACGGTGCCTGTACATGTTAAAAATATCGGTAAAAAAGCACAGGAAAGCTGTCCGTTTATCCGTCAAGTATTTATTGGTGCAAACACTGATATTCGAGCGGGGATTGATTTTGAACGAAAATTATATGTAATTCGTAAACAGGCAGAAAAAATGGCTGTGGAACAGGATGAGCATTATTATTTTTCCAGTCTGTCAAGCCAGACAATGGTATATAAAGGGTTGTTACGTCCTGAGCAACTAAACACGTTTTATGTGGATTTGCAAGATGAGAATTTTGAATCTGCATTTGCGTTAGTTCATTCTCGCTTTAGTACGAATACATTTCCAAGCTGGGAAAGGGCACATCCGAATCGCTATTTAATGCATAACGGAGAAATTAATACGCTGCGGGGGAATATGAACTGGATGCAGGCACGTGAGAAACAATTTGTATCTGATGCTTTTGGTGATGATATGGAAAAAGTACTCCCAATTCTGGATACGGCTGGCAGTGATTCGGCCATGCTGGATAATGCACTGGAGTTTCTGATTCTTGCAGGCAGAAAACCGGCCCATGCTGCTATGATGCTTATACCTGAACCGTGGGATAATAATCCATATATGTCCGAAGAAAAAAAGGCTTTCTATGAATATCACAGCTCGTTAATGGAGCCATGGGACGGCCCAACATCTATTTCATTTACCGATGGAAAACAAATCGGAGCAATTCTGGACAGAAACGGACTCAGACCTGCACGTTATTGCGTCACAAAGGATGATTATCTGATCTATTCCTCGGAAGTAGGCGTTATTGATGTGGATGAGGATCAGGTTCTGTACAAAGATCGACTCAGTCCGGGGAAAATGTTGTTACTCGATATGGTTGAGGGACGAATCATATCTGATGAGGAGATTAAAAAAGAAATAACAGAGCAGGAGCCATATCAAAGGTGGCTGGATGAGCAACAAATTATTCTTACTAATAAAATAGAACATTTCGAAGTGCTAGATGATTTGGTGAAAAGACAGAAGGCATTTGGTTATACGTATGAAGATGTCCACAAATATTTAATTCCATTAGTAACAGAAGAAAATGATCCTATCGGTGCGATGGGAAATGACGTTCCATTAGCAGTACTATCCGATTATCCTCAATCATTATTCTCATACTTTAAGCAGTTATTTGCGCAGGTTACCAATCCTCCTATCGATGCATACCGTGAGCAGCTTGTTACTTCGATGGTGACCATGCTTGGCCCTGTTGGAAACATTCTGCATGTCGATGAAAGAAATTGCCGCAGACTTCAGCTTCCTGCACCGGTACTGTCCAACCGGCAGCTTCGATTACTAAAAGCTGACAGCTATGAAGGGTTTGTTTCCCGGACAATTGACACATTATTTGATGGGGATTTGGAGCATGCACTGGATCAAATGTTTCAAAAAGCTAAAAAGATGATGGATGAAGGGGTTAGTATACTTGTATTGTCAGACCGAAAGATGGATGAAAATACTGCAGCAATTCCGTCACTGCTTGCGGTAAGTGCACTGCACCAGCATCTTGTTCTCCACGGCAGCCGTACAAAGGTGAGTATTATTGCTGAAACAGGGGAAGCGAGGGAGGTACATCATTTTGCGGCATTGATCGGTTATGGAGCGGATGCGATTAATCCATACCTCGCTTATGCAACATTGAGTAAGGCAATTAATGAGAACCATCTGTCATTCAGCTATAAAAATGCAGTAAGCGTCTATATCAACAGTATTACAGCCGGCATCGTTAAAGTAATGTCAAAAATGGGAATATCAACGATTCAAAGTTATCGGGGTGCGCAAACTTTTGAAGCCATTGGCATCAGTAAAACGGTGATTGATCGTTATTTTACAGGGACCGCTTCTAAGCTTGGCGGTATTGGTTTGAATACGATAGCTGAAGAAGCCTTGAAGCGTCATAAAACAGCTTATAGAAACCATGTTGAGGATTCGCTGGATGCGGGGAGTGATTTTCAATGGAGGAAAATGGGTGAACATCATGCGTTTAACCCAAAGACAATCCACACACTGCAATGGGCGTGCAGGAGAGGTGATTATGATCTGTTTAAGCAATATTCCGAAGCAGCGAATGAGGAACGGCTAACCTTTTTACGGAACTTGTTTGACTTTAAGCAGACGAAAGCTATTTCCATGGAAGAGGTGGAACCTGTTGAATCGATTGTTAAAAGGTTTAAAACCGGGGCAATGTCGTTTGGTTCGTTAAGTCAGGAAGCGCATGAAGCACTGGCAATAGCCATGAACCGTATGGGAGGAAAAAGTAATAGTGGTGAAGGGGGAGAAAATCCAAACCGATTTTTCACTGATGAAAATGGAGATTTGAAAAGGAGTGCTATTAAGCAAATTGCATCAGGAAGATTTGGCGTGAAAAGCCACTATCTTGTCAATGCGGATGAACTCCAGATAAAGATGGCTCAGGGAGCAAAACCGGGTGAAGGTGGACAGCTACCTGGAAGTAAGGTATATCCATGGGTGGCTGAAGTGCGGGGATCTACTCCTGGTGTCGGTCTTATTTCACCACCGCCACATCACGATATTTATTCGATTGAGGATCTGGCACAATTAATTTACGATTTAAAAAATGCGAATCGTAATGCTCGTGTTAGTGTGAAGCTTGTTGCGAAGGCAGGCATTGGTACTATTGCGGCAGGCGTTGCAAAAGGGAAGGCGGATGTTATTTCTATTAGCGGCTACGATGGCGGTACCGGGGCATCACCAAAAACAAGTATAAAGCATACAGGACTTCCCTGGGAGCTTGGCCTTGCCGAAACTCATCAGACGCTGATGTTAAATGATCTACGGGGGCGAGTAGTTTTAGAGGCTGATGGTAAGTTAATGACTGGAAAAGATGTGGTGATGGCAGCATTGCTAGGAGCAGAAGAATTTGGTTTTGCGACTGCACCACTAGTTGTCCTTGGTTGTGTGATGATGCGGGTATGCCATAAGGATACATGCCCGGTCGGAATTGCTACCCAAAATCCTGAGCTGAGGAAGAAGTTCATGGGCGATCCAGACCATGTTGTCAACTTCATGCACTATATTGCACAGGAAGTAAGAGAAATTATGGCTAAACTTGGCTTCAGAACCGTTGAAGAAATGGTTGGCCGGACGGATATGCTGACCGTAAATGACCGGGCTACAGCGCACTGGAAGGCGAAGGATCTGGATTTATCGGCACTACTTTACCAGGTGGATGGTCCAACAACCTGTCAAACGAAACAGGACCATCAGCTTGATTTATCACTCGATTTGAGTAAAATTTTACCAGCTGTAACTGCAGCTATTGAACGAAATGAAAAAGTCGATTTGTCGTATTCCATTAAAAATATCTACCGTGCTGTGGGAACCATCACCGGCAGCGAGATTTCAAAACGCTACGGTGAAGAAGGGATGAAGGAGGACGCTATCACATTACGGTTCACCGGGTCAGCGGGTCAAAGCTTTGGCGCCTTTATTCCAAAAGGCATGTCTTTACATCTAACCGGAGATGCCAATGACTATGTTGGAAAAGGCTTGTCGGGTGGAAAAGTGATTATTTCATCCCCAACGGAAGCAAATGCAGCTGAATCCGCTAATGTCATTATCGGCAATGTTGCCCTCTATGGTGCCACAGGTGGCGAGGCATATATTAATGGGTATGCAGGTGAGCGATTTGCGGTTCGTAACAGTGGGGCAAATGTTGTGGTTGAAGGGATAGGTGACCATGGCTGTGAGTATATGACCGGTGGACGTGTCGTTGTATTAGGTGATACAGGTAAAAACTTTGCAGCAGGTATGTCAGGTGGTATCGCCTATATTCTTGCATTGAACCACACAAAATTCCAACATTTATGTAATAAAGAAATGATTGCGTTCGAAACACTATCTGACCCCTTGGAAATGGAAGAAGTAAAGCGAATGATTCAAAATCATTTTCAATATACAGCAAGTCAAAAAGCCCGATTTGTACTGTCGAATTGGAATGAATGTACCGGGAATTTTGTGAAAGTTATTCCGAAAGATTACAGACACATGCAGGAAATAATCCAGGCACATAAAGCTGATGGTTTAACCGATGGAGAAGCTGCGATCCGTGCCTTTGAAGCAAAAAAGAAGAATAATAAGGTTGTCCAAAAAAGGGAAAACTCCAAGGTTGTACCATTGTAGACAGGACGTCCAAACCTTGAGTATATTCCAGGTTTGGACGTAGGCTTCCTGCACCTAATATCTGAAAAGAACTTATGAAAGGGGCGATATAAATGGGGAAAGCTACAGGTTTTATGGATTATTTACGAGAAGAGACGATTGAACGGCATCCACTTAACCGGATAAATGACTGGAACGAATATAATGCACCCTTTTCTGATGCAACGCTGAAAAGGCAAGGAGCACGGTGTATGGATTGCGGAACCCCCTTTTGTCAGATGGGGGAAGTGATCAATGGAAAAGCGACTGGATGCCCGATATATAATTTAATACCGGAGTGGAACCACCTGGTATATCAGGGGCAATGGAAGGAAGCGTTGGAACGTCTGTTGAAAACGAATAATTTCCCTGAATTCACTGGAAGAGCATGTCCTGCACCTTGTGAAGGATCCTGTACCCTGGCAATTTCAGACCCTGCCGTGACCATTAAAAGCATTGAGCGCACGATTATTGATAAAGGATTTGAAAATGGCTGGATAAAACCACGAATTCCCCAAAAAAGAACAGGTAAATCAGTTGCGATTATCGGATCAGGTCCTAGTGGGTTAGCCAGTGCCGATCAATTGAACCAAGCGGGTCATGAGGTGACCGTGTATGAACGAGAGGATCGCGCAGGTGGATTACTAATGTACGGCATACCGAATATGAAACTGAAAAAAAATGTGGTGGAGCGGCGGATAAGACTTTTGGCGCAGGAAGGTATTAGGTTTGTCCTAAATACCGAAATTGGCAAAGACATCAGTGCGGATAAATTAAATAATATGTATGATGCAGTTATCCTTTGTATAGGAGCCCAGAAACAACGGGATTTGAAGCTGGAAGGACGAAAAGCAAACGGCGTTCATTTTGCAATGGATTATCTTACTGTATCGATGAAAAAAATACTAGAAACAAATAGGCAAGACTTGGAATTCATTGATGCAAAAGGGAAAGACGTGATTGTTATTGGTGGTGGAGATACTGGTGCCGACTGTATTGCAACAGCACTACGCCAGAATTGCAATAGTATTGTCCAATTTGGTAAACATCCAAAGCTACCATTAGCCAGAACAGAAAGCAATATGTGGCCGGCGTATCCGAATGTATTCACGGTTGACTATGCTCACAGTGAAGCAGCAGCCAATTTTGGTCAGGATCCAAGACAATATTCTATCCAAACAAAACGATTTGTTTCTGATGAGGATGGCAATTTAAAAGAAGTTCATACTGTCCAAATGGAAAAGGTCAGTAATGAAGAAGGAAGGTTTGTCTTTCAAGAAATTCCTGGAACCGAGACAGTTTGGCCAGCGCAATTAGTGTTGATCGCAATTGGATTTGAAGGACCTGAGCCACAATTATTACGACAGTACAAAATTCATACAAACAATCATAAGATTAAGGCAAAATATGGCGACTTTACCACGAATATTGATAACGTTTTTGCAGCTGGTGATGCCCGACGAGGTCAAAGTTTAATTGTCTGGGCGATTAATGAAGGACGTGAGGTAGCTCAGAAAGTTGATTATTATTTAATGGGAAGTTCTATATTGCCATCGTATTTAGAATAAAAAAGATATGATTTCCATAGTTAAAATGGAAATCATATCTTTTAGTTACAATCATACTTATAAATGGAGCGGATTTGGATACTGCAAACATAACAAACAATGATATTGAATGCTTATTCGAAAATTCATGATTTAATCTCCTTAAATCTAATCTATAATGGAGAGAAAGATTGGTTTGTTTTCTCATGTTGTATTTTGAAATGCTTCCTCATCCCCATATCTGCTTCAACATATGCATGTTGAAGCAGATATGGAGATTCCACAGCAATTAATCTATTTGGCTTAGATTTAGAGGTCATGATTATACATTCAATTAAAATAATTCTTGTAGAGTTATTGCGCATGTTTAAAAAGAAGGATAAAAACGATCGAGAAGTTCGAGGCAGTGTAGCTTTGATCATAATCCATACTTCATGGAACCTGCATCGCACGCAGGAAAAGTGATCTTTCTTTCCAAGGATCGGAAGGTATGCAATTAATACGTGAGGAGTGCCCACGCGCATGTTGTGGTGACTTCTGCGTTCGACACAATGATTTTTGGTGGGGCGAGCTGTAGCACAGTCCTAGGACGAGTAGTACTTCGTAGAAGATCCCCTTTGATGTGTCATTTTTACCAGGCTTTTTGAACAATCTTTTTTAGCTAATTTACCACAATTCGTATATCTTCATCCACATAATAGGGTATTTCGAATATGATCTCAAAAAGGATTATTCCATGCCATCTACAGAACTATTTTTATTGTAAATTGCCACAACTAGCAATAATATAGATATATATGGGGATGTTAAGAAGGAGGTCTTGGATGCTTTATGTAAATCCAGAGAATTTAATTCTAAAACCGTCACTTGCTACCATTCATTGTGAACCAAATTGGAAATGGAGAAAAAGAGATAAACCCATGCCAAATTATGATTTATTTTATGTTTGGAGTGGAGAAGGAGATCTAGTTTTAAATGGGAAATCATTTCATATAGTGAGAGGACACTGCTTCCTGTTTAAACCTGGCGATGTCACAACGGCTACACATAATCCTCAAAAACCCCTCGTTATAACGTATATTCATTTTGATGTATCGGAAGATCTTCGATTGATCCCAACTTCTCATCGGATCATCGAAAATAAGATCCATTTTGAGTCGTTATTAACACAATATGTTCGTTTATTTCTAGTTCCATCATATGGATCTGAAGTAGAAGCAAAGTTAATATTAATACAACTCATGATTCATCTTCTTCGTGAAGAACGGGAAGGGAAAGTTGATAAGAAAGATACGAGTAGCAATTTACTTGAAACAATTCGCGAGATTGCTAACTATATTCAACAACATCCAGGAGAAGCCCATATTGTGAAGACCTTAGCTGAAAGGGCAAATTTATCAGAACGATATTTCTCTAAGAAATTTAAACAAATTATCGGTCATACCGTAAAAAGCTATATTATATACTCAAGAATTAAACGTGCTGAGCATTTACTTCATTATGCTGGAATGACTGTAACGGAAACTGCAGCAACATTAGGTTATAATGATTTGCACTTTTTTAGTAGACAATTTAAGAAATACACGGGTAAAAACCCATCAGATATTCGTTAAAGGTTACCAAGTGATCTCTTCTTGGTAGCTTTTTTTATCGTCTAGGAAATTATAAAATTTGTGGGCTGTGGATAATAAAACAACCGAATCAGCCACGTCCGGCTCCAGCGCTAAAGCCATAGCAGACTTCCTTCACCTCCGTATGATAAAGAAGACTTGCCGATTGGGAACCAGAGGCTTAGTCGCACTTATATCCTTGTGGTGAAAGTCAACATCGGCTTCCTCCGGTCGCCTGAGTTTCCTTTATCTCCTGGGGCTCAGTCCAGTCCGTACGTCGCTAAACGGGCGCCCTGCTCCTTTGTTCTTTTCTTATACTGCAAGAAGTACAATAGAAATTTAGTATTAGTTGAGAAAAAAATAAATAGTTGTTAAAAAAAGTGCAAATCTTCATCGAATTAGTCTAAATCCAACTGAAAGAAAAAATAATATAATAAACATATGGAATATTGAAGTTAATATTTCCTAATCTAAAATAAAACATAAGTACAAACATAAAGGTAATTACTCTAAATACAATTTAAATTTTATATAATGAGGAATTAAATGTAAAGTTGCTTGGAGGAATGAAAATGGAAAATTATACAATAACAAAAGACTATATTCAACAATTATTTGCAGAACGTATTGGTGGATCACGCTTTGGCTTAAGTAAAGAGATCTATAAATTTGAAAAAATAAAAAGGGCAAAAAAGGAAGCAATTATGTTGAATCCAACTATGAAATTGATTGATCTTGGTGTTGGAGAACCAGACTCCATGGCAGATCAATCGGTAATTGAGAGATTAATAGAAGAGGCTACCAAGCCAGAAAATCGCTTTTATGCCGATAATGGAATACAGGAATTTAAGGAAGCAGCAGCATCATATATGAGAAATGTATTTGGTGTAGAGGGTCTTAATCCAGAAACAGAGATTAATCATGCGATTGGATCTAAATCCGCATTAGCCATGATGCCAACTGCCTTTATAAATCCTGGCGATATTACCATGATGCCGACCCCGAACTATCCAATTATTGGTACACATACAGAATATCTAGGAGGTGAGGTAGTCCATTTACCACTATTAGAGGAAAATAATTTTCTTCCCAAATTAGCTATGCTGCCAACTAGTATATTGGAAAAGGCAAAACTACTTTATTTGAACTACCCAAATAACCCAACTGGGGCAACAGCGACAAAGGAGTTCTTTGAAGAAGTGGTTCAATTCGCAAACAGACATGAATTAATTGTTATTCATGATGCGGCATATGCTTCATTGGTATTTGAGGGAGAACAGCCACTTAGTTTTTTATCTGTACCGGGAGCGAAAGATGTAGGGATGGAACTACATTCATTATCGAAATCATTTAACATGACGGGTTGGCGTATTGGCTTTGTTACAGGAAATGAAAAGCTTGTCTCTGCCTTTCGAACGGTAAAGGATACCTACGATTCAGGACAATTTATTCCTATTCAAAAAGCGGCAGCTATTGCTTTGAGGAACCCGGAAATAACAGAAGAAACAGCAACGAAATATGTTCGTCGTCACGAACTTCTAGTAAACATACTGCAAGCGTGTGGTTTTCGAGTAGAAAAACCAAAAGGATCCTTCTTCTTATATACGCGAATCCCGCAAGGAATAAAAAATGGACCAACCTTTCAATCTGCCGAGGATTTTAGCGAATATTTAATTAAACAATTACTATTATCTACCGTCCCTTGGGATGATGCAGGAGCCTATATTCGATTTTCTGTTACATTTCAAGCAAATAATGTGAGAGAAGAACAAGAAGTGATAGAGGAGATTCAATCAAGGTTGAGCACAGTGGAATTCATTTTTTAAAGGGGGTAGGGGAATATGATGTTTACGAAAATGCATGGGTTAGGAAATAATTATATTTTAATTGACCAACTGAATCAAGCTGCAAATGTTTTAGAAAATGAAGCATATCCTGAGCTTGCTAGAAAACTATCAGATGTCAATTTTGGTATTGGTTCAGATGGAATCATCCTTATACGCACATCCGATAAAGCAGATTTTAAAATGAGAATTTTTAATGAAGATGGTTCTGAAGCGGAGAACTGTGGGAATGGTTTACGTTGCGTGGCAAAGTTTCTCTATGATCACCTTTATGCGACAGCACGACAATTCTCCATTGAAACATTAGGTGGAGTAGTAAGTGTAGAGGTCGATGTAAACAAAGACAATCAGGTAGAGTATGTCATCGTTGATATGGGGGAGCCGAAGCTGCTAAAAGGCATGATACCGATGATAGGTGACCCATCTGAAGTTGCTATTAATGAACCTTACAACTTTGAAGAAGAGGAGTATAAATTAACTTGTTTATCAATGGGTAATCCTCATGCTATTCATTTTGTAAAAGATGTACATGATGTTCCACTGGAGAAAATTGGACCGATGTTAGAGCAATCTGCACTTTTCCCAGAGCGTGTAAACGTAGGGATTGTCCACGTGAAAAACCACCAGGAGATCGATTATAGAGTCTGGGAAAGAGGTTCGAAAATTACGATGGCTTGTGGGACAGGGGCATGTGCTTCGGTAGTTGCGGCTACGTTGAATGAATTATTACGTAATAGTAATGAGCCAGTTGTTGTTCATCTTCCTGGAGGTGATTTAACAGTCAAGTGGGATAATGATGGCCATGTATGGATGAGAGGAGAAGCGAATTATATCTGTCATGGTGAATTAGACAGAAGCTTCATTTCAAATAAAAAAATCTTACAAAGAGGAAAATAGTATGAATAGAGAAGAAATTATAAGATTGGTGAAAGAAAATAATGTTCGTTATATACGTCTACAATTTACAGATTTATTTGGTACGGTGAAAAATGTTGAAATACCGATTAGTCAGCTATCCAAAGCGTTAGATAATAAAATGATGTTTGATGGTTCATCCATTGAGGGGGTTGTGCGGATTGAAGAATCCGATATGTATTTATATCCCGACTTAGATACATCTCAAGAGGAACGTAAAGAATTTGGCATTATTAACCTACCTGCGACATTGGTAGAAGTTCTTGATTTGCTAACGTCGGATGAGGTCATTACGAATGCTTTGGGTAGCCATTTGATTGAACATTTTGTAGAAGCAAAAGAAATCGAATCGGATATATTCCGTACCCAAGTACACCCCTGGGAAGGGGAACAATACCTAAAACAATATTAAAGAAATTGCATCCTAAGAAAATCCTAAAAGAAAGAGTGATATAAAGTGTGCGGAATAGTAGGAAGGGTAGATTGGCAACATGATTTGACACAACATATATCTGTCATAGAAAAAATGGCAGAACCCCTGTCTAAGCGAGGTCCAGATGCTTTAAATGTATGGAGTTCGCGTCTTGTTTCACTTGGCCATACACGCCTCGCCGTTGTCGACCCTGTCTTCGGTACTCAGCCAATGAAAAAGGAAAAAAACGGGAGGACTTATAGGATTATATATAATGGAGAGCTTTATAACACAGAAGATATTCGGAAGGAATTGTTGAAAAGGGGATACTCCTTTCAATCCTACTCGGATACGGAAGTGCTGCTTACAGCATATATCGAATGGGGTAAAAAGTGTGTAGAATATTTAAATGGAATTTTTGCCTTTGCTATCTGGGATCAAGGAAAGGAACAGATTTATATTGCAAGAGACCGTCTAGGTGTGAAGCCCCTTTTTTACCATGAAGGAAATGGAACTCTTCTATTTGGCTCAGAGATCAAGGCAATACTGGCCCACCCAAAGATTAAGGCTGAGGTGGATCGAGAAGGGCTCAAGGAAATATTCAGCTTAGGTCCATCTCGAACACCTGGTCATGGCGTATTTCGAGGTATTCATGAACTTCGCCCAGCACATGCCTTAATCTATGATCGAAACGGGTTGAAACAATGGCGTTATTGGAATGTAAAAAGTCGAAAACATCAACACTCCCTTGATGAGACTGTAGACCAAGTTTCATTTCTTGTAAAAGATGCTATCAAACGTCAGTTATTTGCAGATGTTCCTGTTTGTACCCTCTTATCAGGTGGAATTGATTCGAGTGCGATTAGTGCCGTTGCTGCTGATTATTTTAAGGCGGAAGGGTTGGGGCAACTACACACTTATTCGATTGATTATGAACAAAATAATCAATATTTTAAATCAAATTCCTTTCAACCCGATGAAGATGCACCTTGGATTACCAAAATGGAGCAGTATTTAAAAACAAAACATCATGCAGCTGTTATTGGTAATGAGGAACTGGTAGATTTCTTGGATAAGGCAGTAAGAATGCGGGATTTACCTGGTATGGCAGATGTTGATGCCTCACTATTGTGGTTTTGTGAACAAATTAAGCGTAATTTTACCGTTGCACTATCAGGAGAATGTGCGGACGAAATCTTCGGTGGCTATCCATGGTTCTATCGAGAAGATGTTTTACATGCGAATGGGTTTCCTTGGATGAAATCTCAACAGGAAAGACAGGAGTTATTGCTTCCACATTGGCAAAGGAAACTCAACCTAAAGGAATATATCTTGCAGCGGTATTATGAAACGATTGATGAAGTCCCTCGATTAGATGGAGAAGCACCAGTTGAAGCGCGCCGCCGGGAAATGTTTTATTTAAATATGATTTGGTTTATGCCTACATTACTGGAACGAAAAGATCGAATGAGCATGGGAGCAAGCTTAGAAGTACGTGTCCCTTTTGCGGATCATCGACTTGTTGAATATGCATGGAACGTCCCTTGGGAGATGAAAATGCTGAATGGTCGCGAAAAGGGAATCTTACGAAAGGCGTTAGAAGGCGTTCTTCCTAATGATGTTCTATATCGTAAAAAGAGTCCATATCCGAAAACCTATCATCCTCATTATTTAAAACTCGTTAAGACGAAGCTACAAAAAATCCTTGACAATCAATCGTCACCTCTATTAGAAATTGTTTCAAAGCAAAAAGTAATAGATATTATCAACTCAGACGGCTCTTTATTCAAAGTTCCTTGGTTTGGGCAACTTATGACAGGACCACAACTTATCGCCCATCTCTCTCAAATCAATACATGGCTTGAACACTATAATATTAACATTGTAGACACTTAAAATGTAACAGGGGCTTGTCCCTTGTTACATATAAAAGTAAAAGAAAATAAAAATAAGAGGAATGAAAATGGAGGACTTGTTTTACATAAATAATGTGTGGATTAAGCTGCTCCACCCTTGTCTGAAGTGCTTTTCGGTTTTTATTAATTTGTTCAAAGTGATCCCCTTGTTGCGCATCATGCTAGTCACGAAAAGCAGTTTCTACAGCACGCTAATTGGAGAATGTTCAGAAAACCGTATAAACATCGAGTAGTGAATACATCCTTACTATTTAACCTGGATTCCCGAAAAAAACACTATTTTATAACGAGAAATGTGATTATAAAGGGATTTATACATATAAATACTCGTTACATATATTTTTGTATAACGAGATAAGAATGTTGTTATATCAGCAATTGTAGACTACCTCGTTATAAATTCCGGGAATCCAGGATTTAATATTGTAGATTCAGATAAAAATGTTGTTAGTCTTGATGATTATTGCACCTTTTCGGGGCTGGAGATTCGGAATCGATATCATGCTTTAGGTGATGCGTTGATGACTGCTGAGTTGTGGCAACATTATATTAAGAAACGTAGTAACGAAGACTGTTACACGTTAAGAGATGTATAGGAACGAATAGCCAACAAAAACCCAAGGAGTTTAAGAATTATCCTTGAGTTTTTGTTGGCTATTGACAGGATATTTCCCTGTCATACATGCCGTACATAGTCCTTGATTAATAGAAAGATCCTTTAGAACAGCTCTTTCTAATCCTTCTTCCGACAAATAGGCAATGCTATCTGCTCCAATTATTTCAGCTAGTTCATTAATAGTATGATTGGCAGCAATAAGTTCATCTGTTGTTGACATGTCAATTCCGTAATAACATGGATTCTGAATGGGGGGAGATGCGATTCGAACATGGACTTCTTTAGCTCCCGCATGCTTTAACATTTGTACAATTCGCTTACATGTTGTTCCCCGTACAATGGAATCATCAATCATAATCACACGCTTACCATGAATTATTCCTCGAACAGGGGCGAGTTTCATCTTTACACCTTGTTCACGAAGTTCTTGAGATGGTTGAATAAATGTTCTCCCCACGTAACGATTTTTTATAATTCCCATTTCATATGGCAATCCACTTTCCTCTGCAAATCCAATTGCTGCAGAGATACTCGAATCAGGGACACCAACGACGATGTCTGCATCATGCGGGGCTTCCTTCGCCAATACCTTGCCCATTCGCTTACGTGAAGCATGAACATTCACATAATTAAGGTCACTGTCTGGTCTAGATAAATATACATATTCCATGGCACACATTCTTCGCCTGCTGGGTTCAGTAAATCTCGTTGATTTTATCCCATCATCATCAATTATAATTAACTCACCTGGCATTACTTCCCGTAAAAAGCTTGCACCGATTTGGTCAAATGCACATGTTTCTGATGCTGCAACATAAGCATCACCAAGCATGCCAATCGATAATGGGCGAATTCCTGATGGGTCAAGGGCGGCATACATTTTATTTTCCGTTAGAATGATAAAAGCATAAGCACCAGCCAGTTGCTTCAGCGCCCTGCCAATTGTTTTTACATTGATATCTTGCCCATCACGTTTAATTAAATGAACTAGCACTTCTGTGTCGGAAGAAGTTTCAAAGATACTACCTTGCTCTTCTAACTGCCCACGTAGTTTACTAGCATTCATGATGTTTCCGTTATGTGCGAGTGCCATACTTGCCGAATGCGAGTGAAATAACAATGGCTGTACATTTTTATACACTTTCTCCCCTTGTGTGGAGTAGCGGACATGACCAATTGCAGTATGTCCTTGCAATTGGTTAAAATCAGCATCTTTAAAAACATCATTAACTAAACCTAATCCTTTGTGAGCTTTTAATTCCGTTCCATCATTTACCACAATTCCGGCACCTTCTTGCCCACGATGTTGCAATGAATGAAGTCCATAATAGGTTAATTCAGCTGCTTTTTCATGTCCCCAAATACCAAACACGCCACATTCGTCATTTATGCTTTTGATTTCAGCAAGCATGGGATAGCTCCCTTCCAGACTTTTTCAAGCTCCTTCACATCGTCGCTTACAACTTCTACTTCGTTTACAAGCACTTTGAGTATACCGTTATCTGTAACCGTACCAATTGCTTTGGCATCTTTCACGGTATTTTCAAATTTCTGGGCATCCTCTTTGCTTACTGATACGATAAATCGTGATTGTGTTTCACTAAATAATTCAACTGTTGCATCACCTGTTAATTCAACATTTGCTCCTAATTCCTTATCACTAAAAACACTTTCCGCTAATGCTACTGCTAAGCCACCTTCAGCAACATCATGGGCAGATTGAACCAGACCAGTTTGGATCGCTTCTAACAACTCTTTTTGTCGCTTTGCTTCCACTTCTAAATCAATCGCAGGTGCTTTCCCTTCATATTTTCCTTGTAATACGTTTTGCAATTCACTTCCACCAAATTCTACTCTGGTTTCCCCAATCACATAAACAATATCTCCTGCATATTGGAAAAAGCTTGGTGTAATATGTACTAATGATTCATGTAAACCAACCATTCCTACAATCGGTGTTGGGAAAATGGACTTTCCTTTTGATTGATTGTACAAGGAAACATTTCCGCTAATGACAGGTGTTTTTAGTGCGTGACATGCTTCACTCATGCCTTCTACACTTTTTTCCATTTGCCAGAAAATTTCTGGGTTCCCCGGATTACCAAAGTTTAGTCCATCCGTCAGTCCAAGTGGTTTTGCACCAGAACAAACAATATTTCGTGCTGCTTCAGCTACAGCAATCTTTCCGCCTGTTTCAGGGTCTAAATAACTATAACGAGAATTACCATCGATTGTAATTGCAAGTGATTTGTTGAGTCCTTTAATCCGAATGACCGCTGCGTCAGAACCAGGTTTAGTGACCGTGTTCGTCTGTACCATGGAATCATATTGATCATAAACCCATTCTTTACTGGAAATCGTTGGTTGTTGTAATAATGTCTTTAAGATATCAGCATGATTTTGAACTTTTGGAACGGTGTTTTCCATCTTTTGAAATTCGTTAAAATACTTTGCTTCCTCTCTTGGCATATGATAAACCGGTGCATCATCTGCAAGAGAGTCAACAGGGATATCAGCCACTACTTCGCCATGATGTGTAATTCGGAATACCTTTTCTTCCACCACCTTACCAACAGGAACGGCATTTAAACCGTACTTTTCAAAGACACCGATAATTTCTTGTTCACGCCCTTGCTTCACACATAACAGCATCCGTTCTTGCGATTCAGATAACATCATTTCATATGCTGTCATATTCAATTCCCGTTGTGGGACGAGGTCGAGATTCATTTCCAGCCCTGTACCTGCTTTACTTGCCATTTCTGATGCAGAAGAGGTTAATCCCGCTGCACCCATGTCCTGCATACCGACTAAGGCATCAGAGTGGATAACTTCTAAACAGGCTTCAATGATAAGTTTCTCCATAAATGGATCACCAACTTGGACAGATGGACGATCCTTGTCTGTATCTTCTCCTAAATCATCGGATGCGAATGTCGCCCCATGAATGCCGTCACGGCCTGTTGGAGGCCCTGCATAAAGAATTGTATTCCCAATCCCTTTGGCAAGACCTTTTTGGATGTCATCGTGGTTAATTAACCCGATCCCCATCGCATTAACGAGTGGATTCTCTTCGTAGCTCTCATCAAATTGAACTTCACCACCAACTGTAGGAACTCCAACGCAATTTCCATATCCCGCAATACCATTTACCACTTCAGTGAAGAGATATTTCGTACGTTCAGATGTTAAATTTCCGAAACGAAGGGAATTCATAATTCCAATTGGACGTGCTCCCATTGAAAATATGTCACGGAGAATTCCACCAACACCTGTTGCAGCTCCTTGATACGGTTCTACTGCAGATGGGTGGTTATGACTTTCCACTTTAAAAACAACCGCTTGATTATCACCAATATCAATGACTCCCGCACCTTCTCCAGGACCTTGGAGAACATTTGGTCCTTCCGCTTTGAATTTCTTCAGCAATGGTTTAGACGTTTTATAACTGCAATGCTCTGACCACATGACGGAGAAAATCCCCGTTTCTGTAAAATTCGGGCGGCGATTCAGGATTTTTTTGACCATTTCATATTCCCCGTCACTTAGACCCATTTCTTGATAGATTTTCTTTTCCTCGATTTGTTCTGAGCTCCATTCACGCATTTGTAACATTAGTCTGCCTCCAATTTTCGATTATGGATGCGAATAATCTCACACCATCATCACTACCTAATAGTGCTTCCACCGCTCGCTCTGGATGTGGCATCATACCAAGTACATTCCCCTGTTTATTGATAATCCCTGCGATATTGGCAACCGACCCATTGGGATTGTTTTGATATGTAAAAACGATTTGGTTGTTTGCTTTTAGTTCAGCTAATGTTTCCATATCACAGTAGTAATTCCCTTCTCCATGTGCGATCGGGAACCCAACGACTTCTCCTTTTTCATAACCTGTCGTAAACATCGTTTCATTATTTTCTATGACTACATTTTCCTGATGACACATAAAGGATAGATTTTTATTCTTCATTAACGCACCTGGCAGTAAACCAGATTCTGTTAGAACTTGGAAACCATTACAAACCCCAAGCACAGCTTTTCCCTTTTCTGCATGCTCCCTCACTTGCTTCATCACGTTTGATGTTGCAGCAACGGCACCAGTCCGTAAGTAATCCCCATAGGAGAATCCACCTGGAAGTAAAATAACATCATAGGCCTCTAAATTACTATCTTGATACCAGACTAAATCTACTTCCATACAGAGAATCTCTTTTACCGCATCATACATATCCCTATCACAGTTAGACCCTGGAAAAACAATAACAGCGAATTTCACAATTGAACAGCCTCCTCCACATCAAATCGATAATCTTCCATCACTGGATTCGCAAGTAATTTATCACACATTTCTGTAACACGCATTTCTAAATCAGGGCCATCTTCTACATTTATTTCAATGACTTTCCCGACTCTTGCTTCCTTAACTTCTTCATAACCTAAGGAATTCAAAGATTCCCCAATCGCTTTACCTTGTGGATCTAATACACCTGCTTTTAATGTGATATAAACCGTTACTTTTTTCATAGGATTGCCTCCAATCGATATAAAACTTCTTCGTAAGCTTTCATTAAATCTCCTGTACCTTGACGAAAAACATCTTTATCTAATTTGTCTTTTGTTTCTTTATCCCACAATCGACATGTATCTGGTGAAATTTCATCGGAAAGAATAATATCATTTTCTATTTTTCCAAACTCTATTTTAAAATCTGCTAATACAACATTTAATCCTGAAAATAATTCGATTAAGAGCTGATTAATTTGAAGTGCTTTGGATTTGATTTCCTGTAATTCTCTCGGTATAATCTCTGTTAAAAAATACGCTTGTTCATCATTAATTAATGGATCACCCAGGTCATCATTTTTGTAATACAATTCCACAAGTGGTGGATAGAAGGTTGTTTTTTCTTCAATCCCTAATCGTTTTGTAATACTTCCTGTAGCAAGATTACGAACTACAACTTCAAGTGGAATAATTTCCGTTTTATTTACAAGCTGCTCCGTTTCAGTTAGTTGCTTGATAAAATGACAATCAATTCCATGTTCACGAAGATATGTAAAAATCCGTGATGAAATCTCATTATTTAACCGACCTTTTCCAATGAAGGTAGCTTTCTTTGCACCATTAAAGGCTGTTGCATCATTTTTATAGAATAAAACTAATTTTCCTGGTTGGTCTGCTGCTTGATAGACCTTCTTTGCTTTCCCTTCATATAAAAGTTCAGCTTTCATGAGGGTATTTTCCTTCCGTTAGTCCGATTCGGTCAAAAATAACGTCAATATTTTTCAAATGCCATGTAGAATTGAAGCAATCATCGATTTCCGCTTGGGTCAGCGTGCCCGCAATTTGTTCATCCTGTTCTATAAGCTGTTTAAAGTGGGTTTCTGTTTCCCATGCCTCCATCGCTTTTGGTTGAACAATGTCATATGCTGCTTCCCTTGCCATTCCCTTATCAATCAATTTAAGCAGTACACGTTGGGAGAAAATAACTCCATGGGTTTTATTCATATTGCGTTTCATGTTTTCTGGGAAAACAGTCAGGTTTTTCACGATATTACTAAAGCGATTCAACATATAATTGAGTGCAATCGTAGCATCTGGTAAAATCACACGCTCTGCTGATGAATGGGAAATGTCACGTTCATGCCATAGGCTGACATTTTCATAGGACGTCATCATATAGCCGCGAATGACACGCGCCATACCAGTCATATTTTCTGAACCAATAGGGTTACGCTTATGTGGCATTGCTGATGATCCTTTTTGGCCTTTAGCAAAACGTTCCTCCACTTCCCGAGTTTCCGTCTTTTGCAACCCTCGAATTTCAGTAGCAAACTTTTCAATGGATGTTGCAATTAATGCAAGTGTCGATATATATGCTGCATGGCGGTCACGTTGCAAGGTTTGTGTTGAGACAGGTGCAGGTACAAGCCCTAATTTTTCGCATACATATTTCTCCACAAATGGATCGATGTTTGCATACGTTCCAACGGCTCCAGATAGTTTTCCAAATTCTATCGTTTTAGCTGCCAATTCAAAACGTTCTAAATTACGTTTCATTTCTTCATACCAAAGCGCCAGTTTGAGTCCAAATGTGGTTGGTTCTGCGTGTACGCCATGTGTCCGCCCCATCATAACGGTATGTTTATGTTCGACGGCTTTATTTTTTAATATTTCGATGAAGTTGTGTAAGTCTTTGCGAAGTATTTCATTTGCTTGTTTGATAAGGTAAGAAAGCGCCGTATCAACCACGTCTGTAGAAGTTAATCCATAGTGAACCCATTTACGTTCCTCTCCTAAGTTTTCTGATACTACACGAGTAAAGGCAACCACATCATGACGGGTTTCTTGTTCCATTTCATATATTCGATCGATATCAAAGGCTGCATTTTTACGAAGTTCTTTCACATCTTCTTTGGGAATGACTCCAAGTTCACTCCATGCTTCACAAGCTAAAATTTCAACTTCTAACCATGCGTTGAACTTATTTTCTTCTGTCCAAATCTTTCCCATTCTCTCTCTGGTATAGCGTTTAATCAATCTTTTTCCTCCTCAAGTATTTCAAATTGCACTAAAACTTCGTCTAAGACATATCATCTATTCCTTAAGAATTGTAAACACTTCTCACTACATTTGTTTGTGTACGATCTGGCCCAACGGAGAAGATAGATAATGGAATTTCCGTTAATTGAGAAATACGCTCTAAATAATGACGAGCATTTGCAGGTAATTCATCTAAACTTCTCACACCAGTAATATCCTCTTCCCAACCAGGCATCACTTCATAAATTGGGTCACATTCTGCTAGCACGTTAAGACTTGCCGGGAATTCTTTCAGGATCTTTCCTTTATAGCGATACGCTACACAAATGTTTAGTGTTTCAATTCCTGTCAAAACATCAATAGAATTAAGGGAAAGATCGGTAATTCCGCTTACACGACGAGCATGTCTTACAACAACACTATCAAACCAACCGACACGGCGCGCCCTACCTGTTGTTGTTCCATATTCTCGACCGACTTCACGAATTTGATTTCCAATTTCATCATGTAACTCAGTAGGAAAAGGGCCATCACCAACACGGGTTGTATAGGCTTTTGATACACCAACAGCATGATTAATCTTCGAAGGGCCGACACCCGAACCAATGGTTACTCCACCTGCTATTGGGTTTGATGATGTTACAAATGGGTACGTACCTTGGTCGATATCAAGCATAACCCCTTGTGCTCCTTCAAATAATACACGACGCCCTTCATCCAAAGCATCATTTAAAACAACCGATGTATCACAAACATTGGCCGCCATCTTTTGGCCATACTCATAATACTCATCTAAAATATCTTCTACTTTCATTGGCTCTACTTCATAAATTTTTTCAAATAATCGATTCTTCTCTGTTAAATTCTGCTTTAATTTTTCCCGGAATACTTCTTTATCTATTAAATCAGCAATACGAATACCCATACGGGCCGCTTTATCCATATAGGCGGGTCCAATCCCTTTTTTCGTTGTCCCGATTTTTTGATCCCCTTTTGCTTTTTCTTGTAGGATGTCTAGTTGAACATGATAAGGTAAAATCACATGTGCACGATTACTAATGCGGAGATTATCCGTTGATATATGGTGCTCATGTAGATAAGCCACTTCATTCATAAACGCTTTTGGATCAATGACCATTCCATTTCCAAGTACACAAATCTTTTCTTTGAAAAAAATGCCAGAAGGAATTAAATGTAATTTATATGTTTCATTATCAAATTTGATTGTATGTCCAGCGTTATTCCCTCCTTGATAACGGGTAATAATCTCGGCATTTTGTGATAAGAAATCCGTAATTTTTCCTTTTCCTTCATCGCCCCACTGTGTTCCAACTACAACTACTGCTGACATATCGCACCTCCACTGATTTATCACAAAGTATGGTTTTAATCAATTTACTTTTTTAGTTTATCAATAAAAGAAAGGATGGTCAATTTAGAATACGAACATTAATATATTTTTTTTATGTATTGTTCGGTAATTATGGTTTTGTGAAAAATCTAAAAGTAATCAGAAACCTGAAGGAATATAAAATGGTGATATATGTTAAATTAGGCGGAGGAAATGGTGTGATTAATGAAAAAGAAACGTTATAAATTCTGAAATAAAGCAATCAGGGCGGTCACATTGGTCTTGTACATATGGAAGTAACATCCCATTAATAGATGTAAGGAAATTATTGCTATATCTCGGTTTTACCTATAGAAGCACTTTTTCATTTGGAAGGTGTTAATCCTATATGATGAATAACAAAATAAGCATCGTCTTCTCATTCATCATTCGCTCATTATTTAGCGAGATGATTTAACAAGGATGAAGAAGTATTGATGAATTAAGGCATTGACTCGATTGTCGGATCATAGAAATGTGGAAAAAGTAGAGATTGAAATAAGCATCTGACACACCGATTCAATATATAGAAAGAATTGGTGTGTCAGATGCTTATATTTTTTAATAATTCACCTGCGGATAATCAATTCTTCGAAGCAGCAGTAAATCCTTTAATCACATGTATATGGCCATTACTTTCTGTTGTCTTTATTTCTACAAAGTGTGTATGATAGTCATTCGGCAATGGAATCAGCGAACCAGTATATGCTTCATAATAGTGGATATGCCCATCATCAAAAGTGGTATGTCCATAAATCTTATGGACATGTCCTTCATTGGATTCAATCGGCGGTCCTGTGACTCCAGGATGCAAATGAGTATGCTCATCATCACACGTAGTTGCACCATAATGTGCATGTGTATGTCCACAAGTTTCTTTTGAATTTCCATCTTGTTTTGAACGATAATGCAGAGGTTTTCCATCAGGATGATTCAGGTTATATGGATGCTGCCTAAAATTATTCACAGCCGCATAAGAAATTGGTACTATACCGTAATACATGAAGTTATCCCCCCCTGAGATAATGTTTGCATCAATAATATGGTATGCAGGATGGGCATATCAGGTGCCGAAAAAAGCGCTAATCCGATGTGTCACCGCATTAAGCAAAAATCTACAATGTAAGGACGAAAACAATGAAAATATGCTGAAATATATGTTATATTCTATACAAAGTGAGGTGCTGAAACTATGATATATGAATTTAAAGTAACATTGCGTGATGTTGGTGAACAAGTATGGCGTAAAATTCAGTTGGATGAACATTCAACGTTCCAAGATTTACACAGACTGCTGCAAACGGTCTTTGATTGGGATGATTACCATTTACACAGCTTTACAGTAAATAAAACGGCTGGACAAAGGGTGGAGAATATTGAGATAAAACCAGATGGCCCTTTGGAAGAAGATTTTACTGGTTTTTTGGGAAGTATGTATGAAACGTTTGATGAAAATAAAGAGAGATTGTCAGATTGGTTCAAACTTGCAAAAGATCAGGTATTATACACCTATGATTTTGGGGATAACTGGGATCATGCAATTGTTCTGCAAAAGAAATTAAACCCAGAAAAAAATGTAACTTATCCCTGCTGTATTGATGCCAAAAACCTTGCACCTGAAGAAGACTCACGGGGGGAAGTTTTGATGGGTAAAGTGGATTTGACTCCACCTACTTCCAAACAGTTAGTAAAAGAAATAAATGAGGATATCCAAGATCAATTAAGTGATTTAATTAGTAAGAAGTCTGGCTCATCTGATTCCAACACTTACGATAATTGGGAGGAAACACTCCAGAAAGCAAAGGAGTTTCAAAAACTCAAGCCTTGGGAAAAAATGACGGATGAACATGTTTTTGCAGTGATCGATCCGATTACAAATGAGCGGCTGTTTTGTTCGGTTATGGGAAGTGCTGGTGAAATGTTTGGCTTAGCAGTATACATTGGTAAGGCAGGGTTCCGCGGATTGATGGATACATTAGTTAGACAAGAACCTGATTTTAAGCTTGTTGCTAAGCTACATAGCATTGTTTTAAGCTTTAAAGATCGTGATGAGCTTAATAAAGAAGAGTATGCATTAGTTAAAACGTATGATGTTCCTTTTCGTGGCAGAAAATCCTGGCCTTCATTTAGAAGCTATAAACCAGGATATTACCCTTGGACGATAGAAGATGAAGAGGCAAGATTGATGCTTGTAGCACTAGAACAAGTAATGGCTTTTTACAGCGAACTGGATGGTC
Source organism: Oceanobacillus sp. NCCP-135 (assembly GCF_059698015.1). Taxonomy (NCBI): domain Bacteria; kingdom Bacillati; phylum Bacillota; class Bacilli; order Caryophanales; family Bacillaceae; genus Oceanobacillus; species Oceanobacillus sp. NCCP-135. The sequence goes on along the minus strand of NZ_BAAKSZ010000006.1, from coordinate 116,973 downwards.
TAAAAGAAGTTCCTGATTTACTTTATGATAAAAAAGTAGTAATAAAAGTTCCAAAGCAGGTAAACGGTGATATGGTATTTCAAAATGAAACGATGGCTGTTAGTGACTATTTTGAGATGGATGAACCCGAACCAGATCTCGCTATTTCTGAGGTTGATTTAAAACGAATAAAAAAACAGATGAAAACGATGCAAGCTTCGGTGGAATTTGTCATGGAATATTTGGACATGCCCATTCAAGAAGACCCTTCAAAGCGACCGATTTTCCCGCTTATCGTGTTGGCAGTTGATCAAGATGAAGGCCTTGTAATCTATCAAAATGTACTTCAGGATAAATCAGATCCAGGTATCTTGCAGCATGAGTTGCTACACATGTTTCAAACAATCGAAGGGATACCAGATAAAATAATGATGGATAAGGAAACTGCCGCTCTGCTGGCACCACTTATTAAACAACTGAATTTAACTATTCAAACAGAAAACTATTTCTCTGCCGCCCATATGATTATTGAGGAGATGCATAATCATATGTTGTAATGTGAATTTCCAAAAGCCGAATCATGATGATTCGGCTTTTGCATTGATGAAAACAAACTGCCATAAAGAGGACACAATTCAATTAAATAAAAGACAGAAAACTCTCCTCTTTTATTGAAAATGATTCTCATTATTGATTATAATATAGATAGAAATGAATTGTTTTCAGGTGGAGGGGATTAGAAATGAATAGAATTCTCATGCTTTATGCGAGCACTACTGGAAATACGGAATTAATGGCAGAAGCAATGGTGGCATACCTTGAAGATAAAAAGTATGAAGTAGTTTCCAAGACATTTGACTTCGATCCAATCGATGTCGAAGAGCTTTTGGACTATGACGCCGTACTTGTCGGAACGCATACATGGGATGATGGAGAGCTGCCGTATGAAGTGGAAGATTTTTATGAGGAAATGGAGGATGTAGATATAACCGATAAAGTATTTGGTGTGTTTGGATCCTGTGATTCTTTTTATGACTCGTACGGTGGTGCAATTGATTTAATATGGGATCGGCTGAAAAACCTTGGTGCGATTGTGATTCCGGAAAGATTAAAGGTTGATTTGGAGCCGGAACGGGAGGATATTGTGCGGTGTGAGAGGTTTGTGGATAGGATGATTGAAATGGTAAGTGAAACTGTATAAAAAAGACCTAAGCATTATGTGATGCAATTATTATATAATGCTTTTTTTAATGTGATAAAATAAAATTTTAATAAATTACTTGTTAATTAATATGAAATTATATACTGTATAAAGTAATACTATTTATTTCAAAGGAAGATCGATATGGCGTATGTACTTGGAATTGACGGTGGGGGAACAAAAACAAAAGCTGTAATTGCTGATATGGATGGAAATATTGTCGTACAAGCAATAGAAGCCCCAACTAATCCTAATGTTGTCGCAAACGGACAGCTTGAAACAACATTTCAGAATTTAATGGATTCCCTGAACAATCAATTGCCTGATGTACTAAGGAATGTTCGTTGTGTATTTGCTGGTATTTCAGGTGCTGGAAATGATGAAAATAAACGAAATGTAAAAGAAATCCTGAAACGGAAGCTGCCTGATAGCATATCAATCCAAGTAGAAGCTGATACAATCAATGCATTATATTCGGGAACGTATGGAAAAGCAGGAATTGTCCAAATTTCCGGAACGGGATCAATTACTTTTGGTATCAACAGTCAGCATAAACAAGATCGGGTAGGTGGCTGGGGCTATTTATTTGGTGATGAAGGAAGCGGATATGATATTGGTAGAGAGGGAATGATTGCTGCATTAAAATCATTTGATGGGCGTGGTGATAAAACGATATTGCTGCAAATGTTATTCACTCATTTTGGTGTAAAGCAACCACAGGAACTGATTAAAAAAATATATGCTTCACCTACTCCAAAAAATGCAATCTCTCCACTTTCCAAAATTGTATTTGCGGCATATAAACAGCAGGACCCTGTAGCCACTATTATTTTATTCAATGTCAGAAAAGAAATAGCACAAAGCATTAAAACATTATATCAAAAACTATTTGCATCAAATGAAGAAGTCCCCGTAGTATTATGTGGAGGTGTTTTTAATGAAAAGGAGATAATGCCTGAACTGCTCAAACGTGAACTATCAACATGCTCGGGTATTAGCTTGACTTTACCAATGGTACCACCAGTAGTTGGCTCGATAATAGGGGCTTATCTGATGGAAAAAATAAAAATTAATGACAACATCATCGATAATTTAATCAATACAATTTAGAAGGTGATATAATGGCACATATAAAGGGTGGACTCGTTATTCTCAAGGAAATGGTAAATAACTTACCACCATCTGAGAGAAAAATTGCAGAATATATTTTGAAAAATCCTGAGGAATCAATTCTTTTAACGGCATTAATGCTAGGGGAAAAAAGCCAAACAAGCAGTGCTGCAGTAATTCGCCTATGCAAATCGCTTGGCTTTAAAGGGTTTCAAGAGTTAAAAATCCGAGTAGCTGGTGATTTGCAGGCTGAAGCTACAAATGAATATCGTGATATTGAACCGAATGAGGGCTTTAAAAATATTATTGATAAGGTGACTACTAACACCATCCAGACATTGAAAGAAACAGTAGACATCATGAATGAAATAAACCTTAAGGAAGCTGTTAAGGCATTATCGGAAGCAAAATCCATACTTTTTGTTGGCTTTGGAGCTTCTTATATTGCAGCAAAAGATGCGGAGCAAAAGTTTTTACGGATTAATAAAAATGCTTATTCCTTTTCTGACGTTCATATGGCAGCAACATCTATTGCGAATAAAGGCCCAGATGATGTTGTTGTTGGTATTTCTTTTTCAGGTAATACAAAGGATGTTGCAAGATTATTGGAACTTGCTAAACGAAAGAATGCTAGCACAATCAGTATTACAAAGTATGGAAATTCAAAGGTCAGTCAATTTGCTGACATCCAATTACATATATCTGCAGCTAAAGAAGCAACATTTCGTAGTGGTGCCACATCTTCACGGATCGCTCAACTGCATGTGATCGATATTTTGCTGATGTGTCTTGCATCCACGGAATACGAAAATACTATTAAGCATTTGGATGAAACAAGGGAGGCGGTATCGTTTTTAAAAGGAAAAGAATAAAAAATGCATTAAAGGCATTTTTTTGTGGTTTATGAAATTTTATTACTAATAAATAAAATATTATTGACAAAATAATTCATTAAAGCTATAATGATAACAACTTCAACGTAGGTATTTTGCATTATTGGAAGCGCTTTATAAATGATTATAATCACAGATAAGGAGATCAATGTACATATGAAATTATCGCAATTAACGACTGAACAAAGAAATCAAAATAGTATGAATCTTGACCAAATGTCTACGATGGAAGTTTTGCAAACCATTAATGATGAAGATAAAAAAGTTGCAATCGCCGTGGAATCTGTATTACCACAAATAGATGTTGCGATTGAAAATATATATAAATCTTTATCCGATGGCGGAAGGTTATTCTATGTAGGAGCTGGCACCAGTGGTAGGGTAGGTGTGATTGATGCATCTGAATGTCCGCCAACATTTATGACCCCACCTGAAATGGTACAAACCGTGATGGCAGGAGGAGTAGACGCATTTTTCCATGCGATAGAAGGATCTGAGGATAATGAAGCTCAGGGTGAAGCAGATCTAAAGGCAAAAAATCTTACCGATAAGGACGTTGTGATTGGGATAACAGCAAGTGGCAGAACGCCATATCCGATTGGAGCGTTAAAATATGCTCAAACCATTGGAGTATATACAATCTCTTTATCCTGTAATAAAAATTCATTGATTAGCAGTTATGCAGATTGCGAGATTGAAGTGATAGTTGGTCCGGAAGTGTTGACAGGATCCACTCGAATGAAAGCAGCAACCTCACATAAAATGATATTAAACATGATAAGCACAGCGACAATGGTGAGACTTGGAAAAGTTCATGAAAACTTAATGGTTGATGTTCATGCGAGTAATTATAAATTAAAAGAGCGGGCGAAACGTAACATTATGGAAATCACAAAAGTACCTTATGAAAAAGCAGAAGAGGTTTTAATGGAAACAAATCATGAAGTAAAGCCAGCAATTGTTATGTTGGAAGCCAGTGTGACACATAAAGAAGCACAGGATGCGATCCATAAAGCCAATGGGTATGTGAGAAAGGCGATAGAATTTTTTTCATAGATTTTCTAAAATACAGAAACCCCATTAATAGCTTCTATTGCTGTTAATGCGTTTCATATAAATTTTTTAAAAAACAAAGGGGGCAAATAAGTTGAATAAGCTTTTTAATCGCAAATTAATGCTATTACTGGTTACAATCTTCATGCTAGCATTCACCGTTGCATGTTCATCCGATGACGAAGATCCAACCGGTTCAGAAAGTGGTGACCCTGGTGACTCAACTGATTCAGGTGATTCAGCAGAAGGTAGTGGCGATGGTGAAATTTCAGGAGAGCTTGAAATTCAATACTTCGTTGGGGGATATGGTGATTCCTGGTGGAAGGAAGTTATTGCCGACTTTCAGGCGGAATATCCGGATGTAAGCATTGTTGAACATGCTGGACCAAATATCAATGAAGAAATGCGTTCCCGCTGGGTATCCAATGATCCACCTGATGTTGTCTACATTGATGGGGCGGGATCAAGTGAAACACAGATGGTTGAGGACGGACAGTTAATGAATTTGACAGAATGGCTTCAGGAAATAGAGCTTGAGAATGGCGATAAACTAGCTGACAGTTTTATCGTTGAACCTGCAACATATGATGGAGAAATTTTTAGCTTGCCATTGGTATTTGATACTTGGGGTACCTGGTATGACAGAGCATTATTTGAAGAAAAAGGCTATGAAGTTCCAACTGATTTTGACAGCTTCATGAGTTCCATGGAGGAAATTAAAGAAGGAGAAGGAATTGATCCATTGGTAACAAGTGGACAGCATCCTTACTACTTCCTGCGCGGAATGCTTTATCCTGCATTTGGTGCAGCTGGTGGAGATGAGCTGTTAGCTGATCTGATTACAGGTGCAGAAGGTGCTTGGACAAGTGATGTTGTGCTGGAAACAATGAAAAAGGTAGAAACAATGGCAGCAGAGGGCATGTTTGATTCTGGTTTAGGTGCATTAAACCATACACAATCACAAATGAACTTCCTACTGCATGAAAATGCATATGTTCCAGTAGGTTTCTGGCTGCCAAATGAAATGGCGAATGATATTCCAGAAGGATTTGAATTTGGCTTTATCCCTTCACCAATGCAGGATGCTGGTGAACCATATGCGGTAGTTCCGGATCTGCGTCCATTAGCAATTGCAGAAAATGCAGAGAACCCCGAAGCTGCTAAAGCCTTTGTAGAGTTTGCGTTCACCAGAGAATATGCCATGACATTCTCTGAGCATACTGGTGCAATTATGAATTTGACAGAGGTTGATTTATCAGCGAGTGATGAGGTTCCAAGTTATTTAATGGAAGCAAATGCGATGATTAATGATCCGGAGCAGGTACAAATTTATCATAAGCCACATCCAATGAGTGCAGATCTGGAAACACCTATTGGTAATGCATTAATGTCCTTAATGCTTGGCAATATGACTGCAGAAGAGTTTGTGGAAGAGGCAGAAAAAGCTGCGGCAGAATATCGTAGTTAGTTGAATAAGCAGGTATGGAATATAGAATGAATCCCTATATTCCATACTGTTATTTTTTTTCAGAAAAGAGTGATTGGATGGTACAGTCTAAAAAACAAAAATATATGTTTTTGGCCTTTTGTTTAATTCCTACCTTTATTATGTTTGCTATTTTTACACTTTATCCTTTGTTTAGTGGTTTGTACTATTCCTTTTTTGACTGGTCAGGATCGGCGCAGAATAAAGAATTTATTGGATTTGACAATTACATAAAATTAATAAATGATGCGATTATCCCCAATACGATTATCCACGATTACTTCCTGGTGGTTACAAAGGTTATCGGCATTATGATACTAGCGATGTTTTTTGCTGTTGCATTAACACAATTAAAAATAAAAGAAGCACCATTTTACCGGATTGTGTTTTTCTTCCCAAATATCATGTCAGTTGTAGTAATTGGAATCCTATGGACATTTATCTATAATCCAAGCATGGGGCTGGTTAATTCAGGGCTTGAATTCCTTGGACTTGAGTCTTTAGCCAAACCATGGCTGGGAAGTGAAACATGGGCACTGCCAAGCTTGGTACTGCCATCTATCTGGGCTGGAATCGGTCTATTTATGCTCATGCTGATGGGTGGTATTGCGAATATCTCGAAAAGTTATTATGAAGCGGCTGAAATTGATGGGGCGACAGAATGGCAGCAATTTTGGAAGGTGACCTTACCACTTGTATGGCCGCAAATTAAAATATCCGTTCTTTATATCGTAATTACGACATTAAACGGATCCTTTATCATTGTACAGGTTATGACAGGCGGTGGACCAAATAACTCCACACATGTTATGGGGTCCTACCTTTATCAGCAGGCATTTGTACAATATAACTTTGGCTATGGAGCAACAATTGGTGTAATGATTTTAATCCTGTCATTAATCACCGTATTAATTTTACAATTTTTTATGCGAAGAGATAAAGTCGAATACTAGAATCTAAAGAAACGGAGGGATAGTCGTGAAACGAAGTGTTGGTCAGATTTTAGGCAAAACAGGAATACGAATTCCGCTCATATTATGGACAATCGCCGTGTTATATCCAATCTTTTGGATGTTTCTCGGTTCATTCAAATCGAATGCTGAAATATACCGGAATCCCTGGGGCTTCCCGGAAACATTTAATTGGCAAAACTTTGCCGATGCGTGGACAAATTTCAATATTGATACAAGTGTGTTTAATAGTTTAATAGTAACAGTTGTTGGGGCTGCGTTAACACTGGTGCTTGCTGTCCCGACTGCATATGCGATTGAGCGTTTAAATTTCAAGGGGAGTAAATTTTTATTTACATTGTACGTTTCCGGCATGATGATTCCGATGGTTTTAGGATGGATTCCGTTATTCTTTCTATTGATGGAAATGAATTTGCTTGATAATATTTTCGGTTTAGCTATCGTTTATGCAGTTAGTCAGCTTCCATTTACGATTTTTGTGTTAACAAGCTTTATGAGTACAATACCTAAATCCCTGGAGGAATCAGCTGCAATCGATGGGCTTTCTCCATATGGTGTACTTTGGAAAATTATCACACCACTAAGCATGTCCGGTATTATCACAGTAACAATCATGAATGCCATCCAATTTTGGAATGAATATTTCATGGCTTTGATCTTCCTGCAAACGGAGGGGAATTATACACTGGCTCTGGCAATTGACTACATCAGCAGTGAGGCACAGTATACAAATGCCTGGGGGACGTTGTTTGCAAGTCTTGTCATTGCAATAATTCCGGTTATTATTCTTTATGCGATTTTCCAACAGAGAATTGCTAAGGGGATGACGGAAGGTGCGATTAAGGGGTAGGAAAAAAGCAACAATTAGCTATCTGGTTGTTGCTTTTTTATATTCACTATATAAAGGATTTCCTTGCTTGCAGATAGAATGAGTCAAAATGGGAGGTCTTGATCATCGATATTAAAAGTTCCCTCAACCTTCTTTGTGGGTATTTCTTCTTTGATGTATTCCTGATTATTCTCTTCCTCTTCCCATTCTTCCCATGTTATACCATATGGAGCTCCTCCAGCCGTATATCCGGCAATAAATGCAAATGTTTCATCACTATCCTCATCCCAAAAGTCCTCTTCAAGTTGTTGTCTTTTTTGCTTTTTGGCGGCATTTCGCTTTTTGACCTCGAGTTGCCTTTGAATGTTAGCATTTTTCAATTCTTGCTTATAGGCATCATCAAAAGTATAACCAATCATTTCTAATTCTTTTACAGCACACACTTTGTCCACTCCGAAATGTTTGCTATACCCTTTTACAAGATTTTTTCCACTGTATGTTGGTATCCAATGTACTGCAGCCTGTAGTCTGCCAGAACGCTTAAGTCGTAAATGTCGTGGTGTGTTTGATTTCTTTTTCTTTCGCTTCCCCATTAGGAACCCTCCTTGTAATCATATTATAAACTTTCTACTTTCGATGCTCAATCCGTATGAAACACACTAATTTTAGATAAAATGTATAATAGATATATAACTTTGGAAAAATGAGGGTTAGTTATGAAAAAACTAGAATATCAACTTCAAAAGGCACTAGAGGAATGTGAGCGGTTAACAAAGGAAAATGATCAACTAAAAAACCTTTTAAAGCAACATCATATTCCTGTGATACCTGAGAAAGTGCCTCAAAATAACAACACAGTGCATTCAAATGATGAAAAATTAAATGCTGGAATTAGATTATATAGAAATTTGTTTAGAGGGAGAGAAGATGCTTATGCCGTAAGATGGGAGTATCCTGGGGAAAAAGGATATTCACCTGCTCGAGACCCTAAAAGCAAAGAGCTACTGCCATTAACGGATCAAGTCATATACGATCATCTTAGCGGCAGTAAAACAATCGGTGTTTATCCGTTATTGAGAGATGATACATGTTGGTTTTTAGCAGTTGATTTCGATAAGAATAATTGGAAGGTGGATGCAACCGCATTTTTAAATGTTTGCAAAGAGTTAAATGTACCAGCATATATGGAAAGATCCCGTTCTGGTAATGGGTGTCATATTTGGATTTTCTTCAAACAGCAAATCCTAGCTAAAACAGCACGGCAGCTTGGGAACTTCCTGTTAACTCGAACGCTTGAAAAAAGATACCAAGCAGGCATTACGTCTTATGATCGTTTATTTCCTCATCAAGACACCTTACCAAAAGGTGGTTTTGGTAATTTAATTGCCCTTCCTCTACAACACTATCCAAAACAAAATGGAAACAGCGCTTTTGTTGATGAAAACTTTAATTCATTTCCAGACCAATGGATGTTTTTGTCAAGAATAAGAAAAATGCCCCAAGATGAAGTCAATCAGATTGTTAAAGAAAATTACAGGAATGAAGCTTCGACTTCTGTTATAAAAGAAGTTAGCAGTTCAGAAAAAATGCCCGAAAAGATAACAATTATTTGCGAAAATGGGATTTATATTCCCACAGAAGGTATTCCATCAGCTTTTATGAATGAAATGATTAAACTAGCGACATTTAATAATCCAGAATTCTATAAAGCCCAATCAAAAAGATTATCGACTTATAAGATCCCAAGAATCATAGATTGTACGGAAGTTTCACAAGATAACCTAGTATTGCCCCGGGGATGTATGGATTCTTTGAAAAAACTTTTTAAAGAGTATGCTATAGAACTGATAATAAAAGATAAAACAAATTCAGGAACCGCAATAGATACTGATTTCCATGGGCAATTGACACCACAGCAAGAGGAAGCTGTTCAAAATCTGCTAAAATTTAAGAATGGAATATTATCAGCAACTACAGGCTTTGGGAAAACTGTTGTAGCGGCTTCTCTAATTTCAAGAAGGAAGGTAAATACCTTAGTAATCGTTCATCGTAAACAATTAATGGATCAATGGAAACAGCGTTTATCGACATTTCTTGATTTGGATATAAATAAGATTGGACAAATTGGCGGTGGGAAAAATAACGCCAAAGGGCTTATAGATATCGCTATGATTCAAAGTCTGAATTCTAAGGGTGAAGTAAAAGATTCTATTTTAGAGTATGGACAAATTATCGTAGACGAAAGCCATCATTTTTCGGCATTTAGTTATGAAAAAGTGTTAAAGCAGGCTAGAGCAACATATGTACATGGTTTGACTGCAACCCCAGTAAGAAGAGATGGTCGAGAACGTATAATGACTATGCAATGTGGCCCTATTCGTTATAAAGTAACTGCAAAAAGCCTAGCTAAAACAAGACCTTTTAAACATGTGTTAATACCTAGAAAGACATCTTTTAAAGGTAAATCGAATAACAATAAACAAAACATTCAAAGCCTTTATAAGGAATTGATAGAGGATAACCAACGAAATAATATGATTTTTAACGATGTATTGAAGGAATTGGATAATGGATCCTCCCCAATTATATTAACGGAAAGGATTGAACACGTTAAGACATTCGAAGCGATGTTTAAAGGTTTCGCTAAAAATATTATAATTCTCACAGGGGGGATGAGTAAAACTGAAGCACAAAACAAATTAAAGCAATTAGAAGAAATATCTGATGAAAATGAAAGATTAGTGATTGCAACTGGTAAATATATAGGCGAGGGCTTTGATAATGCTGTTCTGGATACGTTATTTTTAGCTATGCCAATATCCTGGAAGGGAACTTTGCAACAATATGTTGGTAGACTCCACCGACTGCATGATAATAAGAATGTTGTAAAAGTATATGATTATGTTGATCATAGAGAGGAAATTTTCAATAATATGTTCGAAAAAAGAAAAAAGGGTTATAAAGCAATGGGATATATAATAGAAGGAAAAAATTCTAAAAAAGCAGTACATACAGAACAAATGGAACTGTTTTGAATAAGAATATTAGTTCGCATATTACTATTATATTGTCAGTTTAAATGGTAAAATAGATTTAGCAACTATATATGCATGGTGGGCGGTTGACCATCTCCTTTAGAAGGGAGGTGGTAGAGTGACGATGTATGAATCATTAAGCTTGTTAGCTCAATTTAGCTTAACTTTAATAGCTATCTTGACACTTATTGTAGCTATCGTCGTCTTTCTATACAGAAAAAAGTAACCGCCCCATGACCAGTGGATAAGTCGGTTACTTCTTCTGTTTTGCACCATTTTCATTAGGTCAACCGCTCTTTATGCGGTTTGTAGTTGTTGCTACCGAGTGGTTCTGAGCCACTCGGTTTTTTTTATTATATACTTATTATAGTATATTTATAACTGTATATTCAAGTTATTACTTCCACAGAGTTAAACATTAAGTAACCACTCCGAACTTTTTCAGTCTTTCAATGCATTTTTACACTTTTTCTCCATATCTTTAACAAACTTCAACCAGTCCACAATAAAATAACATATTCACGTTCCACCAATCATAAGTCTAACAACATAATGAATTAACGGTAATTTCCCATTAAATGAAATTTTCTGATAACTATGTTATGATAAATAAAATCATAGAATTTAGGGGTTTATGTAAGAAAAAAATATAGGAGGGGTTTTATGGAATATGCAATTACTGGCTGGACACTGTTTTGGTTCGCTGTACCCATGCCACTGCTTGTTGTATGGGCGACCATTACCTTTTTCACGGAGAGGGGGGATGAAGACTAATGGATGCAACGTTAATCACTTTTTCAGCTTATTTAATCGTAATGATTGTTATTGGGATTATTACATACCGGATGACAAATACATTATCTGATTATGTTCTGGGTGGACGTAAATTAAATGGTTGGGTGACAGCATTTTCCGCATCAGCCAGTGACTTCAGTGGATGGCTCCTAATTGGTTTGCCGGGTGCTGCTTATGCGGCTGGTTTTGGGCAGTGGAGTTTGTGGATTGCAGTTGGTTTGGCAATTGGGGCGATGATTAACTGGCAATATGTTGCAAAACGGCTTCGAATTTATACAGAGTACACAAAAGATTCGATAACACTTCCGCAGTTTTTCGAAAATCGGTATCGGGATAAATCGCATCTATTACGTGTTATATCTGCATTATTTATTTTAGCTTTTTTCTTGTTTTATACCGCATCAGGACTTGTTGCTGGAGCAAAGCTTTTCCAGGGAACTTTCGAAATTGATTATCACATGGCATTAGTTATTGGGGCAATTATTATTGTTGCATATACTTTCCTGGGGGGATTCCTGGCGGTAAGTTATACAGACTTCATTCAAGCAGCGTTAATGTCTGCAGCCCTATTTTTTACCTCAATTTATGGATTGATTAAAGTAGGCGGGTTTGGGGAATTATTTAATCAGCTTGGTTCAATCAGTCCAAGTCTTGTTGATGGTTTTGCTGCAACAAGCTATGATCAGGCAGGAGGAATTCTCTGGGAGCCTGCAGGTGCAATTGGTGCTATAGGAATTATTTCTGCACTTGCCTGGGGACTTGGTTATTTTGGACAACCACATATTTTGGTACGATTTATGGCAATCCGCTCACATAAAGAAATACGAAAAGCGCGTTTGATCAACGTAACATTAGGACTTGTCATACCGCTCTATGGTGCATTGATTGTTGGGATGTTAGGGATCCTGACCTTTGATCAGCCATTAGCGGATCCCGAGCAGGTGTTTATTCAACTTGTGCAGTTTGTTTATGATCCATGGGTTGCTGGATTTTTGCTTGCAGCTGTTTTAGCAGCGATTATGAGTACAGTCGATTCTCAGTTACTCGTGTCATCCAGTGCATTGTCGGAGGACTTTTACCGAAGATATTTCCGCAAAAAAGCCAGCGATAAAGAATTGGTTTGGGTTGGCAGAGTGTCCGTGTTATTGATTGCGCTTCTTGCAGTTATGATCGCCTGGAATGAAACGAGCTCCGTACTTGATCTTGTAAGTTACGCCTGGGCTGGGTTTGGTGCTACATTTGGACCACCAATTTTGTTTTCACTGTTTTGGAGAAAAACTTCCCGAAATGGAATTTTAGCTGGGATAATTGTTGGTGGAGTAACCATATTTCTATGGCCATTAACTGGTTCAGCGCTTTATGAAATGGTTCCAGGATTTGTTTTATCGAGTATTGCCATTGTAGTATTTAGTCTAGTTGGAAAAGGGCCATCAAAAGAAATGCTGGAAGAATACGATAAAATTGCCAGAGTAAAATAAGTTAGGAGTGAAACAGCATGAATCAAAATAAGATATACGGAAATACACCTTGTTTTATGGGTGGCAAAAAAGTTAGCTTAAAAGATGATAGTGCAAAAGACAGAGATGTATTAATTTATGGCGTACCATGGGAAGGTTCAGTAACCTGGGGGGACTACACCGGCTGCGAACTGGGACCAAAAGTGATCCGTTTAAACTCAGCCCGTTATTCCGGGTACTTGCCGGAACTTAATCATCTGGATGTCCTCAGCCATTATAGAATTGGTGATCTGGGAGATGTTGACGTGGTTCCTGCAAATACAATGGAAACAATGCGTCGTATCGGGAATTTTGCAAGTGATGTTTGGAAGACGGGGAAATTCCCAGTTGCATTTGGAGGCGATCATGGGATTACTTATCCTATTGTAAAGGCGTTGAGCGAAGAAGTTGAAGGTAAAGTTGGAATTATCCACCTAGATGCCCATTATGATAATTACAAAGATTACGAGGGAGATTTATATGCTCGTAGTACACCATTCCATCGGATTTATGAAAGTGAAAGTGTACGTAATGAAGGCATTGTTCACATGGGAATCCACGGGCCACGGAATAAGCCGGAAACCGGAAAATACGCTGATGAAGTTGGTGCAACTACAATTTCGGTGAGAGAAATTCGTCAGGCTGGAAGCAACTTATCAGAGCTTGCTAAGAAGGCATACAGTATTGCCAGTAAGGGAACGGAAGCTGTTTATTTAAGTATATGCAGTGATGTACTGGATTTTGCATTTAACCCAGGTGGTCCTGTCGATGGAAATGGCGTAACATCCTATGAATTGCTGGAGCTAGTTCATGAATTCGCCAAGCTGGGAATTCGTGGAATGGATTATGTGGAGGTTTATCCACAACAGGATACAAACGATAATTCCTCACATTTTGTGACATATGCAGTATTGTATGCATTGGCAGGGACTATTTTAAGAGAGCAAGAGAAATAATTGAAAAACACTTCCTGGAAGGGCGAGTGGAATTTTCGTGAAGTGTATTTATTCCCGGATGCTCTACAGATAATTATACCTATTTTGAATTCAGAATATCCTCCTATGGACTCTTGTTGCTAAAATGAGTTGGTGCTACGATTGAGTTACAGAAATGAAAAAGGGGGGGATAGGTTGACCAAAGATATGGTGGAGGATCTGTTGCAAACAATCACAATATGGCTGGAGGACTTGAAAGATATACAAACAAACAGCCAGCAAATCGATGAACACTATTCGAAACTGGAAGCTGAAGCAAATAACATAGAAGTAAATATAAATGGATTGAAGCAAAATATTAGAAATATCGATGAACAACTAGCAATGGTGATGGAATGTCATCCAGGAAAAGAAACTGATAAGTTAATAGTACGAAATATAATTAACTAAAGCGTGCATTGGCAGGCTTATTTTTTTGGCGTTTTTAATAGTTGTCGAGGGTTGCTTTTTTAATGGAGCGATAGTGAACATATAATTTTAATGAAGTATGAATTAACTTAATATTATTGCATTCATCTAATTTCTAAAGGTTTGATCACAGTGAACCGATAATCTAATAGTGAGGCTTTTTCTGCTTAGAGATTATATAAAAATAGAGGTGCAAATGATGAACAGGAAATTTGGATTTAAAAGTATAAAATCAAAAATAATATTTGGTTTCTCAGTTGTTATTTTACTGGTGATATTATTATTTGCTTATAATATGTATAACACATTTAAGACGAATGAAGCTATACAGGAAATATTGGATCATGAGCTTGCTTTACTGATTGCTGATGAGAAAATTGTTACGAATGTAGCAGAACGAACAGCTTTATTACGTGGTTACTTATTATATGGAGATTCAGCATTATTAAATCAGTTTAATGAAGGTGTAGAAGCATCTATTGCGTTGGAAAATCAAGTACTTGAGTTAAATAATTCTGAAGAAGTCCAAACACTTATCGATAAAAAGATGGAGTGGGGATACTTTACTGATGATGTGATTGCAGAATATGAAAATGGAAATGAAGACCGTGCGTTAAATCTCATGTCTTTATTCGTGAGACCACTATCAAATGAACTCATGACAGACTTTCAACAGCTGGCTGATAAAAGAGAAATGATAATAAATGATATGGGTAAAGAAATTGTATCCAGTGGAGAAAGTAATTTTATTTTTAGTATTGTTATTACTGTCCTTGTTTTAATTCTAGGGATTACAGCAGCGGTTGTTACTTCACAAACGATAAGCAGACCAATAATTAAAGTGATGGATCGTATGAATCTGATAGCAAGTGGTGACATGAGCCATGAGTCACTTGTAACAAAATCACAAGATGAAATAGGTCAGCTTGTTGATGCGACTAATAATATGGCAAACAACACTCGTCAATTGTTGAACAAGGTCCAGCTTGTCTCTGAAACGGTTTCAAGTCAAAGTGAGGAGCTTTCGCAATCCGCCAATGAAGTAAAAACTGGTTCCGAACAAGTTGCAATAACAATGCATGAATTGGCGACTGGTTCAGAAGCACAAGCCAATAGTGCAAGTGATTTAGCATCTGTAATGGGTACTTTTGCAGAGAAGGTTCAAGCAGCAAACGATAAGGCTGGACTTATTCAACAAGCTTCAAATGAAGTGCTGCATATGACATCGGAAGGCAGTACGTTAATGGAAAACTCTACAAAGCAAATGGCGAAGATCGATCACATTGTTCAGTCTGCCGTTAATAAGGTAGAAGGTTTAGATGCTCAATCTCAGCAAATCTCAAACTTGGTATCGGTAATAAAAGATATTTCAGAGCAAACGAATCTGCTTGCATTAAACGCAGCAATTGAAGCAGCAAGAGCAGGTGAACATGGAAAAGGGTTCGCAGTCGTTGCAGATGAAGTGAGAAAGCTAGCTGAGCAGGTATCTAGTTCGGTAATGGATATCACAACGATTGTAGCAAGCATTCAAAATGAAACGAATGAAGTAACCAATTCCTTGCAAAGTAGTTATGAAGAAGTGAAGCAGGGTCAAAAGGATATAAAAGTAACTAGTGAAACCCTTGATGGGATACGTTTATTTGTGAATGAAATGGCGAGCAGTATTAAATTGGTTTCTGATAACATCGCAGATATGGCAGCCAGTAGCCAGCAAATAAATGGATCAATTGAGGAAATCGCTTCAATCTCTGAGGAGGCAGCTGCAGGTGTGGAGGAAACCTCTGCATCATCCGAACAAACGAGTAGTTCCATGGATGAAATTGCTGCAAGTTCCGAAAATCTTGCTAGGTCAGCTGAAGAACTGAATGGATTGGTAACACAATTTAAGCTGTAGAGGCAAAAAAAATTTAGCCTATTTTCGTAAAGTTTGGGACGAACAGTATGCAGTCCCAAACTTTTAGAGAAGCCTACATTTACATAAGCAGAACTTTCGTCACCTCGTTAAGCGGAAGTGAATTAGCAGCTATAGTGGACGATAATAAAAAGCAGGGTACAGCCTAACAAATGCTGTACCCTGCTTTTTATTTTTCCATTTTAAATGTATTAACCTGCTCCTGCATTTCGTTTGAGTACGAATCCAGTTCCTCAGCTAAATGATTCAACTGTTCCATAGAAGCAGTTTGTTCTTCAATCGATGCAGAAATTTCTTCAGTCCCTGCAGCTGTTTCTTCACTGATCGTAGTAATAGTTTGTATGTTTGTTGATAATATTTTTTCTTGTTCGTTGATGATGTCCATGATATCTCTTACTTCACTGATTAATCGATTGTTCTTTTTAATCGTATCTTGAATACTTAGAAATGCTTGTTCTGTTTCATTTACAGATGTTGATTGTGTTTGGATAACATCGTTTGTTTTTTCGATCAATAATGCCGTATTTTTTGTTTCTGATTGCATTTCTTTAATTAATGTGGAAATGTCTCCAAGGGCGTTTTCAGATTGCTCCGCCAGTTTTCGTACCTCATCTGCTACGACTGCGAACCCTCTTCCATTTTCTCCAGCTCGTGCAGCTTCAATTGCTGCGTTTAAAGCTAATAAATTTGTTTGGTTTGAAATGTCAGCAATTTTTGTGACAATTTCATTTATGTTGTTTGATTTTTCATCTAGTGATCGAATCGATTGAACGACTTTATTAGTCATTTCGGAAGTATTTTCGGACTGTTTTCGAAGCCCATCTACTGTTATTGCACCCTGTTCTGAAACTTCATCCATAACTTTGGCTTCATCATAAAGCCTGTCATTATGTGTGGTGATTTGCTTGATATAGCTTGAAAGCATTTCAGTTGCAGATGCATTTTGTTCCATTCGTTCTGATTGTTCCCCCGCTCCTGTTGCAATTTGTTCCATAGTTGTTGCTACTTCATTGGATGACGCTGTGTTTTCCTCGGCGCTTGCAACTAATGTCTGTGATGCTTCTGAAACATGGAATGATATATCTTTCATTTTCATCATCAGCATTTGTATGTTTTTGAGCATATTTTCAAAGCTCTGTGACAACTCGCCAATTTCATTTGTTGATTTTATATTTGTTTTTACGGTAAGATTTCCTTTTTCTACGGTTTTCATTGTCTGCTGTAATAATTTTATCGGGTTCGTAATTCTTCTTGCTATGAAAATGGATGCAACAATAGCTAATAAAATAATCACCGTAACGGTAATCATTATTGGTATAAGTGTTGTGTTAGCAATTTCCTGAAACTCTTTTTCGGAAACAGTTTCAGCTAAAATCCAACTTGTTGTACCGTTTGTTGTAAAACCTAAAACCTTTTTATCGCCATCCTCCTGGTATTCGATAACTCCATTACTTCCGGCTGCTTGTATTTTATTAAAATAGGTTTGATCTGTAGCACTTTGATTTGCTAATTCCTCATTGGTGTGGGATACAATAGTGCCATTTTGACTGATGATCATTGTATCACCGGATGTAGTTGATTTAACATCCTTGGTGATAGTCAGTAAGGTATCAACAAGAATATCCATTCCATTTGCTCCAATAAGATTCCCATCCTTATAGATAGCCTGTGCGGCAGTAATAACCATACTGCCTGTAGCATGATCGATGTAAGGTTCTGTCCAAATGACTTCCCCTTCGGCTGCGGCTGCGGCTATATACCAATCTCTGGTTGAACCATCAAAGTCATCACCTAAATCTGCTTCGGGATAAATAATGGTATGGCCATCACTATCATCAACGGTATAGGCATTGAGGATTACTTCATCTGCTTCTACTGTCGAACCAAAGAAATTGAGTAATTCATTTAAATCTCCGTCTGCATGATTTAAAATAATTTCACTTTCTGCAAATCTATGTAAAATATTTTCCTTATTAATAAAAAACGTTTCAAAAGTATTATTTAAATTTTCCATCTGTGATTGAATATTTTTCGACTTCTCACCGATGAGTATATCTTTATTTATCGTGTAGCTTGTATAAGAAATGATTAGCCCTGCGACAATAAATAACGATAAAAAAGGGATAAGTATTTGTTTTTGCAGCGAAGTTTTAAAGAGTTTTTTTTTCGTAACAGTTTTTTGCTCATTGCTTATCTTTTTATTCATATCGTTCCCCTTCATTCTTAGATAATTTAGTAATCTATTTTATTATCGGATGACACACAAAGATTATGTAGTAAATTAGTCTGGAATTTTGTGAATATTATAGTTTCTAATCGATAGATAGACTCAAAAAATAGATATCAACAAAATATATTTTGACATTCCATTAACTTTTACTGTATACTTATATATCGTTACTAAAAATGTATTTTTATATGAGGTGAGTAAAGTGAAGAAATTAATATCTTCGAAGATGGGGTTCTTTACGATTGCTTTAATTCTATTTTGGATAAAAACGTATGTGATATACGCAACAGAATTTAATTTAGGTGTTAGTGGAGGAATGCAGCAATTTCTATTATTCTTCAATCCACTCAGTTCGGGGTTGATATTCTTAGGTCTTGCGTTATTTGCTAAAGGCAGAAAAGCTGGAATATGGCTCATTATCATTGATGCTATTTTAAGCTTTGTTTTATATGCAAATGTTGTTTTTTATCGTTTTAATAGTGATTTTATTACGTTTGCAACACTGATGCAGACAGATAATTTTGGCAGTCTGGGTGGCAGTATTGCAGATTTAACAGCGATGCACGATATTTTATATTCACTTGATCTAATTCTTTTGATTGGATTATTTGTTATGACGAAATCCAATTGGTCCATGAGCCGCATGCAGATTCGTAAGCCTTTATTAGTTTTGGGTGCTGGTGTTCTTGCGTTTTCTATTAATCTAGGTTTGGCTGAGGCTGACCGTCCACAGCTGTTGGAACGTACGTTTGATAGAAATTACTTGGTAAAATATCTTGGTGCTTATAACTTTATGATTTATGATGGTATTCAAAGCGCTAAAACATCTACACAACGCGTGTTAGCGGACAGCAGTGATATCGTGGAAGTGGAAAAATTCACCCAATCGAAGTATGCTGAACCTAATCCAGAGATTTTTGGAAAAGGGAAAGGGAAAAATATTATCAAGATTCACTTGGAGTCTTTCCAATCATTCTTAATAGATTATGAGTTACATGGAGAGGAAGTAACACCATTTTTAAATGACTTGGTACATGATCAGAGTAAGGATTTCACGTACTTTGATAACTTTTTCCATCAAACAGAACAAGGTAAAACAGCGGATGCGGAATTGATTACGGATACTTCCCTTTATGGTCTGCCTCAAGGGTCTGCCTTTGTAATAAAAGGAGATAATACGTATCAAGCATTACCTGCGATTCTTGATCAGCAACAGGATTATACTAGTGCTGTATTCCATGGAGATGGAAAGTCATTTTGGAATCGGGATGAAGTTTATAAATATCTTGGAATCAATAAATTTTATCATGAGGATTTTTATGATATGAGTGAAGAGAAAGTTATTAACTATGGCTTGAAGGATAAACCATTTTTTGATGAATCCATTCCGATGCTAAAAGAATTGGAGCAGCCATTCTATGCACACATGATGACATTGACACACCATCATCCATATTTAGTTGATGAAGGTGAAGCAAGCATTGCTCCTGCCGAAACTGGGGATGGCTCCGTTGATCGTTATTTTCAGACGGCACGTTATTTAGATGAATCATTAGAACAATTCTTTAATGACTTAAAGGAAGCGGGCCTGTATGAGGATTCAATCATTATGATTTATGGGGATCATTATGGTATTTCTGATAATCATAATCGTGCAATGGCAGAAATAATTGGTGAAGAAATTACCCCATTAAAAAATGCTGAACTGCAGAGAGTACCGTTTATGATTCGCATTCCTGGTGTCGAAGGACAGGGTACGAATCATGAGTACAGTGGGATGATTGATGTAATGCCAACACTATTGCATATCTTAGGAATTGATGCAAAAGATTATATTCAATTTGGTACAGACATGTTCTCAAAAGATCATAAAAATTATATCCCATTTCGTAATGGTAATTTTGTTACAGAAGAATATAGTTCAATCAATGGAATTTATTACGATAACAAAACGAAAGAAGAAATAACAGAACCGACAAAGGAAATGCTGGATATGAAAGAAACTGTCCATCAGGAGCTGGAACTTTCAGATGATGTATTATATGGTGATCTATTGCGTTTCTATACACCTAATGAAGAATGGGAACCCGTTGATATAAATGATTATCATTATATGAAAGAAGATGAAAAAGGTACGGATGAATAATTAGGAATAATTTATAAAAAAACGTCTCACGATGAGGCGTTTTTTTTAATTGCTTAGGAAACTATAAAATTCAAATCCTGTGGATAGCTTAGTTCCCGGAATAGCTATATTCAGCTTTAGTGCTAAAGCTTTAGCGAGACTTCCCTCACCTTTGTACGATAAAGAAGACTTGCCGACTGGGAACAAGCGGCTTCGTCGTACTCCAATTCCTGCGTTGATTGCTTTTATATGATCACTATCTAAATCACGAATCCTACTTCGTAAACCGATTGGCATAGCTACTGGCAACAAATGCATCTGGTTTAATTTTTGGTTCTAATCCTAAAGTTTCCATTCTCGATATCATTTCCTTCAGAAAGACACGAGTTTTATTTCTATTTTCTGCCCCGATGTCAATATGACCTTCTATGGTAAGGGAAGCTCCTTTATAAATATGTGGTAAGACAATATCAATTAATCGATCTTTTCTTTCCTTCGTAAACATGGAAGCTACTTCTTCAGTTAACGTTGTTTCATACGATATACGCTCATGAAGGTTTGTCATTTTTCTTGGTATGCCCACTTTTCGTATACAGGCCCAAGCACCCTTTCGCTTACGCTGAATCACAATTCCTGTGATGAATATCGTATGATTGGTATGAACCTGGGAGTCTGTTCCAACCATTAGGTAATAATTCCCTGTTACATCTTTTTTCATGTAACTGATAATATGTTGAAATACATCCTCAAATGACATGCGTTTTTGACTTAGGTTTTGGAATGAAAAAGACAATTCATTATCATTCGTCATGTTCAAACATATCCTTTCTAATTTTAGCGGATCAGGTTTGTTCTGTTTATATTCTATTCAAAAGTAAGTTGTCTGGTTATAAGCGAAATATCGTACAGGTAACTTGGTATCTCACCAGGGCATTAATATAAAAGTAGACAGTAATATCGTTTAAAATATCGTCGGTTTTGCCTAGATACACATAATCTGGTGAGCATCTTCCTTCATCCTATTCCTTTCAGATATGCTATATTAATAGAGAGAAATAAAAAGGAGAGATAGATAAGTGGAATTACAAAATACAAGCGATCGATCCAAGGAAATTCATCGCTTTTTATTAATAGCAGGAATAATAGTTGTGGCGTTTAATCTTCGTCCATCGATTACATCTGTTGGTCCGCTTATTGGAACGATTCGTGATGATGTTGGTTTGTCTAATTGGAGTGTAGGAATTGTAACCAGCTTGCCTTTGATTGCATTTGCTGTCATGTCACCAATTGTTCCCAAGCTTGCCAACCGTTTTTCGAATGAACGGATTATGCTACTTGGTTTAATCCTTCTTTTATTTGGAATTAGCATTCGTTCTGTTTCGATTATTGTACTTTTATTCCTCGGGACTTTGTTTGTAGGACTGGGAATAGCGATATGTAACGTACTTTTACCTGGGGTAATTAAAGGGAAATTTCCTGCGAAGGTTGCGCTCATGACGAGCATCTATTCAACTTCCATGGGGGTTTTTGCTGCAACTGCATCAGGATTAAGTATTCCGATTGCCACAGGATTAGGGTTTGGCTGGGAGCTTGCATTGCTTGTCTGGTCAATTCCGGCAGTCCTGGGCATTCTCATTTGGATTTTAATTGTGAAAAAGGAAAGAAAAGCGGATGCAGTTCATGTGAACTATATTCGTTCGAGTGACAGTCGAATGTGGAAATCCCCGCTAGCCTGGCAAGTGGCTGCATTTATGGGGCTGCAGTCTTTTTTGTTTTATGTGACGATCTCCTGGCTGCCGGAAATTTTGCTAAGATTTGGCGTGAGCATGGCTACCGCCGGATGGATGCTATCTTTTATGCAGTTTATTGGCTTACCAGCAAGTTTCTTTGTGCCAATGATCGCTGAGAAATGTAAATCACAGCGTGGTATAGTTCTTGTAATTGGAGCACTTTTCATCAGCGGTTATAGTGGGTTGTTATTGGGTAACTCATATACAGTGATGGTTTTTTCTACCATTATGCTTGGGATTACCTTGAGTGGAACGTTTGCTTTAGCACTGACCTTTTTAGGAATGCGGGCACGTAATGCAAGACAAGCAGCTGAGTTATCCGGAATGGCGCAAGCATTGGGCTATGTATTGGCTGCAACCGGTCCTATGTTTATTGGCTATTTATATGATGTGACGCTTGCCTGGACAGTACCGATTTTGACGATGCTTGGTGTTGTACTTTTAGTAATATTGTTTGGTATGGGTGCTGGCAGAGATAAATATGTACTTGATTAACGACTGTCATTAACAGGATAATATGACTAAATCCAACATATTACAATGTAAATGGTATGTTATTATTGCTATAAATACTGTTTTCGAGGGAGGGAAGGATAGTGAATATTACAATACAAGCGATTGGTGACTCCGCTGTTAAGGTGAATTTTACTGGTAGAGTTTCTCCAAAGCTAAATACGACGATACAAGCATTTTGCCGTAAATTGGAGCAAGCCCTGATTGATGGTGTAATTGAATGGGTACCTGCATTTAATTCGGTAACGATTTACTATGAACCTCAGAAAATAGTCTACAATGAGATGACAGAAAGGATATCTAATTTATTTGAATTACCAACAAAGCAGAACCAGTTATCATCCCGTATTATTCATGTGCCAGTCTTATATGGGGGATTATATGGTCCTGATTTGAAGAGAGTAGCTGACTATAACGGTCTGGATATCGAAGCAGTTATAGCAATGCACCAAAAGCCTGAATATCTTGTTTATATGCTTGGTTTTTTACCTGGATTTCCCTATCTTGGCGGTCTGGATCAGCGAATTGCAACACCACGCCTGGAGGAGCCTCGCATGAAAACATTTGCTGGAGCGGTAGGAATTGCTCATGAACAGACGGGGATTTATCCAGTTGAATCTCCTGGTGGCTGGAATATTATTGGAAAAACCCCACTGGAATTATTTAATCAGGAAAAATTTCTTTTTAGGCCAGGTGATCGTATTCAATTTTATAATGTGACAAAGGACGAGTTTGCAGAAATAAACGAACAAATAAGAAATGGAGTTTTTGAAATTAATGTAAATGAGGGGTGATTTAGTGTGGGGAAGCAAATTGACTTAAATTCCGATATGGGAGAAAGCTTTGGAACATATACATTTGGTGTGGATGAGAGATTGCTGAAGCATATAAGCTCGGCAAATATTGCATGTGGTTTCCATGCAGGTGATCCGAATGTGATGGATCAAACTGTCCAATTAGCAAAAAAATATAATGTTGCTGTAGGAGCACACCCTGGATTTCCAGATATTGCGGGATTTGGTCGACGTATGATGGAATTCACTCCAAATGAAATCTATCGGCTGGTTACCTATCAAATTGGAGCACTTCAAGCATTCTGTAAGATTCACCATGTGAAAATGCGGCACGTGAAAGCTCATGGCGCATTATATAATCTGGCAGCACGTGATCAGAAAGTAGCTGAAGCTATTGCTCATGCTGTTCGTGATTTTGATAAGTCATTGTTATTGTTTGGTCTAGCTGGAAGTGAGCTGCTCCATGCAGGAAGAAAATCAGGATTACACGTTGTATCAGAGGTTTTCGCTGATCGAACCTATCAGCCGGATGGGAGTTTAACGTCAAGGACTGAAAAAGGCTCAGTGATTAAAGAAGTGGATGTAGCTATAGCTCAAGTTAAACAGATGATTAAGGATGGAACTGTCAAAACAGTAAAAGGCGAATCAGTTGCAATAGAAGCAGATACAATATGTGTACATGGGGACGGTTCTCATGCCGCGGAATTTGTAGAAAAATTGCGCAAATCTCTGGGTGAAGCGGGTGTGGAAGTGAAAGCATTAAAGAAGTAAGATTGCTTGTGTGATTAGTACAGAAGGAATGGCAAAGCTAGTACGAGCGGAATGTCCAATAGAGTGTTGCTCAAGGACAAAACGAGGCTAAAGCAGAAGCGTAGTGTCCATGAGAGTGCTGCTCAAACTAATACAGCCTATAATAACGTAAAGATGGTGATCCAATGCAAAGCGAAGCAATTTTCCATGTAATCAAACCAGGTATGCTCACAACTATTCAGGATATGGGGCGAACAGGATATCAGCGCTTTGGTGTTCCTGTTTCAGGTGCGATGGATCGTTTTTCCTTGCAAATAGCGAATACACTGGTTGGAAATAATCGAAATTCAGCATGTTTGGAGGTAACCTTGATTGGGCCTGTTCTAAAAGCATGCGCTTCCATAACTATTGCGATTACTGGAGCAGATCTTCAACCAAAAATTAATGATAAAGTGACACCGATGTGGGTCACTATCCGTATGAATAAAGGGGATGTGCTGACATTTGGAGAGCATCAGTCAGGTGTACGGGCATATATAGCTGTGGCTGGTGGCTTTGATGGTAAAACGTTTTTTGGCAGTATGTCCACTGATGTAAAAAATGGGTTTGGCCTGCAGCTTGAAGGTTCCACAACAATTTATGCCTTTTCAAGTTTTGTAAAGCAAGGGATAGGCTTGAATAAAAAATACATTCCAATCTATAAAAAATCAGTAGAAGCAGCAGTTGTAGAAGGTCCGCACTTAGATAGTTTCATAGAAGAGGGAAGAGAGCTATTTTTCAATTCCATACATACGGTTGATATAAACTCCAATCGAATGGGTTATCGATTGAAGTCGGAAAAAATCCCGCTTCATAACAGTTCAGATATTTGGTCGGATGCGGTTCCATTTGGTGGGATTCAAATTCCAAGCAGTGGGCAACCGATTATTTTAATGGCTGACAGGCAAACAACTGGTGGGTATTCTCGAATAGGAACAGTAATCTCTACTGATTTGCCGAAGATCGCTCAGCTTTTGCCAAAAGGAGAAATCAAATTTTATCCTGTTACTGTTGAAGAAGCACAAGACCGCTTGATTGAAATGGAGAAATTTTATTATAAATTAGATGTTTTCCGAAAAAACGTATAACACTGAGGTGGTTTCTATGAAAAAATTACTGCTTACTGGGTTTGAGGCTTTTTTAGAGTTTCCGATCAATCCAACAATTGAAGTGACCAAATTACTAGATGGTAAAACGATAAATAACTACAACATAATCGCAGGAATTTTATCTGTGGATTTTCAAAATTCAGGCCTGCAGTTAATTGAACTGATTGAAAAGCATGAACCGGATGCTGTTATTTCTCTTGGATTAGCAGCAGGCAGGAACTGTATTACCCCGGAGAGAATTGCGATTAATTGTAATGATGGACCTGTTGATAATAGTGGGCATAAGCCAAATGGTGAAAAAATAATAGCTGAAGGGCAGGATGGTTATTTTTCCACACTTCCGATCAATAAAATGGTAGAAAGTTTACAAGCAGCAAATCTACCTGCGAAAATATCCAATACCGCTGGAGCATATCTTTGTAATCATGTCATGTACCATGCCTTGCATTATTTTAAAGAGAATAAGTTTGAGCGACAAGCAGGGTTTATACATATCCCTGCATCTCACAAATTGGCTGTGGAAAAGAATCTGCCAAGCTGGTCGGATGAAGATTTGGTTAGGGCTGTAAAAGTTGCCATTTCGTGCTTGTAGAAGGTTTTAGATAATGGGGAAACATCCTAGAGTTGCTGTGACTGCCGGTAAGTGGGAGAAAATATTAAATTTCCTTATCCACTGTACTGATTATAGCCTCGATCATCTATGTTATCCAAGCTTATAATAGTTTACCAAATACAATTGCTACCCATTTTAGTGGTGGTAAGGCAGATGGGTGGGGTAGTAAAGACATTCAGTGGGAGAGGAAGGGAACCCCCCACTGAATGAAGATTCACTTTATTATCCGAATGAATCGACATAAATAGGGTGATAGCAATGAAAAATCAATTTAACATAGAAGAAGTTCCGATGAAAAAGTGGCATAAGATGCTTCATTTACTTTCACTGATAATGCTAGTTGGTTAGATTGTCTTTGCTGCAATCTCCTATGGAAGCTTGCCTGATAGGATTCCGATCCATTTTAATTTAAAAGGTGAAGGGGACGGATGGGGTAATAAGGCGATGATATTTATGATGCCATTGATTATTCTGCCAAGCTTCATGGTTATGTATTTCTTAAGCAAATCACCGGACTCTCTAAATCTTAATGTAAAAGTAACAAAGGAAAATGCCCCAAGGGTTTACGCTGCTGCCCGTTCCTTAATAACAGTTCTCAATTTCCAGGTCGTTGTACTCACTACATATATAACCTGGGGGATGGTGCAGACGGGAAAAGGCGATGATAAGCTAGGGATAGGAGCTTGGGATATCCCTTTAATAATTGTTATTCTACTTGGTACAGTTGTATATTTCACGATAAAAATGAGACGATTGAAATAATATGCTTAATCATTGCTACTTCACCCATATATGTATTAAAATGACTTAGATATACAACATATGAATGTGAGATGATGGCAATGCCAAAGCAAATTTGGCTATTAGTAATAGCGACAACCATTAATGTGACAGGCGGTTCCTTCTTATGGCCCCTGAATACAATATATATGCATAATGAGCTCGGTAAAAGTTTAGCTTTTGCGGGGTTTATTTTGATGTTTAATCAAGGTGCCTCAATTGTTGGTAATTTACTTGGGGGAGGACTTTTTGATCGGTATAGTGCGTATAAGACAATCCTTTATGGAACGGGACTTGCAATGACGTCTGCAATTGCTTTGTCGTTCCTCCATGATAGTATAACCGCATATTCGATTTTACTTGTTTTAATCGGGTTCGGGTCGGGTATTACCTGGCCCATTATGTTTGCAATGGCTGGTTCACTTTGGCCAGAAGGTGGCAGACGGGCTTTTAATGCAGTTTATGTTGCCCAAAATTTAGGTGTAGCAATTGGAGCAACGATAGGAGGATATATTGCAAGTATTTCCTTTGATTATATTTTTATCGCAAATGCTTCCTTATTTTTCGTTTTCTTTCTCATTGTCTTTTTTACATTTAAAGATATGGATAAAGCACAGGATCGACAAATGTATACATCCGTACTTCAACAGAGTGGAAAAATTCAAAATAAGTCCGCGCTAATTGCATTAATTATATTATGCAGTGGATTTTTATTAACGTGGATTGCATACAGTCAGTGGCAGACAACGATTGCCTCCTATACACAGGATATCGGAATTCCACTGGAGAAATACAGTACACTTTGGGCAATAAATGGTTTTCTTATCGTTCTTGGTCAGCCTATACTAAAATGGATTACAGATAGAATAACTTCTGAAAAAATGCATATCTATACTGGGAATGTTATTCTAATGGTGTCCTTTTTAATTGCGATGTTTGCCGGTAATTTCACCATGTTTGCAGTGGCAATGGTTATCTTAACAATTGGCGAAATGCTTGTATGGCCAGCGATTCCAACATTGGCAAACAAACTGGCACCACCAGGAAGAGCTGGCTTTTATCAAGGAATTGTAAATAGTGTAGGTGCAGGTGGTAGGATGGTTGGTCCAGTAATTGGTGGTTTTATCGTGGATATTTATAATATTGAGCTTTTGTTCTTTGTTATAATAGGGTTACTTTTCATCCCTTTTATTACCACAAAGCTCTATGATAATAATGTTAAGGAAGAACAACAAACAGAAAAATAAGTGGAGGAAAATGATATGACTGAACAGAAATATGATATTAAACTAATCGCATTGGATATGGATGGAACATTACTAAATAGCGACCATGAGATTTCAGAATATACGCAAGAAGTGATTGTAAAAGCATTGGGAAAAAATATCCATGTCGTACTGAGTACCGGCCGCTGGCTCGAATCCTGCTACCCTTACGCAGAGGCATTAAAGCTGAATTCTTATCTTGTAACCGCCAATGGGGGCGAAATTTATACTGTAGAAAAAGAATTACTGGATCAGCATCTGCTTGGGGCAGAAAAAATGGAAAAAATGTGGATGCTGGGTAATGACGCTGATGTAAGTATGTGGTTGGTAAGTACAAATGGGGTGTACCGTGATTCACGACCAGATAATTTTAATGATCATAAATGGCTGAAAATCGGCTTTGAATCTTTTGATAAAGCTAAGCTTGATAAAGTGATTAAAGAACTCTCTTTCATGGAGGGGCTTGAACTGACAAACTCCCAGCCGACAAATGTGGAAGCTAACCCCAAAGGAGTAAGTAAAGCAAAGGCATTAGAATTTGTTTGTAAGGAAATTGGTATAACAATGAATGAAGTGCTGGCTGTTGGGGATAGTCTGAATGATATAAAAATGATCCAGCAAGCTGGGCTTGGTGTTGCGATGGGGAATGCGGAAGAAGCAATAAAAAAGGCAGCAGATTTTATTACGGATACGAATAATAATGATGGTGTCGCTAAGGCGATTGAACGTTTTGTATTATAGGAGGAAAATAACATTTTTATAAAAGGGGAACTTGTAACGGTACTGTTTTATCAATTTAAAGCATTTCCCGGGAAGACTGACAATATGTATAAAGGCTCAATCTTAAGGCAACCCTGTTTATATCCGATATGATTTATCAACAGTCCTTTCTTTGTTGAAAAGAAAGGAGTATAATGGAATTGTAATAGGAAAGGGGATGCTATGATGTCATTTTCTCGTGGACCAAAAGAGCCAGTTCCGGAAGTGGAAACAAATGTGTGGTCCTGTACTAGTAACGATTGTCAGGGCTGGATGAGAGAGTCATACAGTTTTGAGAAAGAGCCACAATGTCCACTATGTCAGTCAACCATGGAGCAAGAAGTGCGCGTGCTACCAGAAATGAAGTAAAGCATAGTACCTCAATAAGTGAGTTGAAGCAATATTTTCGTTGAAATAATTTATAAATATATTGGTTAATGGCGGCATTGGGATTCCAGCGTCTTTCCATTAGAAAATAGCTTCATCACAAAAAAAACTGGTTTATTTAGAACCAGTTTTTTTTGTCTCATTAATAGTAAACTAATTGTTGGAATAATTCAGAAGTTATTGATATACTTTTAGTAGAGTTTCAACTTGTATTTCACCAGACTTATTTGTAAGCGATTACAATACAAAGGAGGAGGAATTGTATGAGGTATGAAAATCCAAACACGGAAGGTTCTCTTGTGAATTTTAAAGAAAGGTATGATAATTTTATTGGTGGTGAGTATCGGCCGCCTGAGAATGGCAAGTACTTTGAAAATGTCACCCCTGTAACGGGCAAGGTATTTTGTCAAATTGCCAGATCAACAAAAGAAGATGTTCAAGCAGCGGTTGATGCAGCCAATTCGGCAAAAGTAGCCTGGGGGAAAACATCTGTTGCTGAGCGATCGAATATTCTAAATAAAATTGCAGATAGAGTTGAAGAAAATTTAGAAATGCTGGCAGTTGCTGAGACGTGGGATAATGGAAAAGCCGTCCGTGAAACATTGGCAGCCGATTTACCGCTGGTAGTGGATCATTATCGTTATTTTGCTGGAGCAATCCGTGCACAGGAAGGTGGCATTAGTCAAATTGATAATGATACGGTAGCCTATCATTTTCACGAGCCGCTCGGTGTAGTTGGGCAAATTATTCCTTGGAATTTCCCACTGCTAATGGCAACATGGAAATTAGCCCCAGCATTAGCGGCAGGGAACTGTGTCGTGTTAAAACCAGCCGAACAAACGCCTGCATCCATTCATGTGTTAATGGAATTAATCCAGGATCTACTGCCTCCGGGTGTGGTTAATATTGTTAACGGGTTTGGTTTAGAGGCTGGAAAACCACTTGCATCAAACAGCGGGATAGCGAAAGTGGCATTTACAGGTGAAACCACTACGGGGCGCCTGATTATGCAATATGCATCTGAAAATATTATCCCGGTTACGCTAGAACTTGGTGGAAAATCACCAAATATTTTCTTTGAGGATGTAATGGATCAAGACGATGGATTTTTAGATAAAGCAATAGAAGGTTTGGTCATGTTTGCACTAAATCAGGGCGAGGTTTGTACATGCCCATCCCGTGCACTCGTACATGAATCGATGTATGATAAATTTATGGATCGGGTAATGAAACGGGTAAACGAGATTAAAATCGGACATCCACTGGATACAGAAACAATGATGGGTGCACAGGCTTCCCAGGAACAGATGGAGAAAATCATATCATACCTAGATATTGGAAAACAAGAAGGGGCAGAGCTTCTTGTCGGTGGAAATGTGAATAAACTTGATGGAGAACTGGAGAACGGGTATTATGTTGAACCAACCATTTTCAAAGGTAATAATAAAATGCGCATATTCCAAGAAGAAATCTTCGGACCAGTTCTTTCTGTTACTACATTCAAAGATAAAGAAGAAGCAATGGAGATTGCGAATGATACACTTTATGGTTTGGGTGCAGGGGTATGGACGCGCAATATTAACACAGCCTACCGTTTTGGTCGTGGGATTGAAGCAGGTCGCGTATGGACAAACTGCTACCATCAATACCCAGCACATGCTGCATTCGGTGGGTATAAAAAATCCGGTATCGGCAGGGAGAATCATTTAATGATGCTCGATCACTACCAGCAAACAAAGAATCTCTTAATCAGCTATAGTGAAGGCCCTGCTGGATTATTTTAAGAAGTAATAAAGTATATACGAAATCGGCTTTTTCGCCGATTTCGACCAATTCGACATCTGACCTCTTGTCCCTAAATAATACGGGAGCATTTTTTAGGTGAAAGCATTGGTAATACGATGGAGAAAAGGGATAGTAATTTTGGTCGCTTTTCTGCATCCAAGATAACGATACATGTCAGTTTCGTATAAATAGAAGTTTTTAGAAAGGTTGGTGAAAATGGTTGATCGTGTAACGGCAACAAAAGAAGCCTTGGATCTGATCGATACACTGAAAGCGATACATGGTGATCTTATGTTCCATCAATCAGGCGGTTGCTGTGATGGCAGTTCACCTATGTGTTACCCACGAGGTGAATTTCGGATAGGTGAATCAGATCTGTTACTTGGAGAAATTGGTGAAACCCCTTTTTATATTTCAAAAGACCAGTACGAATATTGGAAGCATACCCAGCTTATAATTGATGCTGTTGATGGACGGGGGGGAATGTTTTCATTGGAAGGACCTGAAGGAAAGAGATTCTTATCAAGGTCAAGAGTGTTTACAAAGGAAGAACGAACGGAACTGGCAGGTGCAGAAACTTAAGATAAGAAATCGTCAAATCTCAGCATATTAGGGATTTGACGATTTTTTTATGATTTGTCTAGGAAACTATAAAATTTGAAGCCTGTATATAACTTAATATCAGAATCAGCCTCGTCCAGCTCCAGCGCCCATCACCTATTGCCCCTTCCGGAAACCTCCTTACGATAAAGAAGACTTGCCGATTGGGAACCAGAGGCTTAGTCGCACTTATACCCTTGAGGTGAAAGGCAACATCGATTCGCATGCGCTCATCGTGTTTTCTTTTAGATGAACTTGATTTTTGCTTATAAAGCAAAAATCTTAGTGAATCTTATACTTTGGAGTGAATCTCATACGGTTCCGTCCAGGACATACGGTGATAAACGGGCGCTTTCGCTTTTGTACTTCATATACAATACGATAGGAACAATCCAGGGCTCTTACGCATAAAACGGTGTGAAAAAATAGTAGAGTCATTATGTCCAAAGGGATACTAGATAATTAATAAATTTGCTGAGGATACCCAAATATCGATAAATGCGTAAGAGCCCAATCAAGCAAGTGATTAAGAAAAATATATTGCGAAATAGATGAATGAATCACCTTGTACAGCTAATATACATAAATTAATAAAGAACAAATCGATAAAAAAGGATGTGTCCCCTTGTCCAATAAAAAGTATTATTACGTAACAGGTAACACGGCTGAAGGGCTTGTGAATTTTCTTCCTCCAAATGTAGAAAATTTTAATCAGTTGATTATTTTAAAACACCCATCACATAAATTAAAAACTGCAATTTTAAAAAATATTATTAAGACCTATGAAGATCAATACAATCTCGAAATTCTTCTCAGTACATTGGGTAAAAATTTTATAGAAGGCGTTATTATCAGGGAAATATCTGTTGCTTTTATCATGGATAGAATTGCTTCTAATGATTTAGGTGGTGCAATTGAACTGGATTTAAAATTATTTCTAAATGAAGAACTACCAAGCAGTAATAAATGGATGAGAGCGAGAAAAAACTTCGATGATTTTACCAATATGGCATACGAAAACTTTGCAGCAGGGTTACGAATCCATGATGAACTTGAAAGTATCTTCATTGCAGAGATGAATTTCAATAGCGCAAATCAGCTTGCGAAGGAATTTATTGCAGAGTTGCTTAAACAAACAAAAAAACAAGATCGACAAGCTCATGTTTTTCATCGGCTTTTTGGTACGAATACCGCTGATGGTGTTGTAAATGAAGTGCCGCATATAATAGAAAATATAGCAACAGTTATTCATATCAAAGGGCGTGCTGGAACCGGTAAATCCACCTTTATGAAAAAAGTTTCTCAAGCTTGCCAGGAGCAAGGATTAGACGTTGAGCTTTATCATTGTAGCTTTGATCCAAACAGCATGGATATGGTGCTTGTACCTGAGCTTGATTTTTGTTTGTTTGATAGCACAGATCCTCATGAATTTTTTCCTGAAAGATCTGGGGAAAAAATCATTGATTTATACGAAGAGACTGTCACTCCTGGTACAGATGAAAAATACGCAGATAAGATTTATAAAGTGAATAACGGCTATAAGTCCTATATGAAACAAGGCGTGCAGCATTTAAAGCAAGCAGGGCAGTATCTCAATAGTTTAGAGGAAAATTATTCTTTCAGTAAAAATGAAATGGACGAAATTACAGCATTTATCATCAAAAAGGTAGTACATTAAAATACGCTATTTTCGTGAATGTTGGTGCACTCTAATCCACGCAATCGATAAAAACTACGACAGAAAATTTAAATCCATAAAATGTGATAAAAATACAAATTCTTAAAATGTGAACCTTAAATCATGAGGAAATCTGATGCAAATGGTCACATATATCGCTACTATGTGACCGTGGGAGAGCGTAATCTATCCAAATGATCACATTAATCGCTTAAATGTGATCTAATGAGAAATCGAAGCAGCCGGTCATATAAAACTGACTCTTTACGCCGAAGTGTCGCCGGGAGCATATCGCCCGGAGAAAGGAAGTATCGCCAGGAGAGCGGGGAATATCGCCCGGAGCGTGCGGATATCGCCAGGAGAGCGGGGAAATCGTCCGGAAGCGTGCGGATATCGCCTGGAGAGCGGGGAAATCGTCCGGAAGCGTGCGGAAATCGCCCGGAGAAAGGAAATATCGCCAGGAGAGCGGGGAATATCGCCGGGAGAAAGGAAATATCGCCGGGAGAAAGGAAATATCGCCCGGAGAGCGAGGAATATCGCCCGGAGCGAGCGGAAATCGCCGGGAGAAAGGAAATATCGCCCGGAGAAAGGGAATATCGCCTGGAGCGTGCGGAAATCGCCCGGAAGAGTAATCGCAGTCCCAATCTTGTAGAACTGCCTTGAATTTATATAGCAACGGAAGTATATAGGCAATTTTCCTATCAGGGAGAGTTGCCTTTTTAAAAAAATGAACATTTCTCTTGTAATTTTAAAGAAAATAATGTAAAATTAATTAACTGAAAATTTAGAGAAAATAATAATGGGAGGTGGAATGGATGTTAACTGTAAAGATGTTAAAGCCATATTATATTAAAGCTGATGATAATTATGTTCGAGTAATCCTAGCATATCAATATTTCTCGGTTATAATTAATAATAAAGTATATCAATTTATTCCAGTTGAAGCGAAGGAAATACGGATTAACCGCAAAACGTACAAGGTGGAAAATACCGATGCTAAATTTGCTTTTCAAAAAGGAAAAGATGTCGTATACGTAACCATGGATGAATTAATTTCCCTTCCCGAATTTTTAAATCAATTATATTTAATCGTAGATCCTTATTACGCAAAAGATAGTAATGTAAGTAAAACTAAACAAAATGAAGAAGCGCTCAGTATAGAAGAAATGGAAAGACAAAATTTAAAACGCTTGATAGACAAAGCATTGGACGAACGTGATGAAGAAGCATTTAATGCATTGGTAAAATTATTATAAGAGGATGTTCAAAAAGTCCGGTAAAAATGATATATCGAGATAGGGGATCTTTGACTAAGTACAGACACGTCCTGAGACTGCGCCAAAGATCGCCCACCCGAAAAGCCTGAGACTGCGCCAAGGATCGTCTACCGAAAATCAAGGGAAGCGCCCAAGGCTCGTCCCACCGAAAACATTGGACTGCACTAACGCTTGCCCTATCAAAAGCCATTGTGTCGAACGTCGAAGTCTCCACATCACATGAGAAGCTCGTTGGCTTGCTTTTGTGCTTCCTTGGAAAAGAAAAATACTTTTCCTGCATGCGAGAGTATCTGCTCACGTATTAACTGCATACATTCCGGTACGGGGAGCTACGCCGCAAAAGAACTTCTCGGTTTCTTTTTATCCCCTTTTAAGCACGTATTATAATCGGATTTTATAAGTATACATGCCACTTCCATATATATGGAAGTGGCATGTTGTGTAAAAAAAGGTCTACCCGAATGGATAGACTGCAAAATTATTTAATGTTCATTAAAACATCGGTAACCTTTTCCACTGTATAGCTGCTGCCTCCGCGATCTTCAGTATGTTCAACCATCATCGCTATAAGAATATCCTGGTCATTTGCAGGATAGCCTACAAACCAGCCATTTTCCTGACCGGATTCATCGTCACCGGTTAGTTTTAATTCAGCTGTTCCGGTTTTACCGGAGATAGGAAAGTCTGCTTCGTCTGCTTTTTTTGCCGTACCATTTGTAACCACTTCTCTAAGTGTGTCTTGCAGCATGGTGGCATCACTTTTGTTAAGTAATCCTTCCTTCCAAATCTGAGAGGTATCTTCACTCAAGAGTAATGTTGGTTTGACCATAGTACCTTCATTTAAAATAGGCGTAAAGGATAGTGCTAAATGAATGGCACTCATTTCTAGTTCACCCTGGCCATAGCTTGAATTTGCCAGTAATACTTCATCATTTATTTCACCAGTTGATGAGACAGAGGATGGAGTTATCGGGTATTCGTATGGTAATTCTTCCCCAAAGCCAAAATTAGTTAAACCGGAAATAAATGCTTCGCTTCCCATTTCTACACCCTTCATTGCAAAATAAATATTATCTGAGCGAATCAAGGCATCTCTGAGATCAACTGGCCCATTGGATTCGGAAACCCGACGCACTTCATAATTACCCCAACCTTCGCCATTACTCCAGGTTAACCCTTTTATTTCGATACCTTCATCAGGTGTGATGGAACCATTTTGTAATCCGATTGCAGTGGTAACAGGCTTGATTACGGAACCGGGAGCGAATGTTGCAGAGAAACGATTAAGAACCGGATTTTGCTCGTTGTTTTGTAAATCTTCCCATAGGTTTGGATTAGTACCATATAAGATTTCATTCGGATCAAATGCCGGGCTGCTTACAAGTGCTAGCGTTTCACCTGTTTTCGGATCAATAGCTGCTGCGGTTCCTGCATCGCCATCATAGGAATGATATATTTTTTCCTGTATATTAACATCAATGGTAAGGGAGATATTTTCACCATCTTTTACAGGCTTCTCCGCGAGGATAGCAGTTTCTTCGCCTTCTTTTTCAATGATAATCTTGATTCCTCTTTCTCCTTTAAGGCGATCTTCATACCATTCTTCAAGACCACGTTTCCCTATAACATCATTTGCTCCATATTCTCCTGGCTCTTTATCTTCCAGATCTTCAGCTTTAACTTGTCCAACATAACCAATTAAATGTGCAGCTGCCTTACCCTCTGGATAGATTCTACCAGTTCCATTATCAATACTCACACCTGCAATTTGCAGAAGCTGATCTCTCGTTTCTTCATTATAAATATCCTTGATGGGTACTAATAAATGTGGCTCGACCCAGCCTGCTCCTAAAGCGGTATCGATAGCATCAATAGATATACCCAAGAGATCCGCTATTTTCTCTTTATTCTGTTCCGGATTTGCACCCAGTTTCTCCGGTACAATTCCGACCTTGAAAATAGGACCATTCATTGCTAATGGCATTTTATTACGGTCGTGGATTTCCCCGCGGTTGGGGTCTTGTGTTTGAATTCTAATGTCACCACCATCTTTAATTTCAGGGAAAATAAACCCCGGATCCCATTGCACGAACCAGTTTTTTTCTTCTTCTTCCCCTTCCTGGACTAGTGTAGCATCATAATTAAAGGAAATAGGACCGGCAAGACTTTTCATTTTTACTTTAAAAGAAAGGGTAGCTATACCTTCTTCCATAGCAATTTCGAGTTCATCCTCATTCAATTTTTCATACGTTATAGTGAGATCTGATATATCAAGATCTTCATAGATTTTTGCATAACGATCCACAAATTCTTCTATTGGATATGTTTCTGTTGCTTTAGATGTGAGCATGGTGTACATTTTTGTAAATTCCTCATCATTCCACTGCTTAACATACGTATCAAACCGTTCATTTGGCGTGACTTCATCCTCAGAACAGGCAGTAAGGAAAATAATGAAAATCATCGATAAAAATAGCGTAAATCTTTTCATTTGAACCCCTCTCAATCGTATTGGTTTTACTGATATTATAACACTTTTGACCTATAAAGGGGTACTCAACAAATTAACAAAAACATACGTTAAAGGTCTGTTTTAGAATATCACGAGTTGTTTAACACGATATATATTTGACTCTTGCATTTTTCTTAATTAGTCCTAAAAAAAGACAGACTTATCCTATGTCACAAATTCGATTTTTAAAAAATTATGTTCATGGATTCAGTAGCTTAAAAAAAATCAGCCTGTGAGTTTTAACTGTTTCACTACATTGGCTAACGGTTTATAGAACAATTGAATGATCTTTTGTTCTTTTAAAGAGAAAATCAAAAAATGAGACAAAAAAACTAAATCCATTAGCGGATATACAGTAAAGAGTTTAGAGAAAATGGCGTTTAAACAAGGTGATATTTGAACTAAGATAATAAGGCAAAAAATTAGGTATATGTATATACACTCAATTTCAAATATTTTCTATTTTATTTAACATATTTCGACAGCATTTCCAAAATTTTCTCGGCAACCCCAGCAGTTTCTGGTGTAGTAGCGCTGCTCCTGCAAGCCGATGCCAGAATGACCGCCTTCAAGCATGAAGAAGTCTTATTGGATACAGCAACACCTAAGACGGACAGTGAATATCCGGAAGCACCGAATAACGGTTATGACTACGGATTGGTCAATGCTTATGAAGCCGTCAATTCGATATTGGAAGGGTTTTGTACAATTGAAGGAACAGTAAGCAAAGAAGAGGAAGATATTGCTTCTCGGCTCAACGCTGTGCATCCGTACAATGACACCGGTGTGGATATTTCCAAAAAACTTGCCGATCATCCAGATCCATCGTCATTGCCGCCATCAATTGTATTACCATTGGCATTTGTACTGTTGCCTTCCACAGCATTTCCGCTGGCATCGTTATTTCCACTGTTAACAGCCGATCCGTTTGTGTCATTTGCACTACTGCCATGGGTTGAATAGCACTACCAATCACTATCTTGGAAAAAGGTGGGGGGACATTTGGAATGATAAATTGACCATATGTACTAGGATTTTCTTTAGTTATTGGTTCTCCAGAGTTGAATCAGTCACCTGACTCTATGCTGAACCCATCATTATAAGATTCGCCATATTCATATATCTCTCCTGAAGCAATAAATTCGCCACTAGTGATTGGTTCTCCGGGAGTGTTAGATTTCCTGAAGTACTCGGCTGAAAAAGAGTGATAAAACTCGCTGACACACTGATCACCGGAAATATATTCCAGAGTAGGATGATGCTGATTATTACAATGAAAATTGGCCGATTGTAATTTTCCTTCTTTCATGACATCTCATTTCCATACACGAATAACATCATAAAATATCCAAAGTGTATTTTATCATTTAACTATTATTGGTTTGATTTTCCTGATATTTCTCTTCCAATTTCTGTAAAGCCTCTTTATAAGAATTGTTATTCCATTCTTCTAACTCACTTTGTAGCTTATCAACTTCTGACCTCATGGCATCATGGTAGTTCGCATTTTCCTCTTGCAATTGTTGAAAGGTTTCTTCTGAAATTTCACCTGTTGATTGTAATGCTTTAAAAATATATTTTAGTGAAGTTTGTTCTTCAGATAGCTTTTCTTTATTTCTCGTTATATGAACAAAAATATCGAGATTGTTCTGAACCTCTTTTAAATCTAATTGTTGTGTGCCTTTTTCTTTCCACTTTTCCCATGCTTTTGCAAGTTCATTTATTTTATCAAATTCATTCGCTAACTCATCTTCATTTTGCGCTGTTTGATACAGACCTTCAGCAGCGTTCGCAATTTCTTTCAAATGATTTTGACCTTCACTATCTACATCAAAACCGATTACATTGATGATAGGCTGTATATTCGAATCATGGAATTGCTCGGCTACCTTCACTGGCTCTGTTTCACAAGTCTCAATCCCATCGCTTATTAAGTACACAATATTGGTGTTTTCATCTCCATTATATTCAGCTAAATCTTCCTGCGCTTTGGATAAAGCTAAACCATTTGGTGTCCAGCCAGCTGGTTGAACGGAATTCAACGCCTCTGAAAATGCTGCTTCTTTATAGGGACTATACCCATAAATAATCTCAGAGCTACTACAGGATAGTTTCTTATCACTATCTGCTCCTGTTCCTTTGTGACCATACACACGAAGTGCTACATTGGTTTCTTCAGGTAATTCTTCCAAAAAAGCTGTAATGGTTTCTTTTGCTACATCCATTTTTGTTTTTCCGTTTATTAGCTGCGCCATACTGCCAGAAGCATCCAATAAAACTGCAATGTTTAGTTGTTCTTTAAATTGATACCTGGGGTCCTCTACTTCGGGACTTCCTAATAATTGGAATTTTAAATCTTTTAAAATTTCTTCCTCGCCAATATAATCATCTTGGACGAGCTTTAATGTTTCTCTATAAAAATACTCAATCTCTGCTTCACTGGGATTACTACTTATTTCGGGCATATCTTCCCCCAGGTAATCCAGTAATTCAGCACCTTCTCGTTCTGTCCCATCTTTATTATTAAAGACTTTTTGGGAATACTTCCCTTGTTGTAATGCTGCTAATTCCTCTACTGTTGTTGGTAATGGATCTGTTTCATACTCTTGAGAAGAACTTGTCTTATTTTCTTCTTCATCAGAAGCTTCTGACTCATCTTGTTCCTTTTGTTCTTCATTATCGTCAGGTGTGATCATAGTTCCTGCTTCCAGTGATTCTTTAGTTTCTTCTTGATTATTTGGTTCTTGTGAACACCCCGATAAAAAGATAAAGAACAATACACTTAAGACTACGATTTTCCTCACTAAAATAAACCTCCTGTGCCAGCAATCAATGTTTTTCTATTAGTCTACCATACCTTTTATATTATCGATGATACTTGTGATTATCTTAGTTATCCACTTTCCTGATCACTAATCGCTGATGATACAATTCCC
Source organism: Oceanobacillus sp. NCCP-135 (assembly GCF_059698015.1). Lineage (NCBI taxonomy): Bacteria > Bacillati > Bacillota > Bacilli > Caryophanales > Bacillaceae > Oceanobacillus > Oceanobacillus sp. NCCP-135. The sequence continues at coordinate 76,868 of NZ_BAAKSZ010000006.1, read as the reverse complement.
AATACTAAAATTAATAAAGCAGCTACCTCTAATTATTCTAATGATTGTGCGCTTTTCTCATTATTTAACCATTGGCGACACCTTCACGTAACACGGGACGATGAGAAACGAGCCCTTAGCCGTTTTACCATTGCCAATGATCGTCCCGATATCAAAGAGTTACAGGACCGTCTTACCAAGCTTGTGCAAAAGCACGGACTCATCTAGTTTCTTGTTCTTCACGTTAATACGTTAAGTAAAATTCGACATTGAAAAAGCACGTTTTTTACGCTAACCCCTTTATTGATTAACAAACTAATCTTTTGCTTATTTAGATAGCGTCAGGAAAATAAATATGTTTTAAATCTTATAAGGTTGTAAATGTCTCATATACACATATCAAAATAGCGATAAATTTCTTAGCGTATGTTTTCAGTGTTTTGCTGGTAGTTCCCCATATAGAAATTATTAAAAACAAAAAGTCACCATGCATTTAAATTCCTACAGGTGACTTTTTTATTTCTATCTTGCTTCCATATGTTCGGTAATCTCGGTTCTGATGCGGTTAAATTCAGAGTCTGGTACAACATAATACCATACACCATTAATTGTTTGTCCACTACCGCTTATTTCCAATGTTTTCGTATTTCCGATGGTTCCACGATAGCCACTGAATAATGTCTGCATCCGATCCATATTCAAATCGGTATTAACATTACCACCTAATATTTCCAAAATATCGCCAACTTTTGTAATACTAGAGAAGCTAGCACCTTCCTTAATGGCTGCCTGTACAACATTTCGCTGACGTTCATTTCGACCTAGATCACCTCGAGGATCATTTTTCCGCATGCGAATGTAATCTAATGCCTGATCACCATTTAAATGAATTTGTCCTTCAGAAAAACTCGAAGCACCCTGAGAAAAGATTTGGTCATTTGTTATAGTAACCCCGCCAATTGCATCAATTCCCTGTTTAAATCCTTCCATATTCACTCTTGCATAGAAATGAACTGGTAAATCGAAAGCCTCTTCAACTGTTTGGACAGATAATTCTACATCACCAAAAGCATATGCGTGATTGATCTTATCCATTCCGCGACCTGGAATATTTACATACGTATCTCTCGGAATGCTTAGCATTGCCATGGAATCTGTATTTGGATTTAATGACATGAGAATCATTGTATCTGATCGACCTTTATCTCCTTCACGCTGGTCCACTCCGAGCAGTAGAATATTAAGTGAATTCTTATCTTTAAAAATAGCTTCCAATTCCTTCTGCCGTTCCGGATCATCATCCCGTGCCAATGGGTTATGCATGGTCTCTACCGTATCCCCAACCTTATCCCAAATATAGTATACAAGTCCGACACCGATTAACAGTAAAGCAAGTAATATTCCACCAACCCAAAAAGGCCATTTGCGTTTTTTCTTTGTTCTTCTATTATCAATTCTTGAATTCACTCGTATTCTCCTCTGTCTCTTACATTTTATTCGAAGTTTGTAAAAATAATCAGATTATGTCTAAATTATATCGAATTATACAGGTTTAGTCTAGATAATATTTAGTTTTTTTCATTTATAGGAAGTGCATTAATAATAGATCGAACTGGCAATTATTATATAGGAATGGAAATTTTTCCATAGTTCTATATGTATAGGTACTTTTAATAGAAGTTTTAATGAATTTGGATCTTTCACAAAGTACGGGAAATTAATAGTTTTGTTTCTTAAAAACACATTATACCGGTTCCGAATAAAGCAATTTAACCAACCCTCCCCGCAAAATGTGATTGAACCATGAATTTAAAGTTGATTGTTTCGTTCGTTTTGATGATCTCTAAAGTAGAAATTAAACGTTAATGTAACAAGATCCGTAGTCCTTAATAGAGAATTTTTTATAAAAAAATAATTGTGATTTTGAAAAAAATGAAGAAAATTGAAGTAAATAGGAGATAATAGTTCTTAATAAAGAATATTTAAGTATTTTTGGGGGTTTTTAAATTGTGAGTTATGATTTATACTATAATCAATTGTTCTTTATTAAGTACAAATGATCTTAAAAAAGAACACAAACAACTTGAAAGCACTTTACATAAAGAAGGGAGGACATTCGCTGTATCAGGAACTGTTCGTTAGCATTGAACCTTTATCGCAGTGTAACTGACTGTAAGACTCCCACTTCAAGAATTAAGGGAACATTAAAATTCTAAGTGAGAGATCCAACAGCCAGTAAAGGCCCGATTGGTTCAATGGGCCTTTAGGTCATATCGTGCGGTGCTAACATTCAGTGGGGGATGAAAAGAAAACCGCCACTGAATGAAGTTTCACTTTAGTGTACTAAACATAATTTTAAAATAGTACATGGGGAAATTCGCAGTCATCAAAGAAAATGCAGTGAGAAGGTTTTCGGGAATAAGGTATTAACTAATGTACAAATCTAATTTACGAGGAGGAATTTATAATGAGTATTAAGAAAAAATTAGGTATGGGTGTAGCGACAGCAGTATTGGGACTAGGATTAATCGGTGGAGGTACGTTTGCTTACTTTAGTGATGCAGAGACAACAAATAATTCATTTGCAGCAGGTACATTGGATTTGAGTGTTGATCCAACAGAAATTATCAATGTAGATAATATCAAACCTGGTGATACAATGCTACGAGGTTTTAACCTGAATAATGACGGGTCTTTGCATATTAAAACGGTTGATCTAATAACAGATTATACTGTGGTAGATGCGCAAAGTGATAATAATGGAGAAGATTTTGCTGAACATATTAAGGTTAACTTTTTGACTAATGCTGATAAACTGACTACGCCTATTTGGTCAACGACTTTGGCAGAACTTAAGAATGCTTCCCCTGAATTAGTACAAGAGAAATTCTGGTTAGTATTCTGGGAAGAGAGAGGTTTGGCACCAGGAACAAATGATACATTCTTTGTGCAATTTGAATTCGTTGATAACGGAGAAGATCAGAATCAATTCCAAGGAGACAGTTTAGAACTTGAATGGACTTTCGATGCACAACAGACAGAAGGAGAAGCAAAATAATATCGGAAAGATAAGGGAGAAACATTTCTCCCTTATCTTCCTTACATTAAGCAAGGGAGGTTATTTACATGAAAAGTGTAAAACGAAATTTACTTACTGCAGCTTTTGTTGGTTTTTTAGGAATAAACCTGATTTTCGGTGGGACATTTGCCTACTTTAATGACACGGAAGCTACCAACAACACTTTCGCAACGGGTTTGTTGGATTTAGGAATTAATAAAGAGACCATTATTCAAATAGAAGACATTGTGCCAGGGGATACGATAAATGGCCATTTTGAACTGACAAATGACGGAACTGTAGATATAAAAGAAGTAATTCTTCATTCTTCCTATGATGTGGTTGATAAGGGATTACCAAATAATGGGGATGATCTGGGAGAACATATTCAGGTGGAGTATTTATATCATGTAAACGGTAAAGAAAATATCGTATTTAAGAAAATGCTATCCGAATTAAATGATAATCCGCAGCTGATTCTCGATGAATTCCCCGTTAAAAGCAATATAGAGAAATTCACGGTGCGTTTTCACTTTGTAGATAATGGGGAAATTCAAAACCATTTTCAAAATGATGAACTAAAGTTGAAATGGGAATTTGAAGCTATCCAAAGAGATGGAAAGCCAGCTTTCAATTGATTTTTAAAAATAGCTTTGTATTCAAGATAATGGGGGAAGAAAAGTCTTCTCCCAACTGTTTATAGCTATTCAAAAGCACATAATATGAATTCTGTGTTCCTGAATATATATAAATTTTGTGTTATCAGAAAGGGTGGAGAGTCTTTGAGATTTTCTAGACTGAGAAAATTTAAATCAAAAAATAATCGGTTTATTTTGACTAGTAAATTAGTGCTTATCTGGTATCTGTTGCTATTATCTGCAGCCTATTTCACCTCTGATACTACAGCCCACTTTAATGATAAGCTGAAGGCGAACGGAGGAATAACCATTGGTGCCTGGGAAACGGAGGATTCTAATAAAGAATTATGGGAACTGGCATTTATTGATCATGGAAATCAAAATTTCGATTCATGTGAACAACTGACTATAAACAGAAATATTAAAAATGTAGGCGATGGAGATATGGAGACTGAAAGTACATATGAAGTGTACTATATTGAAAATGGCAATCCCCAGAAGCATGGTGAAAAAACGAAGCTTGGAGAAGGAGAAGGAATTATTAAAGCATTGAAAAGTGGTGAATCAACTGAACTGACCTTTAAAACAGGATTACCTGGAAGATATATTTTTAAGGCTTATCAGTATAATGAACAGTCGGATTCATCGGAAATTTGGAGTAAGGAAATCAAAGTTGATTGCGGTTCTGGGCAAAAACCGAAGAAGCAAGAAATAGATAGTGTATCAACCGAAGAAGAAAATTCAAAACAGGAAAAGCCGGTGAAGGAAAAAGCTGCAAAAAATGAGACGGAAAGTACCGAAATCAGTATTGAAAAGGAAAACGTTAAAAAAGCAGGGGAAGAAAGGAAGGAAAATGAAATAAAAGAAGCGAAAACTGAAGAAGAAAATCCTGCTGAACAAAAAACGGAAGACAGTCAGGCAGCTAAACAAGCAGAAACTAAAGAAGAAACAACAGAAGAAACAGAGGTCAGCAATTCAAATGGAGAAGGTGAAGGCGAATGAAAAAACGTATCTTGTTAAAATGGATAAATCGACTTGTAACAAGTGTACTTATGATTTTACTGGTCGGTGTAGCTTTACTGGTACTTTCCACCAAATTATCCGGTGGAGAACCAGAAGTATTCGGATATCAGCTAAAAACGGTTCTTTCTGGATCAATGGAACCCGAGATACAAACAGGTTCCATTATCGCAATTCAGTCTGTTGCAGGAGAAAAAACAGGCACATTTAAAAAAGGTGATGTAATAACATTTATGGAAGAAGACAATAAATTAGTTACACACAGAATTACGGAAACTCAGGAAACAAATAGTGGAGTTTTGTATACAACGAAAGGGGACAATAATAATGCCCAGGACAGAAACCCTGTTCTGGCCGAAAATGTTGTAGGTGTATATACAGGTTTTACCATACCGTTTGTTGGATACTTCATTGAATTTGCACAATCACCGAATGGAGCCATATTATTTCTCATTGTTCCAGGTATACTAATGCTCGGATATTCTGCATTTTCCATATGGAGAACATTAAGTCAGCTGGAAAAGCAAAATATAGATAAGACTGCGGATGCGAAATAATTTTTTTGAAAAAATGAAAAGTCTTACAAGAGGAAGATGTCCATGAATACTAATAAGCTGAAAAGCTTTATATTAGCGATAGTAACTGGCTTTATAATCGCTGTTAGTGCCTCAGACATCATGTTTGCAGCGGATACAGCAGATGAACAGGAGATTTCGATCGAGATACTGCCGGAGAGTGTCTTATTTAATGTAGATAATATGAAGCCAGGGGATTGGGCTCCGAGAAAAGTTGTTATTAAAAATAACGGAAAACTAGATTTTCATTATTTTGTTACAATACAAAACGAGAATGACTCCAAAAAGTTATTCAATGAACTAATCCTTGAAGTCAAGACAGAAGATTTTGAGTTATATAATGGAAAACTTAAAGACTTTAAAGAATTTCCAAAAAGAAGTTTATCATTGATGGACGAAGAGGAGCTGGAGTTTACCATTAGATTCCCAGAGCATCTAGGGAATGAATATCAGGGATTACAGACTCAATTTTCTTTACTGTTTACTGCCGAAAGTGAAGAAAGCAGTCGTGATGCTGCGAAGATAAGTGGCATGATAGGGAGTAGCGGCAGTTCTCAGGGTGTAGGACTTTTTCTTCCAGATACTGCAACCAATATGTTTACAATTTTACTGATGGGGGCATTGCTTATCTTTTTCGGCGGGTTGATCCTTCTTATTAATAAAAAGATCAAAAATGCAAATAAAACGAGAGTATAGGTCTTCTTAAATTCTCAAATAGATCATTTACATAAATTCTACTATCGACATATATATGTAGTTTATTCTGAATAGAACAGCAAAACTAGTCTTATTCTGACAAAACAAGCCACCCAAATAGCTTTGTATCTATAGTATAATAGTCTTAAATCTAAAGTAATATTTGAAAAAGGCAAACTTATTGAAAAATAGGGACGCAAAGTCACGGGTCTAAGGTCGATTTGGCTAAGACGGCTGGATTGTCGGTATAAAAATGGGGGACGGAATATGAATAATACGGTGGAAAGTGTTTCTCTTGATTATGAGTGGGTAAAGTTAATGAAGGAAGCAAAAACAATGGGGTTAACTGTAGAGGAAATCCGTCTATTCTTAACGGAGGCGGGGGAAACTACAAAATGATAAAAAGAACTTGTGCTATATATAGAACTGCTCAGCTATTTTATGATATAATTCCCTTTGAAAGTAGGTGAGGGAAACTTGATCGGTGAAAAAATAAAACAGTTGCGCCAAAATAAAAAGATGTCTCTATCAGAATTAGCCGAAAAAGCGGGTGTGGCTAAATCATACCTGAGTTCAATTGAACGGAACCTTCAATCCAATCCATCTATTCAGTTTATCGAAAAGATCGGCAAAGTATTAGGTGTTTCCGTAAATGAATTAATACAAGAAAATAATGCAGTACAAACAGATAATCTGGATGATGAATGGCTGGATATTGTGCAGGAAGCAATGAATTCGGGCGTAACAAAAGAACAATTTAAAGAATACCTGGAATTTAATAAATGGCGAAATAAACAAGATTAAAAAAACTGTAGAGCGATATGCACTACAGTTTTTTTTGGTGTGTTTTTAAAAATCGTGTAACAAATTCCGATGTATTTCGTTTTATTATACAGAGGGGGGAGGAAGTTGGTTGAAAAAGCACATATTTACGGAGCTCTTTGAGCAGTATCAGCTTCCTCTATTTCGTTATTTGGTGCAAATGACACGAAATCGTGAGCTAGCTGAGGAATTGCTTCAGGAAACTTTTTATAGGGCAATGGTTTCCCTAAAGGTTAAAAATATACTTCAAGCGAGGGCATGGCTATTTAAGGTAGCCCGTCATTTATATATCGATTCTGTTAGAAAGTCAAACGCTGAGCAGCGAATGGTTGATAAGCTAAAAATGGAACATATATCAATCAGTGATCTGGGAAACCCCGAACAGCAAGTGGAAAAAAGAACAAAGCAGGAGGAGCTGGAAGAAGTGATGGGTATGCTTCCTGAACGAATGCAGACAATTTTATATCTGAGGGAAATACAGGGATTAACCTATAAGGAGCTTTCTACCACAATGAATCTAACAGAAAGCCAGGTAAAAACAACACTGCACCGTGCGCGGCAAAAGTTTCGAGAGTGTGATGAGCGGTTGAGGAAAGGAGATTTGGACTAATGAAAAAAGATGATGTGTTATCAGAGTGGAATGAAAAAGAAGTAAAAGTAGATAAAAATAGTGCTCGGAAATTAGTATGGCAGACAAGGCTTTCCATTACATTTACAGTTGTACGAATACTGTTAATCATTTTCTTTTTGTATTTATTATATATCATTCCTGTTAGTGTTTTCTATGATATGTCTGGAAAGCAAGCAGAATTTGACCGGTTAGTTACAACCATTGTAGAAACAAGAAATCCGGGGATAGCAGTGGAAAAACATGGCTTCCCCCGTGCAGAAATCAATTCATTCTTAACACAGGAAACCAGTCTCACTTTATATCGTAATATAGGCGCATGGGAAGTTGTAGTTGGAGAAGTAGCAGCTAAGAAAACGCTTTTTGGTGAGGTGAAGATAAATCTCAATTTTGATCGTAGGTACTTAAATGAAAATGCTACACAATCCTATGCAGTAGCACCTGATTTATTGGGAGAAACTTACACTGAGAATAACGCCCATTTAAGTAACTTAACATTATCACAACTGGAAAAAATGAACGATGGTTTTGTTGCTCAAGTGCAATTTTCCACCATTGAATCAATGAATCCCGAAGAACTAATAAATATCCTTTCTGATTACGATGTACAGGTTTATCAGATGCCTATTTACGGAGGAGAACTAACGGATAGTGATGTCAGCAATTACACGAGCTATGGTCGGGCAAGTCAATTTACCTTCGTGCCATCATTAATGCTAAGGCCGTTTATAGAGTACGATGAAAAAAATCGACATTCTTCATCATTTGGTTCTTTATCCGGAGAAGGTAGTATTGTTAAGGCAGAGAATCAATTTTACCAAGATATAGAATGGCTAATGGAACATGGAAACTATCAGGATAAGAAATTGGATAAAGCGAGGTTAGCCTATATTAAAGAAAACGGCATGCAGGTCTACGGAGCAACAGTGACAGGACCTGTTCGAGAAATGAAACGGCTCATGCATGAGGAATTACTTCATCAGTTCCATTTAGGTGGCGTGGAAATCTGGAATTGGTATGAATAATTTTCGTGATTAATTTCTTCATTCAGATTATAATCAAATAGAAGGTATTCAATAAATGGAAATGGTGACAAAATGCAAAAGTATCTGTACTGGCTTTTCCCAATAACTTGGATGGGGGTAATTTTTTACTCCTCTTCTACCCCTTATGAAAAACAAAATATGAAACCATTACTCTCTCAGACGATTGATCTTTCTTTTCTAGAGCCGTTCCTGGGTTGGATTTCTTTTTCTTATCACAATTCAGTCGTTAGTGTACAAACCCATGGCGTGGAAGGTTTTATTGAATTTTTCATACGTAAAGGGGCACATGTGGGAGTTTTTTTTGTACTATTATGCTTGTTTTATATTGCCATAAAAAAGGCAGCCAGCATATTATTTAGGACAACTCTATTCATATCCTTTTTCTTGACTCTTGCATATGCTATTTTAGATGAAATTCATCAAGGCTTTACACCTAACCGTACCCCTTATATTGGAGATGTTTTATTAGATAGTTTTGGAGGACTGCTTGCTGTTTGTTGTCTAGTCGTTTTTCGACGGTGGAAAACGAAAAAAAGTATTAAAACGTCAAAAAAATAATAAAGTTGTCGAATCTATTAATGGATCAAAAATAATCTTACATTGATAACACATCACTTTTAACATAATCAGTGAAAGTTCGAGCATAGTGTTTATGTCATTAAAGCTTACACAACGCACAAATGGTAGGGATTCTAAAAAAGCATGTTATTCTTAGAATCCCTTTAAAAAAAGTAAGTTTTTAACTATTATAATAAAAAGTCGACATTTTTCGACAACAACTTCCATAATAATATGCTATAGTCCTATTTAACTAGTTTTGTAAATGTGAGTTAATTAAAAGGTGGGAATTTAATGGCTGAGCAAGAAGAGTATAAAAGAATGCTTACAAAAATGATTGATGAAACAGAAAATTATAAAATTCAATCTTCAGAAGAGTTGATTCAACTGCTTATAAAAGAATTAACGAATGGTAAACAATTCAAAGGAAATTTTCAAACACTTGCAAAATAGTTGCAATACGACTACATTTAACATTGATGTAGTTTTTTTGTTAATTGGTTAATGAAGGAGTAGATAAAATGGAAATTATAATGGTAAAGAATTATGAGGAAATGAGTAAAAAGGTCGGCACTTTAGTTATGGAGAAATTAAACCAACTAGATAAACCAGTTTTAGGGTTGGCAACAGGGTCTACGCCAGAGGGATTATACCAGTACCTCATTGATAAATATAAAGATAATGAAGTATCCTTCAAAAATGTGACAAGCTTTAACCTGGATGAATATGTAGGTTTGGAAAGAACAAATCCAAACAGCTATCACTATTACATGAATGAAAAGTTATTTAATCATATTGATATTCTTAGCAGTCAGGCCCATGTACCAAATGGATCTGTAAGCGACCTGGAAAAAGAATGTCAGGATTATGAAGCATTGATTCGTGATGCTGATCATATTGATGTTCAGCTACTTGGGATAGGAGGAAATGGTCATATCGGTTTTAATGAGCCTGGAACACCTGCTTCAAGCAGAACACATATCGTTGACTTAGACGAATCAACACGTAATGCGAATGCCAGATTCTTTTCATCTATGGATGAGGTGCCTAGCAAAGCAATAACAATGGGAATCGAAACAATCATGGAGAGCAAAGAAATTATTTTGCTTGTTTCAGGTGAAAATAAAGCAGAAGCTGTAGAAAAATTAATGAATGGTGAAATAACGGAGGACTTCCCAGCATCTATTCTGCGAAAGCATGCCCATGTTACTATAATAGCTGATGAAGCGGCATTGTCAAAGGTAAGCAAGTAGTTGGAATTTTGATATAACACTGCGAAATATCGTGTATTTACATATGAAAAAAGCTCAGTTCATTTAATGAGCTGAGCTATTCAACAAGTAAGAAGGCAGAAATGTGCTATAATGCCGCTGCGGAAATACATGTCGCTTTCCGTGGGCGGCTGATGAGCCTCCTCGAGCTAACGCTCTGTGGGGTCTCATCCAGGCCTCTGCTCCCACAGGAGTCTCCATGTATTTCCTCCGCTGATTTTTAATTTTTTCTTTCGTATTCACTGTAATGCAATGCTTAACAATCGATGTTGCACTGTACCAGCATTTGATTGGAGCGGAGGGCAGTTGACTCCTGCGGGAAAAGCACGAGTCTGAAGACCCCGCAGGAAGCGGTTTTCTTCCGAGGAGGCTGAGGCCGTGCCCGCGGAAAGCAACAGCCCGCAGCGGAAATCAAATGCGGCAGTAATTGCACATTTTATACTTGTGTGTACAACGATCTTTTATGTTTATCAAGGTTGTCAAGCCAACAATTAGAAACATTTTGGGTTGATCAAAGTTAATTGTTTGAGCTTATTTTATTGGTGCGAAAGTTGAGGACTAACCAAAAAATCATCTCCTTTATTTATTCTTCTGATGTTGAAGAAACATCCATTTCCACATAGGCAGTATTTTTTTCTTTGATTTCTGCCTGGTCACTAGTCAGGTCAATCATCCATTTCTTAAAGGCTTGTTCATTTCCCGTTTTTACATAAACGACAAATTCTACCTTCTCCAAATAGTTGATTGTCTCCAGTATATGTTCAGAATTACGTAATTCATTCTCCAGTTTACCGAGCAAAGTATAATCGACGATAATGGAGAAACCTTGCATCAATTGCCTTTTAACAACACCGGTAGTTTGGATGGCTTGGGAAGTCGTGCTGCCATAAGCACGGATTAAGCCGCCTGCTCCAAGTTTGATGCCACCAAAATACCTTGTTACAACGACAGCAGTGTCCTTTAAATTCTGCTTTTTTAATACCTCGAGCATTGGTAGTCCAGCAGTGCCACTTGGTTCACCATCATCGTTTGCTTTTTGAATTTCATTATTTTCTCCAATAATATATGCGGAACAATTATGTGTTGCATCAGGATGATTTTTTTTGATCGCTTGAATGAACTCCTGTGCTGCTGTTTCCGTTTCAACACGTCTAACATAACCGATAAAACGTGACTTTTGTATGATAATCTGATCCTTACCTTCCTGTTTGACAGTAAAATACTTTGCTAACATCCTTGCTTTTCCCTCCTTAAAGGAACATTATAGTATGTAGGAACCCTTGTGTTTACCGTGTTCTAAATGAAAGTTATGAATAATAGGAAAGAAATTCCTGCAAGTATGAAAAAAGACCCTATAAAAATTATGGAAATATACGTATAATTATAGCATAGGTTGGTGGGAGACTTTGGTACAAAAAATAAGTGATACTGCATTGGACCATGTAATTGACGAAATGATCGAAGTAGTGGAAAATAGCAAGGATGAGATTTTTAATATTAGTGAAGAAGCTCGCAAGGAGCATGAACATCTCGTTAAAGAGCTTAAGAAAACGAAAGAAAAGGTTATCCGCCACATTGAAGATGGGGATCAGCTTGAACAAAAGGTAAGATTCTCCAGACAACGTTTAGCAGAAGTAAGTAAATATTTCGATCGCTATACGGAAAGCGAAATCCGTGAAGTATATGAGAGAACACATGCGATGCAAACAAAACTGGCTATGATCCAACAGGAAGAAAAAGGGTTGCGTGAAAAACGTGATGATTTAGAAAGAAGACTGATCACATTAAGTCAAATGATTGATAGAGCAGAGGGATTGGCCAGTAAAATATCAGTCATACTTACATATCTACATGATGACTTCAGACAAGTTAATGAAATGATCGAAAGTGCAAAAGAGAAACAGGAATTTGGCTTGAAAATTATAGAAGCACAAGAGGAAGAGCGCAGAAGAATATCGAGGGAAATTCATGATGGGCCAGCTCAGATGCTTGCAAATATTTTACTTCGGTCAGAGCTGGTTGACCGTTCATTTAGAGCAAATAATGTTGAACAGGCACTTGTAGAGATAAAAAGCGTTCGTCAGATGGTTCGTTCTTCTTTATATGAAGTTCGGCGAATTATTTACGATCTTCGCCCAATGGCTTTAGATGATTTAGGTTTAATACCCACAATAAAAAAATATGTCGCAAACATTGCAGAATACAATGATACTGAAATTGAATTTTCATCAATCGGAGAAGAGAAGCGTCTTAATCAGAAATATGAAATCGCAATTTTTCGCTTAGTTCAAGAATCAGTACAGAATGCAATTAAACATGCGGATGCCAGTTTAATTCAGGTTAAATTAGAAATTAGAAAAGACATGTTGACGATGGTAATTAAGGATAATGGAAAAGGATTCGATCCTGGGATAAAAAAAGATAAGTCATTTGGCCTCATTGGTATGCGGGAACGTGTGGAAATGATTGAGGGAAAACTGGAAATCAACTCCAAAAAAGACAAGGGAACTACCATTCTGATTCATGTTCCTTATAGTCTTTAGGTAGTACTTAAACACATGAAATAAATTCTCTTATAGATAAAGTGAAACTTCATTCAGTGGGGGTTTCCTCACCCTCACCCTCACTCTCACCCTCACGTTTGGGATTTCTCACGCTTGGAGGTGGGGGTATTACAGCCCGTTAATGTGTGATAAATATCAGAAAGTAATAAACATCTATCATAGTAAACGTAACAGGGATACTTGAATAAATGTAGGAGGAACAAAACGATGAATATAGAGAAAAAAATTAAAATTGTATTAATTGATGACCACAAGTTATTTCGTGAAGGGGTGAAGCGGATTTTAGAATTTGAACCTTCATTTGACGTTGTTGCTGAAGGGGATGATGGTACAATCGCTTCTAAGCTTGTAAAGGAAAACAATCCGGATGTTGTGTTAATGGATATCAATATGCCTACAATGAACGGTGTGCAAGCAACAGCAGATCTTGTCAGGTATTTTCCAAACACAAATGTTATCATTCTTTCCATCCATGATGATGAAAGCTATGTGACACATGCACTCAAAACAGGTGCACAAGGATATCTGTTAAAAGAAATGGACTCGGATTCCCTGATCGAAGCGATTAAAGTTGTCAGTGAAGGTGGTTCTTACTTGCATCCAAAGGTAACGCATAATTTAGTGCAGGAGTACCGTCGTTTGGCTAAAGAAAATATATCAAGAATTAACGACAGTGGTATTGAATATCGCAAACCACTTCATTTACTTACAAAACGGGAATGTCAGGTGCTGCAATTATTAGCAGATGGAAAAAGTAACCGTGCAGTAGCTGAGACGTTATATATCAGTGAAAAAACTGTTAAAAACCATGTAAGTAATATTTTGCAAAAAATGAATGTTAAAGATCGTACACAAGCTGTCGTTTCAGCAATTAAAAAAGGTTGGGTAGAAGTTTTGTAGATTTAGGCATGATGCCGTTGGAGAGATTGGCTGCCTAACCTTTGTATATTTGAGGGTTAAGTAATAGTTTCCTTTTTTTCTGATTCTATGATAGCTAACGATAAATACTAGATCGATTATACAACTACTCTGATGCCTGGCATTGGAGTAGTTTTTTAGCTTCTGATCACATTTTTTATAATGCATTTTGTTGTATGATCATGTAAAATAAAACATAGATAAGTTAATTGAGAAAAATTACTTCAATAATAGATAGTGTAGTAGAGGAGAAGATTTAAAATGAAGGTTGCTGTAATGACGGACAGCACGGCGTATATCCCGGTAGATGTACGTGATGCACATAATATTCATATGGTCCCATTAAGTGTCGTTTTTGAAGATAATACCTATCAAGAGGAGATAGATATTACAACCGAGGAATTTTACGATAAAATTAGAGAAACAAAACGTTTGCCGAAAACATCGCAGCCTTCGATTGGCTATGTTACAAAAAGGCTGGAGGAATTAGCTAAAAACTATGATGCGGTAGTTTCGATTCATCTTTCGAGCGGAATAAGTGGCACCTATCAAACGGTAGTAAGTGCTGGAGAAATGGTAGATGGGATCGATGTCTATGCGTACGACTCTGAGCTCAGTGCAATGGCCCAAGGTTTCTATGCGCTGGAGGCAGCTGACATGGCAAAGGAAAATAAGTCAGCTGAAGAAATAATCGAACGCCTCAATCAAATGAAAACTACCATTCGCGCCTATTTCATGGTAGATGATCTTACCAACCTGCACCTTGGAGGTCGCCTAAACGGTGCCCAGGCATTAGTAGGCAGTCTATTACAGGTAAAGCCAGTACTACATTTTGTTGATAAAGTCATTGTTCCATTTGAAAAAATCCGGACACGTAAAAAAGCGCTAAATCGGATCATTGGCATGCTTGAAGAGGATGCTAGTAAAGGAAATGATCTGAAGGTCGTATTTATTCATGCAAATGACGAAGAGACTGCAAAACAGCTTCGTGATGAGTTTGCGAAGAAATACCCATCAGCTGATACGATGATCAGTTATTTTGGTCCTGTTATTGGTACCCATGTGGGCGAGGGAGCAATTGGTGTAGGCTGGTATGTGAAATAACTATTTTATATTGAATTAGATACTGTCAGCCCCTAATGGTTGACAGTTTTCATCAAACTTTAAAGGAGGTAATGTCTTTGCATCATGCACCACCTGACCTCAGCATCCAACAATTATCGATTCGATTTTCTGGAAAACTATTACTACGAAGTGAAATTCCTCTAGAGGAATCTATCTTTAATCAATTACTTTCCGCAAATGCCTTCACACCCATCAAATCCATTAAAAGAAGAAATTTCAGCTATGAATGTCAGCGTTGTGGAAATGAAAAACGATCCCTTTTTGCGAAGCTACCCTGTCAGTCCTGCAAGAAAACACATCTATACTGCAGAAAATGTATCAAGATGGGGCGGATCATGGAATGTGAACCGCTGTATTATTGGAACAAAGAAGCTCCTGAGTGGCCACAGTATGAAAATCCCTGTTCCTGGGATGGAGAACTTACAAATATGCAGCAACAAGCGGCTGATCGAATTGTCACTGCAATCAACCATCATGAAAATGAGTTACTTGTTTGGGCAGTTTGCGGAGCTGGAAAAACAGAAATGCTTTTTCCGGGGATAACAGAAGCGCTTCGACTTGGAAAACGTATATGCCTGGCTACCCCACGTGCAGATGTGGTACGGGAACTCCTACCACGAATTCAACAAGCGTTTGCAGAAGTGGATGTGCAAGGATTGTATGGTGGAAGTAAAGAGAAGGACGGTACTGCTCAGTTAATTCTAGCTACAACACACCAACTACTACGATACAAAGCTGCATTTGATGTACTAATTATCGATGAAATTGATGCATTTCCCTTTCATGCAGATGCCTCCTTGCCTTTTGCTGCAAACCGAGCAAAAGCATCTTCCAATACAACGATTTATCTAACAGCTACCCCTCGGAAAAATCAACAAATACAGATGATACGAAAAAAGCTCCCACACATATTTGTCCCAGTTCGATTTCACGGTCATCCTTTACCAGTTCCAAAAATGAAAATGGTATTTTCACTAAAAAAGGATTTACAGAAATATATGCCTCCATCTTCCTTTCTGAAATGGGTGAAAAATAGAAAGAATCCAACACGCCAACTATTGATTTTTGTTCCTACCATTCTATTGGCAGAGAAAATGAAAGATAATTTCACAGATCTATTGGAAAAAGAAGGGGTGCTAGAGTCTAAAGATAAATTGACTGCCGTTCATGCGTCAGATCCTGATCGAGCGGATAAAGTACAGCAATTCAGGAGGAAGGAATTAACGGTAATAATTACAACAACCATATTGGAACGTGGTGTTACCTTCCCGTCCGTTGATGTTGCAATTATGGATGCAGGACATCTGGTATTTGATGGGGCGGCACTCGTACAAATTTCCGGAAGGGCTGGCAGAAGTCCAGATGACCCCACAGGTGAGGTGCTATTTTTTCATGACGGGAAAACAGAAGCAATGGTTGAAGCTATTGATTCAATAAAACGAATGAACAAAAGGGGAGGTTTCAATTAATGGATTGTTTATGGTGCGAAAGGCAAATAACTGTTGAAATCACCTGGGAAAATCTATTTTTATTAGCAATGCCGAAAAACATCTGTACAGAATGCGAGTCTGAACTGGAACTGTTATCGGGGAACAGATGCAGCCGTTGCAGTCGTCAGGCAGAAAGTGTTATCTGTTCTGATTGTGAATGGTGGAATTCTCAAGGAGACAAAGACGCCATTGCCTTTAATTATTCCGTATTCACCTATAATTCTTTTATGCAGGATTTGATCGCTAAATGGAAATACCGCGGAGATTATTATATGGGAAATATGTTTAAAGCATATTTTAGCCAATTATTTACGGAAAAATTTTCTTTCCTCAAAAAAGATGCACTGATTGTACCGATCCCTTTAAGTGAAGAAAGGCTAACAGAGCGTGGTTTTAATCAGGCCCAGATGCTTGCTGATTTTTTACCACTGAAAAATAAACCAATTCTCACAAGGATCCATGGGGAAAAACAATCGAAGAAAACCCGCCACGAAAGAATATTCACAGAAAATCCATTTTCGTTACTTGAGAGTATTAACAATCCCGTCATTCTGGTCGATGATATATATACAACAGGTACAACTCTGCGCCATGCTGCTGGGCTTTTGAAGGATCATGGATGCCCTGATGTTTATGCATATACATTGATTCGGGGATAGGGGTTTAATTGTGCTATAATGATTAGAGAAATGAGGGAATGTTCGATGGCAGAACTGGCAAATTGCTCTCGTTGTAACGCAGTTTTCGCAAAAGGCGTTCGTGACATCTGTCAAAATTGTTATAAAGAAGAAGAAAAAGCCTTTGATATCGTTTATCGATTTTTACGAGAGAAAAAAAATAGGGAAGCAACAATGGCGGAAATCGCTAAAGCCACTGGTGTGGAAGAAGCACTAATCATCAAATTTATTAAGGAAAATCGATTACGTACTTCACAGTTTCCCAAGCTAGCTTATCCATGTGAACGATGTGGAACGCCGATCGTTACAAGTAAACTATGTGAAAGTTGCATGAAGGAAATGCGTAATGATTTAGAGAAATATGAAGAAATCGAAAAAAAGTCTGAAGCAAATGTAACAAATAAGAAGAAAACATCAAGTATTTATTATAACTTCGAGAATAAATAATTGATACTTTAAATGGATCCAGTTCATGCCGATAATAATAACAAGTGAGTGAATTGGTCGATAAATAGCCTACATGAAAGAGGTGATGCACGATGAAAATTAATGGTCCGAATCAAACGAACTTCCATCCATATAAAAATCATATACAAAAACAAATGGACTATAAAAAAGAGACGAATAAACAGGATCAAATTGAGATATCCAGTCAGGCAAAGCAACTACAGGAAACGGAAAAACCGAGCGCAAAGCGAACAGCATATGTCCAGGAAATCAAACATGCAGTTGATTCCGGAGAATATAAAATTAATCATGAAAAAACAGCACAGAAAATGATCGATTTTTGGTCGAAAAAGTAAGCAAGTGAAAAGGAGGACATTATTTTGTCCGTAAACACAATCATTCAGTCCCTTGAGAAGCTGGTTAAGCTGCATAGGATCCTACTGGAAATATCACAGGAAAAAACAGAGATGATTAAAGATGGCTCCATTGATAAGCTGCAGGCTGTACTTGTAAAAGAGCGGAAAGCCTTAACAATGGTAGAGCAGGCTGAGGTAAAGCGTCAGGCAGACGTGGAAGAATGGTTTACAAACAAGCAATTACCAACAAAGGATAGAACAGTTACCAATATACTGGAACTCATCACCAATGAACAGGAAAAAGAAACACTCGGAAATATAACGATTAAATTAACTCAAAGCATTACTAAACTGAAGCAGCAGGAGCAGTTAAATCAGGCGTTGATTAATCAGTCCATGCAATTTGTACAGCTTTCACTTGATATGATGAATCCAACGATTAAAAATATGAATTATGGAAGTAAACAAGGATCAGAATCAGATGTAAATAAACGGTCTGTATTTGATTCTAAAGCTTAAATACACTATACGAGGAGTATACACATGAGTACATTTCACGGATTGGAAATGGCTAAACAAGCCCTTTTTGCGCAGCAATCAGCGCTATATACAACCGGACATAATATTTCAAATGCTAATACGGATGGGTATTCCAGACAGCGGGTAAATTTTGAAACAATGAATCCTTATCCTGCAGGCTCCCGCAATCGTCCGCAAATTCCTGGACAGATGGGCACAGGAGTGGAAGCAGGTTCTGTTCAGCGAATCCGGAATGAGTTTTTAGACATTCAATTTCGCGGGGAAAACAGTAAATCAGGTTATTGGGAGACAAAAGCGGATGCATTAAGCCGTATGGAAAACGTAATGAATGAGCCTTCAGAAAGTGGATTGTCGAAAACGATGGATCAGTTTTGGCAATCACTTCAGGATCTTGCTGCTAATCCGGAAAAAGATTCTGGGGTGAGATCAGTTGTTTTTCAAAGGGGTCAAGCAGTAGCGGATACCTTTAATTACTTATCAAAATCATTGCATTCGATTCAAAGGGATTTAAAAACCCAGATTGATACAACAGTTAAGGATGCAAATTCATTAATTGAGCAAATACATAATATTAATGAGCAGGTAAAACAAGTGGAACCACACGGGTTTCTGGCGAATGATTTATATGATGAACGTGATCGGTTAATGGATGAATTATCAAAGATAGTTAATATAAAAGTTACAAAAGATAGCAGTAGTGATAGTTCATTGAAAATTGCGGATGGTTTGGCAACGATTGAAGTTTTGGGTAGTAATGGTGAATCAATAAAATTGGTCGATGGACTTGAGGGAAGCTTTAAAACAATTATAGAAGGTAATGAAGAGGATGAAAATACTATAACCTTACATGATATAGCAGAATCAAGTGGTTCTCTACAGGGGCTAGTGGAATCCTACGAAGATACGTATCCAAACATGATTGATCAATTAAACGAGATGGCAAAACAATTTGCGACTGCCTTTAATAAGATCCATCAGGGTGAAGAAGATGACAATGGTGAATTCAACTATCCTGCTTTCTTTGGAAGTGGTGATGAAGCGGTAGAGATAACCGCTGATAACATCACTGTTGGCTTAGAAAGTGCTCAACAAATTAGGGCAAGTTCAGGAGAAGGTAATAATGACGGTGAAATTGCTTCAGAACTAGCTGATTTGTTTGAAGATGATAATATTGGATTAGGTGATAAATCTATCAAGGGATATTTTCAATCTATTATTGGTGAACTGGGTGTTGAAGCACAACAAGCAAATCGGATGGCTGACAATACAATGATTCTCCGTTCTCAGGTGGAAAACCAGCGGATGTCTGTAAGTTCTGTTTCCTTAGATGAGGAAATGTCGAATATGATTAAGTTTCAGCATGCATATAATGCTGCTGCCAGAAGTATGACTACGATTGATGAGATGATTGATAGAATTATCAATAGTATGGGATTAGTAGGAAGGTAGGGAAATAGTCATGCGAATTACACAGGGAATGCTCTCGAATAATATGCTGCGGAATTTATCGAATAGTTACTCGGAAATGGGTAAGCTAATGGATCAATTACATACGGGTAAGAAAATCAACCGACCTTCTGATGATCCGGTGATCGCCATGAAGGGCATGAACTATCGCACTCAAGTAACGGAAATTGAGCAATATAAGCGAAATACAAATGAAGTGCATAACTGGATGGATAATTCCGATGCAGCACTTGATAAGGCAACACAGGCGATGCAAAGGTTGCGGGAACTGGCTGTAAAGGCAAGCAATGGGACAAATGATGACCAAGAGCTTGATAGTATTAGAGAGGAAGTAGAAGAACTAAGAAACCATATAAAGGACATTGTCCAAACAGAAGTAAATGGTAAATATATCTTTAACGGTACAAATACAGATGAACCTCCTCGGTTTGATGGTGATGCGATGTTTATCGGCGATGAATCAGAGGTCAGGATAGAAGTATCTAATGGTACAAAGTTAATAGCAAATGTTAATGGACAAGAAGTATTTAAGGATACGTTAGCGAATATTAAAAAACTGGAGCGTGCTTTAGAGGGGGATGGTGATATTTCAGAAAGTATTTCAGACCTTGATAAGGGAATTAATAAAATCATTAACGCCCGTGCTGACCTAGGTGCACGTATGAATCGCTTGGAACTAATTGAAAATCGCTTGGATGAGCAAGAGGTTATTGCTACAAGTATGCTGTCGAAAAATGAAGATGTCGATTACGCTAAAGCAATTACAGAATTAATAACACAGGAAAGTCTGCTGCGTGCATCCTTGTCTGCAGGATCTAGAATTATACAGCCATCACTGGTAGATTTTTTACGATAAAATTAGAACTAAATCAATAATCTAACCCTGACCCATAGAGGGTTCGGGGTTTTATTACTTCCTGGGGGGAATGATATGCGTTTACCTCAAATAAGATTAGAGTCACAAATGGCAAAAATTCAAATTCAACAAATAGCAGGAAAACAAGAGATTCAGCAGCCGAAAGCGGAACTATCTATTCAACAGCCAAAAGTGAAAATATCAATGACCACAACTCCATCTAAACTTCAAATTGACCAAACGAAAGCCTGGGAAGATATGAATCTGATGCATATTATGAAAAGGAATGACCAATTTGCCCGTGTTGGTTTACAAGAATTGCAGCAAGGAATGGCGAGACGTGCACAGCAGGGCAGTGAACTGATGAAGATAGAGAATAAAGGGAATCCAATAGCATCCCAAGCAATTGCGAATGGGTATGATGCAATGAAGTCACTCGGAATAAAATTTATCCCATCTCACTTTGCTGTTAAGACGAGCTATCAGCCGTCAGAGGTGCAAATAGATGTGCAAACAAATAAACCTATTATTGAAGCAACCATTCGTAAGCCGGAGCACATTTATAAACAAGGTTCGGTTGATATCAGCATACAACAATATCAAAATGTAGAAATTGATTATGTAAACTTATATGGTTAGAAAGGATGACAACCTAACATGAACATTCAAACAAAATATTTAGGTAACATAGAAATTAATGAATCTAAAATAGTTCAGTTTCCAGCAGGACTTCCAGGTTTTATTAATGAGACAGCATTTGTTTTATTAGATTTGCCGGACAATCCAGTTTTTCAGATATTACAATCGGTTTCTTCGGCCGATACTGCATTTATTGTTACAAATCCGTATCATATTTATCATGATTATTCCTTTGATCTTGATAATAATCTAATGGAAAGCCTGGCAATTAGAAATGAGAAAGATGTTACAGTACTGACAATTGTTACATTAAAAAATCCATTTCAAGCAAGTACATTAAACTTGAAAGCACCAATCATTATTAATCCTAATCGCAAGCTTGGAAAACAATATATTTTAAACATAGATGATTATCCAACGAAAGCTCCTATTACTCAAGAAACTCCTGAGAAAGTGAAAGGAGAATAAGTATGCTTGTTTTAACAAGAAAACGAAATGAAGCAATCCAAATAGGTGATGATATTGAAATTAAAATCCTTGCCATTGAAGGGGATCAAATAAAAATGGGGATAGATGCACCAAAATCGGTGGATATTCATCGGAAAGAAGTTTATTTGGATATTCAGGAACAAAATAATGCAGCAGCAAATGTCTCTTTGGATTTAGTGGAGCTTTTAAAAGAAAATTCATAGAAAAATGTCTTTTTCATATTATTTATCAGAAACCCTTAATAATTTGCCTTTTAAACCGATATAAATAGAAAATAATAGGCTTTTGAGGAGTTGCATGAGAAATGCGATTAGAAAAAGTGATGAATCAATCACAGCCTCTGCTATATGGTGAGCATAACAAACAAATGACAACAGCTATCGTTAAATCCGCTGGACAAGCAGAAAATGAGAATAAGTTTGCTTTACATAAAGAGATTGTCATAAACAAGGATAAAGTTGATTCGGTAATCTCCAAGCTAAATGAAATGATGGAGCCATTACGTACAAATCTGAAATTTCAATACCATGAAAAACTGAATGAGTATTATGTAACAGTAGTGAATCCTTTTACAGATGAGGTTATTAAAGAAATTCCTCCAAAAAAGTTTCTTGACATGTATGCAGATATGGCGGAATTAATGGGAATTATGGTTGATGAGAAAATTTAAGGGAGTGGAAGATAATGGTAATGCGAGTTGGCGGCCTGGCAACAGGGATGGATATTGATTCGATTGTAAATAAATTAATGACTGCTGAACGAATTCCACTTGATAAGATGCAGCAGGACAAAACAATGCTTGAGTGGAAACGAGATGCATTTCGTGATGTGAATAAAAAACTATCAGAATTAGATAATATGATACTAAACATGAAATTAAGTCATACGTATAATTCGAAAACGGTTAGTTCTTCACAGGAAAGTGCTGTTACGGCGACAGGCACTTCAAGTGCTTCGAATGGGTCTTATGCTATTAAAGTAAATAGGTTAGCTACCTCTGCGATAAATGTAGGTGGAGAAATTACAGAAGCAGATATTGATTTGACAAAATCATTAAAGGATCAAGGGATAGAACCTGGTACAATCAAATTTTCAACATATGATGATAAAGGCGAGAAAGTTACGCATGAGATAGTTGTAGAAGACGGCGATAAGCTTAATGATGTGCTCAAACGTATTACCTCTGAAGATAATAATGTCCGAGCTTTTTATGATGCACAATCCAATAAGGTGATTATGGAGACAACGAGAACAGGTAATTATAATGAAAGTGGTGCGGAAATCCAATTCGAGGATAATTCATTTTTCACTAATGTATTAAAGCTGAATACGCAAAATGAAAAAGGCGGAACAAATGCACAGTTTGAATATAATAATAGCGGGCTCGTGATGGAATCAAAAACAAACTCCTACCAGCTAAATGGGATAACTTTTGAATTTAAAAACGAAACGGATGGGAATGCTGTTTTAACCGTTAACAACGACGTCGAATCTGCCTTTGAATCCATTATGAAGTTCGTCGACAAATACAATGAAGTGGTTGAAACATTAAATAAATCCCAACGTGAGGAAAAGTATCGGGATTATCCACCATTAACGGATGAACAGAAGAAGGATATGTCCGAGGATGAAATCGAGCTTTGGGAAGAGCGAGCAAAAAGCGGTCTTCTAAGGGGAGAGTCTGCATTATCGAGTGGACTATTTTCCATGCGTCAAAGCTGGTATTCCAGTGTGGACACAGGTGGAACATTTACTTCGTTAACACAGATTGGGATTGAAACATCCAAGGATTATATGGATGGCGGAAAACTTGTTGTGAATGAAAATGACTTACGGGAGGCGCTTCGGGATAATCCGGCAAGTGTTCAGAAGTTATTTTCCAATAGTGAAGAAGGTGACGCTCGAGGCCTTGTAAATCGTCTTGAGGATTCACTTGAAACCACGATCAATCAAATCAGTGAACGTGCCGGAAAGGATACACATACTACACTTGAAAATTATACATTAGGAAAACGAATGAAGGATTTAAATGAACGGATTTCCGCATTTGAGGATCGATTAGTATTAAGAGAAAACCGTTATTGGAGCCAATTTACTGCAATGGAGTCGGCAATCTCGCGAATGAATATGCAATCCGCACAACTGATGTCCCAGTTTGGTGGAGGAATGTAACAGTTAGATATAAAGGAGTGAATTCAAATTATGTCACTTAACAAGCAGCACCAGGTTTATCAAAATAATGCTGTAAATACTGCTTCAGGTGGAGAATTAACATTAATGTTATACAATGGCAGTATTAAATTTATTAAAAAGGCAATTAAAGATATGGAAGCAAATAATTATGAAGCGAAAAATACTAACATCCAGAAGGCACAAAATATTATTCAGGAATTAATGATAACACTGGATCCGGAAGTAGAAATATCCAAACAGATCTTGCCGTTATATGAATATACGCTACATCAGCTTAAAGAAGGAAATGTGAAGAATGATGCTTCCAGGCTTGCAGAAGCGTTGGGATTCATTACGGAATTTAGAGATACATGGAAACAGGTTATTTTAAAAACGAGACAAAAACAATTTGCACAGGGTGCTGAAGTATAATGAATCGATTACAGGGACTATATGAGATCAGCATCCAGTTAAATAGCGTATTGGATCAGAGTATTACGGAGAATAATCGTGAAATGGTAATTGAACAGATAAATGAACTGATTGATAAAAGAGGCATCCATTTAGAGACGATAACCGCACCATACACAGAAAGTGAAAAGCAGCTTGGCAAAAAAATAGTTCAATTAAATAATGAGATTCAAGAAAAGATGCAGCAATTGTTTGATGAACTAAAGTCAGAAATGAAGCAAGTAAAGAAGCAAAAAAAATCCAATCGAACCTATTCCAACCCATATGAAAATATCCAGACAATGGATGGGATGTATTTGGATAGAAAGAAGTAATAAAGTGAAACTTCATTCAGTGGGGGTTTCCCTTTCTCCTTCACCTTCACGTTTTGGGATTTCTCACGCTTGGAGGTGGGGGTATTACAGCCCGTTAATGCGTGATAAAATCGCTCCTGAAATTAGAGGGGCGATTTTATTTTAATTTTTTGAAAAAATATTAAGCTACTGTAAAGTGCTCTAAGTCAGTGTTTACAAGCGTTTGCTTAAAAAACATGAGAAATAAACGCTTTTTAAACAGGTTTAAGCAGGAAATCTTGTGGGAAACGTAGTATAATATATTCAAAGGATGAAAGGAGGACACTTATATGAAATTTAACATTCGTGGCGAAAATATTGAGGTGACTGGAGCAATACGAGATTACGTAGAGAAGAAGATTAGTAAACTGGAAAGATACTTTGATACACCGCCAACTTCCGATGTACATGTAAATTTAAGTGTCTATAATGATGAGCAGAGAATTGAAGTTACTATCCCAATGACAAATCTATTATTGCGTGGTGAAGTACAGCATCTCGATTTATATGCTGCCATCGATTTAGTCGTCGATAAACTTGAAAGACAAATTCGTAAATACAAAACAAAGGTAAATCGCAAGTTTAGACAGGACGGTTCTCCAAAGCATATTTTTGCTGAATTAGAAAAAGAAGCAAGCAATGTGGCAGTTGAAGAAGATTCAGATGAATTAGAAATTGTTCGTACAAAAAGATTTAATTTAAAACCAATGGATTCAGAAGAAGCTGTATTACAAATGGACATGCTTGGCCATTCATTCTATGTTTTCACAAATGCCATAACCAATGACACAAATGTTGTTTATCGTCGTAAAGACGGGAAATACGGTTTAATTGAACCAAATGCTTAATAAATAAATGATAAGGCGGTACCTCTTCGGGGGATCGCCTTTTTGAATGTTTAGGAGTAACTTCTACCCCAAAAGGATCGTCATCCACAAAACAATCCATCCCCTATTATCTACGTTTCTTAAAAAGTTCTCTCAAAATAAACTCCTTCTATATGCGACAACCCCATATCCAGTGCGGTTTTGGAAATCATTTGTCGAAATTCGTCGAACGAAACACCAAAATCAAATTTTGGAACGATAGAATAGCGGTGTTTTATCATTATTTCCTTGAAATGATGTCGAAATATATAATTTAATATCAAATAATTGTCGAATTTGATCCTAAAATTGAAAAATGGCTATTGGTTTTTTTTACTAGTTTCATGATATAACTAAGTCAATCGACCTAGGAGGTGAGCATATGAATGAACATGAACAGATTGCATTTAATGATTTAAAAGCAAAAGTACAGCAACATGAACATACGATCACTCAATTAGTGGAAATAATAGCTGCGACAAACAGAAGGATAACAGAAATTGCGAATAAATACGAAAACAAAAATAAATATTCACTAACATAAAATAAAGTTCGCCAACTTCATCATGTATCCCCACACTTGAAGAGTCTTAATAAATTCAAAGAATCCTCAAGTTTCCCCCAAATTTGAAGAGTAGTTTATCCTCGAACTGCTCTTTTTTCGTTTTTAATTAAGATGTATGAACATACTCAACCAGTTGTCATCTTTGATTATATAGTGTTATTATGGGTAGTGGACTAGTATAAAATGATTTACTGAAATATATTGAGGAGCGTTAATGATGGCTAGATTATTACAGAAGATTTTTGGTGATGGAAATCAAAAACAACTAAATAAAATACAAAAGAAGGTCGATCAGATAGAGACAATAGAACCAGAAATGGAAAAGTTGTCTGATACCAAACTGCAACAAAAAACAGAAGAATTTAAGGAACGCTATCAAAACGGTGAAAGTCTTGATGATATGTTGGTCGAAGCATATGCTGTTGCTCGTGAAGCAGCCAGAAGAGTACTGGATATGCGTCCGTTTGCAACACAGCTGGTAGGTGCGGTTGCTCTACATGAAGGTAATATTGCCGAAATGAAAACAGGAGAAGGTAAAACATTAGCTTCCACAATGCCCGCCTATTTAAATGCTATTTCCGGTAAAGGTGTGCATATTATTACGGTGAACGAATATCTCGCTGATCGTGATGCGAAAGAAATGGGTGTTCTATATGACTTTCTTGGACTAACGGTGGGCTTAAATGGTAATGGGTTATCCAAAGAGGAAAAAAGAGAGGCCTATAACAGTGACATAACATATGGTACCAATAATGAATTCGGTTTTGATTACCTAAGAGATAATATGGTACTTTACAAAGAACAAATGGTGCAGCGACCATTACACTTTGCCATCATTGATGAGGTTGATTCGATTTTAATTGATGAAGCAAGAACACCATTAATTATTTCGGGATCTGCAGAGAAGTCAGCATCCCTTTATCAGCAGGCAAATGCTTTTGTAGGAACACTTAAAGGCGAAGGTAATTACACGTATGATGAAAAAACAAAAGGTGTACAGCTGACAGAAGAGGGAATTAATAAAGCAGAAAGCTATTTCTCCATTGAAAATTTATTTGATTTGGATCATGTTTCATTGACACATCATATCAACCAAGCTTTAAAAGCACATGTGTCCATGCATCTTGATGATGATTATGTAATTGAAGATGGGGAAGTAGTAATTGTCGATCAGTTTACAGGTCGTTTAATGAAGGGACGCCGATATAGTGATGGCTTGCATCAAGCTATTGAAGCAAAAGAAGGTCTGCAAATCCAAAATGAAAGTATGACATTAGCATCCATTACATTCCAAAACTTCTTTAGAATGTACAATAAACTTGCTGGTATGACCGGTACTGCTAAAACAGAGGAAGAAGAGTTTAGAAATATTTATAATATGGACGTTATTGCCATCCCAACAAACAGACCGATTGTACGTGATGACAGAGCAGATTTGATCTATAAATCAATGGAAGGGAAATTCCGTGCAGTTGTGAATAATATTAAAGAACGCTATCAGACGGGTCAGCCTGTATTGGTTGGTACGGTTGCTGTTGAGACATCTGAAGTAATTTCACAGCTATTGAAAAAAGCTGGGGTAAAACATAATGTGCTAAATGCTAAAAATCATTATAGAGAAGCTGAAATTATCGAAAATGCCGGACAAAAAGGTGCAGTTACCATTGCAACGAATATGGCTGGACGTGGAACAGATATCAAGTTGGGTGAGGGTGTTATCGAGGCTGGTGGTCTTGCAGTTATCGGAACAGAACGTCATGAATCACGCAGGATTGACAATCAGCTCCGTGGACGCTCGGGTCGTCAAGGAGATCCCGGAATGTCACAATTTTATTTATCAATGGAAGATGAATTAATGCGCCGTTTTGGTTCAGATAATTTAAAATCAATGATGGAACGTTTGGGCATGGATGATACACAGCCCATCGAAAGTAAAATGGTGTCTAGAGCAGTAGAATCAGCTCAAAAACGTGTAGAGGGTAATAATTTTGATGCACGTAAAAACGTTCTTTCTTATGACGATGTGCTTCGCGAACAACGGGAAATCATTTACAAACAACGGTTTGATGTCATTGATTCTGATGCAGATCTCAGGGAAATCATTGAGAAAATGATAATGTCGACACTTGATCGTGTTGTTAACACACACACACAAGATGATGATGATGCAAATTGGGATTACAAATCGATTATCGAATATGTCCATGGAAGTCTTCTAAATACAGAAGATATTAGTGAGAACGATATTAATGGAAAAGAACCTGTAGAAATTAATGAAATCATTATGGAAAAAGTACGTGCGAAATATGATGAAAAAGAAAATGAATTAACACCAGAACAAATGCGTGAATTTGAAAAAGTAATCTTATTACGTACGGTAGATTCTAAATGGATGGATCATATTGACCAAATGGATCAATTACGTCAAGGTATTCATCTCAGAGCATACGGGCAAAATGATCCGTTACGGGAGTATCAATTAGAAGGCTTCGCAATGTTTGAGGTGATGATTGAAAATATTGAAGAAGAAGTTGCAAAATATATAATGAAAGCACAAATCCGGGATAATTTGCAACGTCAGGAAGTAGTGAAAAATACACAGGCAGTTTCAGGTGGACAGGATGAAAAGAAGAAAACTCGTAAGCCATATGTGAAAACACAGAACATCGGTCGAAATGATCCTTGTCCTTGTGGAAGTGGAAAGAAATATAAAAATTGCCATGGAAGATAAGAATAAACACTCCCAGCAAGCGGGAGTGTTTTCATTCAAAAAATATAAAGAGGTGAAGCAGATGGAATTAGTAGAAATTAGAAATGAATTAGATAAGATGGTTTCCCGAGTTGAAGACTTTAGGGGGTCTCTTTGACTTAGACCATAAAAAGGAAAGAATCAAGGAACTTGAAATTGAAATGACAGATCCAGTGTTTTGGGACGACCAGGATGCGGCTCAAATCGTTATCAATGAAGTAAATGGATTAAAAAGCTATGTGAATAGTTTTGAAGAAATAGAAGAACGCCTGGATGATTTAGAAGTCTCGTATGAGCTAGTGAAAGAGGAGAATGATAAAGAATTATTTGAAGAACTTAATAATGAAGCAACCACATTAATGAAAGATATTAATGATTTCGAATTACAAATGCTGCTAAGTGCTCCATATGACGCAAATAATGCAATCTTGGAACTTCATCCAGGTGCTGGTGGTACAGAATCTCAGGACTGGGCTAGTATGCTATTACGCATGTATCAGCGTTGGGCTGAGAATAAAGAATTTAAAGTGGAAACAATGGATTATTTACCTGGTGATGAAGCGGGGGTTAAAAGTGTTACATTAATGATCAAAGGGCATAATGCGTATGGCTATTTAAAGGCTGAAAAAGGGGTTCATCGTCTTGTGCGAATATCACCATTTGATTCATCAGGACGTCGCCATACCTCATTTGTATCCTGCGAAATTATGCCGGAAATGTCAGATGATGTAGATATTGAAGTGAAAAGCGACGATATTAAGGTAGATACGTATCGTGCTAGTGGCGCAGGAGGTCAACATGTAAACACAACTGATTCTGCTGTTCGTATCACACATATACCAACAAATGTTATTGTTACATGCCAAAATGAAAGATCACAAATAAAAAACCGGGAAGCAGCAATGAAAATGCTTAAATCCAAGTTATATCAGATGGAAATTGAACGTCAGCAGCAGGAACTCGCAGATATTAGAGGTGAACAAAAGGAAATTGGCTGGGGCAGTCAAATTCGATCCTACGTGTTTCACCCCTATTCGATGGTAAAAGATCATCGAACCAATGTTGAAATTGGGAATACACAAGGTGTTATGGATGGGGAAATCGACCCGTTTATTGATGCGTACTTAAGATCACAAATTCAGTAAAAAAGTATAAAATTCGTGATGAATATCACATAAACCCTTTATTTATAGGGGATTTAAATAATTTCATAAAAGTGACACAAATTGCCAAATTGATTGATTTGATTGCATTTAAGATCAAATTATAGCATTGTAACATTTTCTTTAGGGTTTTAAATTTTTGTGAAAGGGTTATAATAAACTATGATAACCTATACATTAAAAATTTGTAAGGGGGATTTAAGCTATGAAAAAATGGTTATTCGCAGTTCTTTTCGGTTCAGCACTAGTGCTCGGTGCATGTGGCGGCGGGGATGACGGTGCATCTGATGATACATCAGGAGATAACGGCACAGAAGAAGACGCTGGTTCTGAAGGCGGCACTGTAGATACTGCTGCTGCTGAAGAAGTATTTGAAGCTAATTGCGCTTCTTGTCATGGTGCAGATTTATCTGGCGGAGCAGGACCAGATCTAACTCAAGTTGGTTCTACTCATTCTGCAGAAGAAATCGCTACAATCATTGAAGAAGGACAAGGCTCTATGCCTGCTGGAATGGCAACTGGTGACGATGTAGATTTACTAGCAAACTGGTTGGCGGATCAGAAGTAACTAAAATTTACTTAAAAGGTCTGGTTAAATGGAGATTTCCATTCATCAGACCTTTTTTTATTGTGTAGGAAATGATCCAATTTATGGGTGGTGGATAACGAATGAACTGAACTAGCCATGCTCAGCACCTGCGCCCCTTCCCTATTATCCTTATCGTAATCCTCCTTAATTTAACCCAACATCAACTTCCTACGCTCGAAGCCTACAGGATCTGGGTCAGTTCGACATTGCTACTAAAGGATTTCGGTGGAACGAGAATTAGCGCACTTCCAGAAAGTGGCGATCATAGTCGAACATCCTATACCTAATTTCCCATAATGTTTCGTCTAGAACTACGATGATAAATGGGCACCTCTAAGCTTTAGATCATGAACACAAGAATTCCCGAGCACAATAATTTGCGCAAAATAAGACTAAATTCCTAGTAATTAGCTAATAATCATCAAATTTTACATCAAAGTAACTATTTGAAATATAAATGTAATAATTTTATGTCTAAAAATCGTGCCGAAAAATGTTATACTAGATAAGAATTAAATAAAAGAACATATCCTAGCAAATATAATACTGAAATTTAATAACTACTTTATTAGAGATTCAACAGCTTAGAATAAACTTCAAAAAATGTAAAGGTGATACATATATGATATTAATGAAAGATGTCTATAAAACATATGCCAATGGAGTCACGGCTCTGAATGGTATTAATGTTGATATTAAACAGGGTGAATTTGTATATATTGTTGGTCCAAGTGGTGCAGGTAAATCCACTTTTGTTAGATTGATATACAGAGAAGTAAAATCGACACAAGGTACCATCATTATAAATGAAATAGATATGAGTGAAATAAAGGAAAGAAAGGTTCCTTTTTTAAGAAGGGATATCGGCGTCATTTTCCAGGATTTTAAACTTCTGCCAAAACTATCAGTCTATGAAAATATTGCTTTTGCTTTAGAGGTTATTGAAGAATCTCCTCGCAATATCCGCAAACGTGTTATGGAAGTCCTTGAACTCGTCGGTTTAAAAAATAAAGCGCGATTTATTCCTGATGAATTATCAGGTGGGGAGCAGCAGCGTGTATCCATTGCACGTGCCATCGTTAATCATCCGAAAATTGTAATTGCGGACGAGCCTACCGGAAACTTAGATCCGGAAACATCATGGGGAATAATGAAAGTATTTGAAGAAATTAATGCAAGAGGAACAACAATTATCATGGCCACACATAGCAAAGAAATTGTGAACACCATTAAGAAACGGGTTATTGCTATTGAAGACGGTTTAATTGTTAGAGATCAAAACCGGGGTGATTACGGCTATGAAATTTAGAACATTTACACGCCATATACGAGAAGGATTTAAAAATATTATCCGAAATGGTTGGATGACGGTTGCTTCTGTTGGTGCGGTAACAACAACATTGATTTTAGTGGCAGCGTTTCTTGCATTAGTGCTCAATCTGAATGAAATGGCAGCAAATCTTGAAGAAGATGTAGAGATTAAAGTATTAATTGATTTAACGGCAGATGAAGAACAAATTACGTCACTTGGTGAAAATATAAAAGAAATTAAAGGGACAGATTCAGTTGTTTTCTCCTCCAAAGATGATGAGCTGGGAAGTCTTATTGATAGCATGGGTAAAGAGGGTGAATCATGGCAGTTATTTGAACAGGATAATCCTTTAAATCATGCTTATATTGTAAAAGCTCAAAACCCTGCAGATACAGATGCTATAGCTAGTGAAATTGAAACCATGGACAGCGTACAGGAAGTTGATTTTGGTAAAAATGTTGTAGAGAGCTTATTTAAGTTTAATGAATATGCGAGAACTATCGGATTGGTATTGATTGTCGGATTGGTATTTACCGCAATTTTCCTTATTTCCAATACGATAAAAATTACCATCATGGCACGTAGTAAAGAAATAGGCATCATGAAGCTTGTTGGCGCAACAAATGGATTTATTAGATGGCCATTTTTTATCGAAGGAATGCTTCTTGGCATATTAGGTTCGATCATTCCAATTACAGCAGTTCTTGTCGGTTATTATTACCTGGAAAATAATTTAAGCGAACAAATTACTTATAAATTTGTGGAATTATTACCATTTAGTCCATTTGCATGGCTACTTTCTCTTATGATTCTAGCAATTGGAGGCATCATTGGAATTTGGGGAAGTGTGATGAGTGTACGGAAATTCCTGAAAGTCTAGCAGCTAGAAAAATGCGGGACGCTGGTGCTGGATGAGGTTCCTCTTGACTATCCAGTTATCCACGGCGTATAAATTTTATAATTTCCTAGACAACAAGAAAAAGCGCTTTGGCTCCTTGAGTCCTCTCGATGGTGAAGCTGAAGCTTACATAGATAATAAGTTAAATCAGTATTTAACTGTGGGAAGGGGAAAAACGGAATGAAGAAAGTCTTCGTATACATATTTGCGACAGTATTGGTCATAACAGCAAGTACTGCAAATTTAAATGCTGTTTCTGCAGAATCAATTGATAATTTAAAGGAAAAAATTAATCAACTAGAAAAAGAGCAAGGCAGTCTTGAGGAGCAACAAGGAAATGTCGATAGTGATAAACAGAATACAGAAAATAAAATAGATAAAAATCTAGATAATCAAGATTCAGTTAAACAGGAAATCAATACTATTGATCAAGAACTAAACAATACAAAAAACGATATTCAAACGAAAGAAAATGAAATTGCTGAAACAAATAAGCAAATTGAAGCATTGAAACATAGAATCATAGAATTAAAGGAAGAAATAGTAATTTTAAAAGAGCGGATAAAAAAACGCGAAGCATTATTAAAAGAGCGTCTTCGTGCAATCCAGCAAAATGGTGGAAATATGAAATATATGGAAGTTATTTTTGGTGCACAAAGCTTTGGTGATTTTATAAGCAGGTCATCAGCAGTAAATACAATAATGGATCAGGATAAAACAATTATGGAAGAACTTGCTGCAGATAAAAAAGCATTAGAAGAAAAAAAAGTTGAAGTTGAATCTAAAAAAAATGAAGTTGAACAGCAAAAAGTGGCCTTAGAGGGGCAAAAGAAAGAACTAGTCGCATTAAAAGGTCAATTGGATAAGCAAATGGCTGAAAAAGAAACATTAATGGCTCAATTAGAAGAAGAACATCAACATTTGGAAGAATATAAAGTTACATTAGAAGAAGAAAAAGAAATCCTAGCTGCTCAAACAGAAGCTAATAAAAAAGCAATTGAATTAGCGCAGCAGGAAAAAGGTAATTTAGAAAAATTGGCTAAAGAAAAGGCTGCGAGAGAAGCAGCACAGAAAAAAGCGCAAAGTTCAAGTTTAAGTCCAAATACAAATACAAACACAAATCCAAATCCAAACACAAACGATAACGCACCGAGTAACATAAGTGGTAGCGGAGACTTTATCTGGCCGGCAAGTGGATCAAGAACATCGAATTTTGGTTGGAGAACCCATCCAATTAGCGGAACGCAAAACTTCCATGGAGGGATAGATATTGCTAATGCTGCAGGTACACCTATTTACGCTTCTGGAAAAGGAACAGGTGTGGTAATGCAGGCAAAATTCCATAATTCTTATGGAAACCATGTCATGATTGTAAATAATATCGATGGTGTTAATTATACAACGAATTATGCACATATGACACATAGTGTTGTAAGCCCAGGACAAACGGTTAAACAAGGACAATTAATTGGGTATATGGGTACTACAGGAAGCTCAACTGGAAACCATTTACACTTTGAAATCCATAAAGGCGGTTGGAATGGTACTGCAAATGCAGTTAACCCTATTTCGTATTTAAGATAAAATGCAGGGAATTAATTGTAATTACGTCGTATAAACTATAATATAAAAAGGCATCGCACATTACGGTGTGTGATGTCTTTTTATATTATGTACAAATAAAAAGACATGTACCTATAGAAAAGATGAAATCTTCGTCAAGTATGGGATTACATGATATGCTTTTCTATATTACATATGGACATAATAAATAAGTTTGGGGTGAAAAAATGAATCTTAAAAAGTCACAAATAATATTGCTGCTGCTTGCCGCAATTGTGTTGGGGTTTGCTGGTGCATATAGTGGTGTCAAGTTAGCACAACCGAATCAAACTGAAACAGAGCAGCAAAATGCCTCCGTTACAGAAAAAGCAAATGAAAATGAGCTAGAAGCGCAACCACCTGAAAATATAAATAAAGTTGCTCAGGCATTTAGTTTGATTAAACAAAATTATTTGGAGGGCGCAGAGGATAAACAATTAATAGAAGGCGCTATAGAAGGAATGCTGGCCACACTGGATGACCCCTATAGTACTTATATGGATGTCGAAATGATGGATCAATTTAATGAACAAATTGAATCATCTTTTGAAGGTATAGGTGCTGAGGTGAGTATGGTGAATGGAATGGTAACAATTGTTTCGCCAATTAAGGATTCACCTGCTGAAAAGGCAGGACTTCGGCCAAATGACCAGGTTTTAACGGTTGATGATGAAAGCATGGAAGGATTGGATCTAAATGAGGCCGTCGCTAAAATTCGGGGTGAAAAAGGGTCTGAGGTAATTTTGGAAATACAGCGCCCTGGTGTTTCAGATCCATTTGATGTAACAATTGTACGGGATACCATCCCTGTTGAAACTGTTTATAATACCCTTGAAACAGTTAATGGACAGAAAACGGGTATTCTGGAAGTTACCAATTTCTCAGAGCACACTGCAGAGGAATTTGACGAACAATTAAAGATGTTGGAAAAGGAAGGTATTGAAGGATTAGTAATTGACGTCCGTGGTAATCCAGGTGGACTATTAAACGTGGTCGAGGATATTTTAAAAATGTTTGTGCCAAAAGATAAACCTTATATGCAAATAGAGGATCAAAACGGTGATAAGGTACCTTATTATTCAGAACTTGAGGAAGAAAAGGAATACCCTATAAGCGTTCTTATCGATGAAGGAAGTGCTTCTGCTTCAGAAATCCTTGCTGTTGCTATGAAGGAACTGGGGCACGATATTGTTGGGAATACTAGCTTCGGAAAGGGTACTGTACAACAAGCTGTTCCACTAGGAGATGGGAGTACAATTAAGTTAACATTTTACAAATGGCTTTCACCTAGTGGGGAATGGATTCATGAAAAAGGGGTTGAACCTACCGTTGAAGTTTCACAAAAGGATTATTTTTATACAAATCCAATTCAGCTAGAGGAAGCCTTAACTTATGATCAGTCAGATGAAAAAATCAGTAATGTTCAGGAAATGTTAAGTGGACTAGGCTATGATACTGGTCGTACTGATGGGTATTTCAGCGAAGAAACAGAAGCAGCTGTTAAAGATTTTCAATCGAACAATGATTTGAATGCAACTGGTGAAGTTGATGAAGAAACCGCTGGCTTAATAGAAGCAAAAATCATTGAAAAAATTCGAAATGGTGAAGACGACCAACAGATGGACAAAGCATTGGAGGAAATATACAAATAAGCTATCTCAGAGAGGGCAGCATTAAAAATACACACGGGATAATGGAAATTTCCGTGTGTATTTTTATTTTTCTCTTAACTCTAAACGGTGAAAACCTGTGGAAGCTATCCAATAGTGTTTTCAAGGACAAACCAGCTTAAAACCACGGTCAACCTGTCCAATAGAATGCTTCTCAAGGACAAATTAGCTCAAAATCACGGTCAACTATCCATTAGAAAGTCTGCTCTACGCCAAAACGAAGCCCCGTATCAGGTACAAACGGTAGAATAGAAGATACCATAAGGATAAGGAAAGCTCTCCCAGCATTATATCTACGGCAGAAAAAGTGTTTTCCTTTTTCAAGAAAGCGGTTTAGCTTTCGAGGAAGATGCAGCCGTGCTCACTTAAGAAAAGCAATGGTCACCAGCAGATACGTTGCATTCAATATCCACTGCGAAGATTAAAAAGCAACAAACCAAATAGATAATTATCTTTTCACCTTGACTTCATGATTAAGTGCTTTTACCAATGAAAACATCATTAGAATGATCACAAATGAAAATGGGAATGCTGCGGTTATAATGGTGTTTTGCAGTGCGGTTAATCCACCAACATAAAGTAAAATAAGGGCGACAGATGATTGTGCAAAACCAAGAGCAATCTTTACGGTGGTTGGTGGTGTCAATGAGCCGTTGGTTGATTGCATCCCTAGGACAAAGGTTGCTGAATCTGCTGACGTAATGAAAAAGGTTAGAATAAGCATGATTGCCAAGAAAGATAAAATAAACGTGAACGACATTTGGTCAAACATGTTAAATAATACTAATTCCGTGGCGGATTGTGTCAAATCAATACCGCTCTTCTGTATATTTCCTGCTGTTGTTCCAAATGTTGCAAACCAGATGGCGATGATTAATGTTGGTACAATCGTAACTCCAACCATAAATTGGCGAATTGTTCTTCCTCGGGATACACGGGCAATGAACATTCCAACAAAAGGTGCCCAGGAAATCCACCATGCCCAATAAAAAATGGTCCAGGAATCAAGCCACCTGCGATTATCTCCTTCAAGTGCAGCAGTCCGGAAACTCCAACCAATCATATTTTGGAGGTACAATCCAAATGTTTCAGTAAACATATTCAGAATAAGGATTGTAGGCCCGACTAACAATACGGCAAAAAAGAGCAAGATGGCAATTACCATATTGGCATTTGATAAATATTTGATTCCTTTGCTCAGACCCGACCATGCTGATATAAGAAATAAAGCAGTAATGATAGCAACAATTGTAAATTGCGCTGTGAAGTCAACTTCTATTCCAAAAAGATGGTTCAGTCCACCGTTAATTTGCATTGCACCAAAACCTAATGATGTTGCTACACCGAAAATGGTTGCAAAGGTAGCGAGCACGTCTATCATTTTTCCAAATGGTCCTTTCATGCTATCGCCAAAAAGAGGTTTTAATGTGGAAGAAATCAAACCAGGTTCCCCTTTGCGGAATTGAAAAAAGGCCAATGAGAGAGCAACAAGTCCATACATTGCCCAGCCATGTATGCCCCAGTGGAATAATGTCACTGCAAGCCCTTCTTTAAGTGCTTGATCAGATCCTTCCTCAGCAAATGGTGCATCAGAAAAACTGTGAAAAAGTGGTTCTGCGGCCCCGTAAAAGACCAGTCCGATTCCTAGCCCTGCTGAAAATAGCATGGCGATCCATGTAGGTGTTGAAAATTCAGGTTTTTCGTTATTTTTCCCTAAGCGAATTCTTCCATAGGGACTAATGGCAATAAAGATTGAGAGGATGATTAAACCGGACATCAACCACATATAATACCATCCGAAGTATGTTGAAAGGAAAGAATTAATAGCTGTGGTTACTCGTTCAAATTGCACAGGCAGTAAAGCACCAACTAAAACAAAGATAATAACTAACGCTGTCGTGATATAAAAAACACTTGAAACCTTCTTCATAAGAAACCCCCTTAAGTAAATTGATTATTTAAAAGCTAAAGTCCATCAAGAAGGAAGAAGTTTACTGATATGATATATTATGATTTAGCATTTGAAATATGGGAAATATTTATACTTGAAGTCAACCTTTAAAACCATACTATGCCCTGATGGAAAGGGGGGAATTACCAGCATAAACTGGGCAGTAATACTTCACGCTTAATTGGGTTTTCCTTTGTCAGTAGCTGATCTTTATTGTTGAATTTTATTTTGAAATGATAATTATTATTCAGCTTAGTAATTAATTGTGTAATCAGTCAGACAGACAAATATTTAATTTGTGTGTTCAGTGGAAGATATAATTAATCACCGGCAAATAGTGCGCTGTTGGGAGGATATTTTAATTCTCCAACAGATTTGTGGATCACAGCGGAATAATTTTAATGAAATAAGCAGGGGAATTTCGACAAATATCGAATATAAATAACTATGGTATAGTTATAGGAAGAAGGTGATAGATTTGATGGAAAATTGGTTAATGGAAATTGCTAAAGGAGTAGGCAAACTTTTTTTAAATCCATTATTATATTGGTCAATCCTTTTAGTGCTATTTGCAGGATATAGGCGGATTAAGCGTGAAAGAATGAATTTTGGGGTTAAAGTATT
This sequence comes from Oceanobacillus sp. NCCP-135, assembly GCF_059698015.1. NCBI lineage: Bacteria > Bacillati > Bacillota > Bacilli > Caryophanales > Bacillaceae > Oceanobacillus > Oceanobacillus sp. NCCP-135. Next base: position 38,045 of record NZ_BAAKSZ010000006.1, on the reverse strand, counting down.
TGATGTTTTTTCAGAGTGGAAAAATACATGGATTGTCTCTATAATCTGTGGCATCGTTATTTCGATTATCGCTTTGGGAGCAGGTTTGGTTTTTACATATGAAACCATTTTCTTAGTAAGTGTCGTTGCAATTATTCTTAGTTTGTCCTTGAGATTCACTATGCTTTCTGCCAGCTACACGATAGGGATCAGCTATATTTTATTATTCTTTCTCCCTTTGCTATTGGAAAATCAATCATATATTCAACCTGATTTGTTTTCACAAACCAACTTTAGCGGATTAGTTTTGCTCTTAGGGATATTTTTAGTAATTGAAGCTTTGTTCCTGTCCAGGATTAAACATGAGCATACATATCCAGCGTTAACTTTAGGTAATCGTGGTGTGTGGACTGGACAACATCATGTGAAGAAATTAAGTATTATTCCTTTCTTTACATTAGTGCCAGCAGGATCGATAACATCGTTTGCACCATTTTGGCCATATTTTTCGCTTGGTGGAGAAGAATTCAGTATACTATTAGTACCATTTATAATCGGTTTTGATCACGTGGTAAAAGGAAACCTGCCGCAATTGTCTGCGATTAAACTAGCTAAATCAATCGGGGCTTTAGGTGGAATTGTATTACTCACGGCAATAGGCAGTACATATGTATTTAGCTTGTCTGTTGTTGCAATATTGATTGCGATTATAGGCAGAGAATTTATTAATTATAAATTTCGTGTGAAGGATCGTGAAAAACTGGCTTATTTTCGTCAAACAGACAAAGGCTTAAAAGTATTAGGAGTAATCCCGAAAACACCAGCAGACAGGCTTGATATCCTTGTGGGAGAAACAATAATAAAAGTGAATGGACAAAGTGTAAACAATATAAATGATTTTTACCTTGCACTCCAGACAAGTGGTGCATCCTTTAAAATAGAATTACTGGATATTGCAGGAGAAATCCGGTTTATTCAAAGTGCTTTATATGAAGGGGATCACCATGAATTAGGAATTCTCTTTACGACAGAACCATATCGAAAAAGTCAAAATCAAAATCATAAAAGCAGCAACGTATAATGCGTTGCTGCTTTTATAGTTGCTATGGAAATATTTGTGTATAACTTTATTTGCAGAATCTGCCACGCCAGCTACAGCCTCCAGCAAATAGCAGGATCTTTTGGGCTGGGACGAACGTAGTGCAGTCCCAAAGTGCTCCAGTCTGTCCGTTGCTAAACGGGTGCCCCGCATTTTAGTTATTTAATTACAAGCCGCTAAAGCGTGGCTGAATTTTCTCGATTTCTCACCCATCTGTGTAATGGTTTTATAGGTAATTAGCACTATTCGCATAGTAAAAACTATAATAAATCGGAATGATGTGAAATACGGCTTTTTTGTGATTTGGCTCACTTATTGATGGAAAAAAATTAAGTATGATTAATGCGAATCACTAGGACTTTATATATATCAAACGTTTACGAGGAGGATGTTGTATGGTACAAATTGTAGCGTCAATCACGAGCTTATTTTTCATGTTAGTAGTTACAGCTGTTTTTGCTATTGTTGCGAAGAAATCAAGGGAAAAACGAGATTATGACCCAATTAAGAAAAAATGGTATAAAGCTCGGACATTTTATGGAACTACATTAGTTATTCTGTTTTTAGTTGTAACGATTTACACATTAAGAGAGTTGCCATATGATCAGCCGGTTTATGGGGAAGAAAACCAGCCCACAATTGTTGATGTGGAAGCAATCCAATTTGGTTGGAATATGAGTGAAACGGAATTTTCAGTTGGTGAACCAGTTGAATTTCATGTAACAAGTACAGATGTGACACATGGCTTTGGGATTTATGATGAAGAAATGAATTTAATTGCGCAAACACAAGCAATGCCAGAGTATACCAATGAGGTGTATATCACATTTGAAGAACCTGGCACATATGAAATTCTTTGTCTGGAATATTGTGGTCTTGCTCACCATTTAATGATAGGAAAAATTGAAGTAAAGTAATAAAAAGATTGGGGTGCGATTTCTATGAATGCGGTAGTAAGTGAAGAAAAATCACGTAATAATCTGGTTGTAAGTTATTTGACTATTGGCGGAATTGTTATTTTGTTAATGATGGTATTTGGTGTGTTAATGCTTTTGGCTCAAGGTGGGGTATTGGTATTTTCGCCTGCAGCTTTTTATCAATTCTTAACCATTCACGGAACAGGAATGGTAGGGGCCGCAGCATTCGCAGCAGCTGGGGTAATGTGGTATTTTTTAAGTAAATATGTTGAATTATCTAAAAAGATTATGAAAATTAATTTACTATTATTTCTTGTGGCATTAGTCATGGTAATCATCGGTGTCTTTTCATTTGAATATGCCAGTGCATGGACGTTCCTCTATCCATTACCGGCTATTTCAGCAAATGCATGGGGAATTACCGGAGCATTATTATATCTATTTGGGATGTTGATCTTAGGTGTTGATTTTCTACTATTATATTTGGATGCAGGAAGAGCAATTATTAAAAAATATGGAAGCCTTGCAAAAGGATTAGGCTGGGACGTTATTTTTGGTAAAAAGGCAGAAAAAGATGCACCTTCACCAACTGTTATTGCAAGTACAATGGTTACCATAGTAAATGTAACCGCTCTAACAGCAGGTGCTATTGTTTTGATCATGAATATTATTAATGTGATTAACCCTGCCTTTACATTTGATCCATTGTTAGCCAAAAACTTAACATTTGCTTTTGGACATATTTTCGCTAACTCCATCATCTATATGGCAGTGATTGCCGTATATGAAATATTATCAAAATATACAAACCGTCCTTGGAAAGCGAATAAACCGTTTTTAATTGCTTGGACCATGTCTACCGTCTTTACTTTGGTAATTTATACACATCATATGTTAATGGATCCTGTCATGCCGAAATGGATGTTAATCATGGGTCAGGTTCTATCCTATGCAAATGGTTTGCCGGTTCTAGTTATTACTGCATATGGTGCACTAATGATCGTTTATAAATCAGGGATTAAATGGGATATGGGTTCCGGACTTATATATTTATCCATGTTCGGTTGGGTCGTTGGTGTTGTACCGGCTATTGTTGACGCAACAATCGTTGTAAACCATGTGATGCATAATACGAAATGGGTTCCTGGACATTTTCATATGTATATGGCGCTCGGTGCATGTGCGATGATATTTGGATTTATGTATACCCTAGCAAAACAGGATAGCGGTATGAAAACGAACAAAATAGATAAACTGGCCTTTATTGGCTATACAATCGGTATTCTTGGGATAAGTGGCTCGTTCCTTGTGTCAGGAGCGTTAAGTACGCCACGCAGATGGGCAACGCACTTTCCTGAATGGATGGCGCCAGCAAATGTTGGTGCAGTTGCCGGTGTGCTAACAACATTATCCTTACTCGTATTCGTTATCCATTTTGTCCGCTATCTAAACAAACGAAATAAAGTAGACTTTAAACAGGATGATAAGAAATTAGCTTAGTGTGTTTAGTGTATTTCCAAAGCGAATCCTTGCACTCAACCAGCGTTTGTTTGCAATCGAATTTTCACTGTGTGTCTATTCTATCAACTACGAGTTAAATGCAACTAATCTTAGAAAGGAATCTTATAAGAAGGGGGAAATAATCTATGAAACAAGCAATAGCCGGAATTGTTTTATATGCTATTTTACTTATTCCTCCTGTAAGAATTTATATGGAATCGATTATGATCCTGCATATGCTTGTCCAGCTGCCATTGCTAATTTTAGCGGGCTGGCTAGTTGGCAGAATGATTGTGAATAAATTTCATCGCTGCCTCGCTAAGTGGAATGAAAATGGTGTTCCAGGTATTCTTTTAGTTGTCATCATCACCATGTATTGGATGCTTCCAAGGGCAATGGATGCGACGTTGACATATACATTTGTTGAAGCATTTAAACTTATTGGACTGCCTTTGCTTGTTGGAATCCCACTTCGAGATAGTTGGAATAAGTTGAAGGGAGTAGGGAAAAGTTTTATTTACTTAAATTATCTTCCTATGTTTGCTTTGATGGCCTGGCTATACATTGATGCACCTATTCAGGTCTGCAACAATTATTTGGAATTAGAGCAAAAAATTCTCGGATGGGGATTTTTGATTATAACTGCAGTTATGTTGCTTTATATTATACAGATGGTATTTACAGACCATACAGAACAAGAAACCTAATATCGACCACGCTTACACTTTTGTAAGGGTGGTTTTTTGATTTCTAAAGATATACAAAAAATACCATAATATGTAAATTATTCATGTGATAAATTCACAAATAACGCTATTATTATATCCCCTTATTAACAATATTACAATGGTTTTTACTATATTTACATCAGACATGGATTGTTCATAATTGCACATAAAACTAGTGATCTAAATCACGGGTCAGATAGTGGATGGGATCTATACTGTAATTAAGAGATAAGCTAAACCATTCAGTCAAGCAGATAACGTAGACAGGCCAATAATTGATTGGATGGAAGCTCATAAACTTATCTAATACAAAAAAATTATGGGGTGAGTAAAATGTTGAAGAGGTTAAATTATGGTTTAATTGTTGGTCTAAGTGCAAGTGCTCTATTGTTATCTGCATGTGGGGACGTTACAGAAGAAACGCAGCAGGAGGTTTCTCCAGAATTAGAAAAAACGATTGAAACCGTAAGTGCAGAAGAGAAAGCTAACGAAGTAATTACACCACACAAAGATTTGAATCAGGAACCAGTTCCCTTGAAAATGGAACGAGACGGAACAGATGTTTACATTGAAATGACAGCACAGATTACCGATATTGAAATTGAAGAAGGATATGAATATAAAGCATGGACATTTAATGGGGAAGCTCCTGGGCCACTGGTTGTCGTGAACGAAGGGGATACCATCCACTTTACATTAGATAACCAAGACCCGGCAATTCCGCACAGTATGGACTTTCATGCAGTACACACAGCTCCTAATAAAGGCTTTATTGATGTAGCTCCAAATGAGGAAGGAACATTTTCTTATCAAGCTACGAAGCCTGGGGTGTTCATGTACCACTGTGGAACAGATCCAGTGCTTTCTCACATAGCTAACGGAATGCATGGTGTAATCATCGTTCAACCTAATGACGGCTACCCAACAGATAATGAAGTAGATAAGGAATATGTTGTTATTCAAAACGAATGGTATAAATATAATGACTTAGATGATATGACGAATAATGTACCTTCTCAGGTAGTATTCTCTACAAAAGCACTCCATGAAGGTCAACCAAATACGAATGGTGCAGTAGGCGCTATCCAAAACGAACCCCTGGAAGCTAAGGTAGGCGATAAAGTCAGATTTTATGTTAATAATGTTGGGCCGAATGAAGTAAGCTCTTTCCACGTAATTGGCACAATCTTTGACGATGTGTATATGGATGGTAACCCGGCAAATCACTTCGAAGGAATGCAAACCGTCATGCTGCCGGCAAGTGGTGGAGCAGTAGTGGAATTCACAGTAAAAGAAGCAGGTGAATATCCCTTCGTAACACATCAGTTCAATCATGCAACCAAAGGCGCAGTTGGTCTGATAGTAGTAACAGAGTAAATGATAATGGAAAAGCAAAAAAAAACCGAGCAGTTAAATCGATAACGAGTTTACCTGTGAGGTGCAAAATGGAAAAAATCACAAAATTCGTAGGGTAATTCTGAACGATGATTTCCGCAACTGGTTACGCAGTATAATTCACACTAAAACGGCTTAGAGAATTTATTTCTCTAAGCCCCTAATATTTATAATGATTCTTTACGTACAAAATTTGCGAGTCTCTTAATACTTACTTTAAAGTGGAGCTCTAGAAAATTGCCATCTGCACTCTGAATCAAGTTGTGAATAGCTTAAATAGATAATCAATTACTCGTTAGTGATGAAAAATTATTTCATATAGTCTTCAACTAATTCAAAGCATCTTTCTACTGTAAGATTGTTCTCGACCCTTACATATTCATATTGTTCCATCGTACCGCCTTCGTATTTTAGAGATGCCTCTTTTGCGGTATTATTCCGGTAACCAATCCATTCACGCTGTTCTACTCTTAGTTGATCCATCTCTTCTGAAGGAAGTTGCTCCTCCAGGACATGATAAACGTCATTTAACAATCCATTCCAAATATCGAATAGATCTCCTTCTACTTTTTTCAAAGCAAATGTAGTGTCATCTATAGGATTTTTTCGCATTTCTTCCATTTCTTTTTTAGTATCATTTAATCTCTTAAGATATTCTTCCTTTTTACTTTCCGTAACTTCACTTTCGCTGTTACTGAACGTTGATGACTTTCCATCATTTGAATTTGTAGATGTATCTTCAGAAGTCTGGGTTTCTGTAGAGTCTTCCGTTTTATTTTTATCTTTTGAGCTATTATTTGATGTGACTTCATTTGCGTTTTGTGTTGAAATGCTACCTGAAGACTTGTTGTTTGTTTTAGCATTCGACTCCTCGGATGAGTTTTCGCAAGCAGCCAGTATAACTAATACTACTGTTAACATTACTATAAAAATTTTTAGATTATTTTTCAATTTTTACCACCCCTTAGAAAACTTACCAATGCTTTAGCATCCTTACACGTCAACATTACTATGTAATTCTGTAGTTCGACAAATAATTCATTAATTGTATAAGAATTTTCCCAACTAATTGTAACATTACCATAAAAAATTTCATGTATACGTTGTCTTGTGGAATCCTGTGCGCTTTTTAAAATCCCCCAAAAAATACCTTCAATATTTTAATCAAAATTCATACAAACTAAGGATGTAATTCAAAGGTTAATGAGAAAGGAAAATTGGGATGAAAAGCTATCTTATAGGTGTTTGGAATCTGGTTGATCCAGTATATTATACTTTTACACGACTAAGTTATATACCTGAGCAGGATAATAGTAATACATTATTACGGGTCAGACTGACAAGATATAAAGGGGGCAAGGTAGTACTTGAAGATGGTACCGTTATTCAGCAAAACGATTTACTAATAAAAATACATTTGCATAATGTAAGGATGATCAAAGAATTACATGCCATTAACAGTGAAGTAAAACGGGCTGTGTTTATTTATCATATGGTTAAACGTGCCCTTCCTAGGCTTGCTGCATATATTAAGGATCATCATAAAAACAGTGAAATTAAAGGTATTATAGGCATTACAACATTATATAAGGGTGCAAATCGCTTGGGATTAGAGGTTTTTCCAATTAAAAATTCCTATTATCGAATGTATAAAAAAATAACGTTTTTGCCGATTAACCTCATTTCCGGCAAAAAACGCATGGATAATCCTGTTTATTTATTGATGTCTAAAAATGAATTATTAACAAAATATAGCTCAATTAGCAGCTAAGCGCTCTGCTCTGATATGGCAACATCGTGCAGTGTGATCTCCGGACGGCTGCCTATTCGAATATTGAATCCAGTTTGACCTAACCCTTCACTGATATAAAATGGTGAGCTGTTATGCATATGCAATCCTTTTATAATATTTTTCCGTGCCAGCTTTCCCATTTTAGCAAGGTGATATGCTTTTGGATAGCAAATCTGTCCACCATGAAAATGACCTGCCAATAAATAATCAAAGGCGTAATTTTCCATTTCAAGAACAACAGTCGGATCATGGGTGAGCACAATATTCATCCCTGGTTTAACCTGTTTATAAGCCAATGAAATATTGCTTCTACTTGTAGAATAATCATCGATCCCAATAATATTGATGACCTGATTTTCGATCGTTATCGTGTTACTGGAATTTTGTAACACCTGACAATCAAACTGCAGTAGTAGGTCTTTCAATTTAGCAAAATCTTTATCTTTTAAGACATAGTCATGATTGCCGAATACTGCATATATACCATACCTTGGCTGAATTTTCTGCAGTATCTTTAAATAGGGAATTAGTTTTGGAATGGTTCGCCTGCGATCAAGAAAGTCGCCTGTTAAAGCGATGATATCAGGTTTTTCATTTTTGATCTTCAGTGCCAATTCCTCCGGAGATATCGATATGTTTTCCAAATGTAGGTCTGAAAGGTGAAGAATGGAAATGGATGAATTATCAATCGTTTGTTTGGAATCTATTTTAATTTTATTAATCTGGATGTCTTTCGTATTGGTGTAAGCTCTGTAAATAAGGATGCTGAATGCTATTAAAACTAAAGTAATCATAAAATAAGTCATATTTAGCTCCTCCTCGATAAAGAGTATAACATGTTCGTTCCCCCTTTTTCACTGGTAATAGAAGGTATCTAACTGGAGTTGATGTTATGGAAGAGTTCACAAAAAACGAAGCGTTATTTTTACCATTTATGCAAATACCTACAGGGCATCATCATGTCGCTGATGCATTGATGTATGAACTCCGGAAAGAAATGCACTGTGATAAAGTAGATATTTTATCATATAGCTATGGGGGGATAGAAAAGCTTGTGTCCTCCACTTATTTGCGGTGGATTAAATTACTTCCAGGTGTGTATGATTGGCTTTACGACCATTTAGCCTATAAAAAACTATCCAAAAGAAATCGCCACGTTGTTTATGAAACATTATTTATGCATTTTTTTAAAAGGCTAGTGAATGAACATGAGCCAAGGATTATGTTTTGTACCCATGCTCTACCGTCTAATATTGCGAGTGTTCTAAAACAGAAGGGAAAGCTGTATGCAATTACAATAAATGTATATACGGATTTTTTTGTGAATCGTGTTTGGGGAGTACAGGGTATAGATTATCATTTCGTTCCTTCCATTCATGTGAAAGAGTTTTTGCTAAAGATAGGTGTAGAGGAAAGGCGTATCTTTATTACCGGGATTCCTGTCCATGCTGCCTTTGACTCTAGATCAAGTGGGAAGAGGGAAAGTAAGGAGCTTGCTGTGTTAGTGACTGGTGGAAGTCTTGGTGTAGGGGAAATAGATAAGTTGCTTCCAGTACATCGATCCGATAGTAAACTTCATTACTATGTTTTATGTGGGAAAAATAAGCTTTTATTTCATCAGTTGAAAATGAAAAATACACCAAATGTAACTCCAATTTCCTATGTGAAAAGTAAAGAAAAAATGAATCTGTTATATGATCAGATGGATGCTGTGCTAACGAAGCCAGGAGGAGTAACGGTGAGTGAATGTCTGGTCAAGCGCAAACCGATATTTGTCAGCAAAGCCCTTCCAGGTCAGGAAAAAATTAATCTGAATCAACTGAAGGAGATAGGTGTAGTAATTCCGATTGAAGTACAAGCCGATTCCGTGGAGGATCAGATAATGGCTTTTTTTACGGATTTGTCCAGGCAGAGAGCATATGAGGAAAAAGTCAGCATATTTCATGATAATTTGGAGAAGAAATCTATCTCTGGAATATTGGATGAGATTATTAGAAAACATTAGCTGGTTGCTGGTGTTTTTTTCGTTTGGTTCTTTTGGTAGTGGATAGGAAAGCCGGCGTAACTTTAGCTTGATTTTTTACTTGTCTATAGAAGATGAGTGCTAGTTTAGCGCTATGGAAACACACTACGCTTTCCGTGGGCAGCTGGTGAGCCTCTTCGTGCTACGTACTGCGGGGTCTCACCTATGCCTTTCCTCCCACAGGAGTCTTCGTGTGTTTCCTCCGCTGGTATGGTGTTTAGCAATAAGAAAATTAATTAGCTGAAAGAAATGATAATGCATTCTTAAATAGCTTCACCAGTCCGGGTGAGCGGAGGGGGGTGACTCCTCGAAAATACAGTTCAATTTTCTTCGTGCGATGTAGACGCTACCGAAGCTTTCCTTGTCCTGCGGGAACAGCACGTGTCCGAAGACCTAAGCAGAGTGGTTTTCTCGAGGAGGCTAAGACCGTGCCTGCGGAAAGCATCCACCCGGAGCGATCCCGGACGGCAGCAACAGCACATATATTTGGAAATAAAGCTAAGGCTATGTTGTCTTTTATATCTTTTGTGGCAAAATAACAAATATTTCGGTAGTACGAGTAGTGGTAACCGCAATCTTAATTCCCCAAAAACTCCTTCCTCTTATTGATTATAACCTCCAACATATAGAAATAATGTTTATCATACAAAAAATTTAAAAAAAGTAAGCAAAATTGTCGAATATTTGTTCGTGTAAATGTTAAAATATTATATTATATATGGTAGAATAGTGAAAGTAGGAAGAACGGAGGGCTGTCTTTTGGAAAATAAGTTTGAATTGGTATCACGCTTTCAACCTGCTGGTGATCAGCCACAGGCTATAAAAGAAATTACCGAAAAAATTTTAGCTGGTCAGAAGCATCAAACATTGCTTGGAGCAACAGGAACTGGTAAAACATTTACGATGTCCAATGTCGTACAGGAGATTAATCGGCCTACATTGGTTATCGCTCATAATAAAACATTAGCAGGACAGTTATATAGTGAGTTTAAGGAGTTTTTTCCGAATAATGCAGTGGAGTATTTTGTCAGTTTCTATGATTACTATCAGCCGGAAGCGTATGTGCCATCATCAGATACATTTATTGAAAAAGATGCGAGCATTAATGATGAAATTGATAAATTACGTCATTCAGCTACATCCTCCTTATTTGAGCGTAAGGATGTATTGATCGTAGCGAGTGTTTCTTGTATTTATGGACTGGGTAATCCAGAAGAATATAGTAGTCAGATGCTTTCCCTTCGTATGGGAATGGAGAAAGATCGTGATCAATTATTGCGAGACCTGGTTACGATCCAGTATGCGAGAAACGATATTGATTTTCAGCGTGGTACTTTTCGGGTTAGGGGTGATTCTGTAGAGGTTATCCCGGCATCCAGAGAAGAACGCTGTATTCGGTTTGAATTTTTTGGTGATGAGATAGATCGGATTCGGGAAGTGGATGCATTAACAGGTGAAATTATCGGGGATCGTGAGCATGTAGCTATTTTCCCAGCTTCCCACTATGTAACTCGGGAGGAAAAATTAAAAAAAGCAATTCGTAACATTGAAATAGAGCTAGATGAACGATTAAAAGAATTACGTGCTGAAAATAAATTATTGGAAGCACAGCGGTTAGAGCAGCGAACGAATTATGATATTGAAATGATGGAGGAAATGGGCTTTTGTTCAGGTATTGAAAACTATTCCAGACATTTGACACAAAGAGAAGCGGGAGCAACGCCGTATACTTTATTCGATTATTTACCAGAGGAATTTTTAATAGTAGTGGATGAGTCGCATGCTACCCTGCCACAAATTAGGGGAATGTTTAATGGGGATCAGGCAAGAAAGAAGGTATTGGTTGATCATGGCTTCAGACTTCCTTCTGCAATGGATAATCGCCCATTGCGATTTGAGGAATTCGAGCAAAAAGCGAAACAGCTTGTATATGTATCTGCTACCCCTGGACCTTATGAGTTAGAGCATTCTCCGGAAATGACGGAACAAATTATCAGGCCAACCGGTTTGCTTGATCCGGAAATTGATGTTCGACCAATAGAAGGACAGATTGATGATTTAATTGGGGAAATAAATAAACGCACAGAAAAGAACGAACGTGTGCTTGTAACGACATTAACGAAGAAAATGGCAGAGGATCTAACAGATTATTTGAAAGAGCTTGGGATGAAAGTTGCCTATTTACATTCAGAGATCAAAACATTGGAACGTATCGAAGTGATCCGTGATTTAAGGGTAGGTAAATATGATGTACTTATTGGGATAAACCTATTACGGGAAGGGCTAGATATTCCAGAAGTCTCGTTAGTTACCATACTTGATGCCGATAAAGAAGGATTCCTGCGTTCAGAGCGTTCATTAATTCAAACAATGGGGAGAGCGGCCCGTAATGAAAACGGACAAGTTATTATGTATGCAGATCGAATTACCAACTCCATGCAAATAGCGATGGATGAAACAACACGACGCCGTGAAATTCAAATGGCATTTAATGAGCAACATAATATAACACCTACAACGATCAGGAAAGATGTTCGAGACGTCATTCGGGCAACCGTTGTAGCAGAAGATCAGGAGGAATACAAAGAAAAAACAAAGAGTCTATCAAAGTTAAAAGGAAAAGAAAAAGACAAAGTAATCGAACAAATGGAAAATGAAATGAAGCAAGCTGCCAAAGCGCTTGATTTTGAAAAAGCAGCTGAACTTCGGGATATTATACTTGAATTAAAAGCGGAAAGGTGAGATGAGTATGCCAAGTAAAGCAATAAAAATACAAGGTGCAAGAGCCCATAATTTAAAAAATATCGATGTAACCATTCCGAAGAATAAGCTTGTTGTGATAACAGGTTTATCAGGTTCCGGAAAATCATCGCTCGCATTCGATACGATTTATGCAGAAGGTCAACGTCGTTATGTCGAATCCCTTTCCGCATATGCCAGACAGTTCTTAGGTCAGATGGATAAGCCGGATGTGGACGCAATTGATGGTTTATCCCCCGCAATTGCTATTGATCAAAAAACAACTAGTAAGAACCCAAGATCAACTGTAGGGACTGTAACTGAAATCTATGATTATTTACGATTATTATACGCTCGAATAGGAAGGCCGACCTGTCCCAAGCATGGGATTGAAATTAGTTCACAGACAGTTCAACAGATGGTTGACCGGATTATGGAATATCCTGAACGAACGAAGCTGCAAATCCTGGCCCCTGTTATTTCCGGTAAGAAAGGCGAGCATGTGAAGGTGTTTGAAAAGCTGAAGCAGGAAGGCTATGTTCGGATGCGCGTGGATAAAGAAATGCGTGAAGTTACGGAAGACATTCAGCTTGAAAAAAACAAAAAGCATTCGATCGAGGTAGTTGTCGATCGGATTGTTGTAAAAGAAGGAATTACGGCTCGCTTAAGTGATTCGATCGAAACTGCATTAGGACTTGCGGAAGGAAATATCATCGTCGATATAATTGGTGAGGAAGAACTTATGTTTAGTGAAAATCATGCTTGTCCAATCTGTGGTTTTTCCATCGGTGAACTGGAACCACGTCTATTTTCATTTAACAGTCCTTTTGGAGCATGCCCGACCTGTGATGGTTTAGGAACAAACCTGGAAGTAGATATCGATCTCGTTATACCAGATTGGGATAAGTCATTGAATGAGCATGCCATTGCTGCATGGGAGCCAATCAGCTCGCAATATTATCCGCAGTTATTAAAAAGTGTATGCGATCATTATGGGATTGATATGAATATACCTGTTAAAGAAATTTCTAAAGAAAAAATGGATAAAATTTTATATGGAAGTGGTAAGGAAAAAATTCACTTCTATTATGTAAATGATTTTGGAAATGTACGTGACAACAGAATTAACTTTGAAGGTGTAATGAATAATGTGGCGAGGCGCTATAGGGAAACCTCATCTGACTTCATTCGTGAGTCACTGGGGAAATACATGGCAGAAAATCATTGTCCGTCCTGTAATGGTTACCGGTTGAAAGAAGAAGCATTGGCTGTATTGGTAAATGGACTACATATTAGTAATGTTACAGACTATTCGATTGTAGAAGCGATGGATTTCTTCCAGAACTTGAATTTAACTGTAAAAGAAGAACAAATTGCTCGAATGATTTTAAAGGAAATTTCTGATCGAATGGAGTTTTTAAATAACGTTGGCCTTGATTATTTAACAATGTCACGAGCAGCTGGAACACTTTCAGGAGGAGAAGCACAACGAATTCGTCTGGCCACACAGATTGGTTCTGCATTAACTGGAGTTCTTTATGTGCTGGATGAGCCGTCCATCGGATTACATCAGCGGGACAATGACCGTTTAATTGACACATTAAAAAGAATGCGTGACCTTGATAATACACTAATTGTTGTCGAGCATGACGAAGATACAATGCTGGCAGCTGATTGGTTAATTGATATAGGACCGGGTGCTGGGGATCATGGCGGTGAAATTATTGTAAGTGATACTCCTGAACAAGTAATGAAAAATAAACAGTCACTAACAGGAAACTATTTATCAGGAAAAGAATATATTCCACTACCGGCCAAACGTAGAAAAGCAAATAAGCGTAATATTGAAGTCATTGGTGCAGAGGAAAATAACTTAAAAAATGTGACAGTAAAATTTCCGATCGGTTTGATGACAGTGGTTACAGGCGTATCAGGTTCTGGGAAAAGTACTTTAATTAATGAAATTCTCTATAAATCATTAGCAAAAGCCCTTTATCGTGGGAAACATAAACCTGGAAAACATAAAAAGACAAAAGGAATTGAACATATTGATAAAGTGATAGATATTGATCAGTCACCAATTGGACGAACACCACGTTCGAACCCGGCAACCTATACAGGTGTGTTTGATGATATTCGTGATGTTTTTGCCCAGACAAATGAAGCAAAAGTACGCGGATATAAGAAAGGTCGCTTCAGTTTCAATGTAAAAGGTGGTCGTTGTGAGGCGTGTCGTGGTGATGGAATTATAAAAATAGAGATGCATTTCTTGCCGGATGTGTATGTACCATGTGAGGTTTGCCATGGGAAACGATACAATCGTGAAACATTAGAAGTGAAATACAAAGGGAAAAATATTGCAGATCTCCTGGATATGCGGATTGAAGAAGCGTTGGAGTTTTTCGCACCAATTCCCAAAATTAATCGAAAACTGCAAACGATTTATGATGTTGGGTTAGGCTATGTTAAGCTGGGTCAGCCCGCAACGACATTATCAGGTGGAGAAGCACAGCGTGTGAAGCTTGCTAGTGAGCTGCATAAACGTTCCAATGGAAAATCGTTTTATATTTTAGATGAACCGACAACAGGCTTGCACACAGATGATATTAAGCGATTATTAATCGTTTTACAGCGCTTGGTTGATAACGGGGATACTGTGTTAATTATCGAACATAATTTAGATGTAATTAAATCAGCTGATCATATTATCGACCTTGGTCCAGAAGGTGGGGACAGAGGCGGTCAAATTATCGCAACAGGGACACCGGAAAAAATAGCAGAAACAGAAATATCGTATACTGGTCGATATTTAAGACCTGTTTTAGAACGTGATCGAAAACGAATGAAAGCAACAATAGCTGAAAAAGAGAAGGTTGGATCTGGAAAAAAATAAATAAAGGTAGCAGGCTTTGGCTTGCTGCCTTTTTGATTTTTATTCATCCGTTTGCATCGGAATTGGGATTGTTTTGGTCGTAGAAACCGCACTCATGGACGGTTTGAGCATGAACTTGGCGAGTTTTGTCCAAGAGAGTCGCACTCATGGAATTTTTCCACTGCTCCAACTAAATTTTCTATGATTTAAAAGTCTAAATTTTTGACGCAATACTGGCCTTTAGATAAGCTAAAGAAGAGAAGTGTATTTGGGAGGAACAGCTAATGAAGCCGATTGAAATTGAAAACGTACAGAAAGTTTTGGATCGTTTTACGAATAAAGAAATGTATGTGCATTTGGAAACAACAAATGGTGCTTATGCAAGTCATATTAATGAGAAGGCGTATAATGTTGGTGCATATATTCGAAATGCTAAAATATCCTTTAACCAAGCGAAAATAGTTCGTGATGGGAAAATTTATCGTGTTGGCTTGAAGTTGGAAATGGGTTGGATCTATGCTGAAGGTTTAACTGATTGGGTGATGCTTGAGGAAACAAAACTGTTACTTGCAGGCCATGATCGTGAAGGCCGTTTGATGGTTTCTCTACAACTAAGTGAAACTCCTTTTAACTATTAAATTTAAAACGAGAGACAGGTGATATAAATGGAAAAGCATGTTGTCGTTATTTACCCACATCCGGATGATGAATCCTTTGGTGCAGCTGGTACCATGACTAAATATCGTAAGCAAGGAGTTCCAGTTACCTATTTATGTGGAACATTAGGTGAGATGGGCAGGAATATGGGTTCTCCTATCTTTGCAAATCGAGAAACATTGCCAGAAATTCGAAAAGAAGAGTTAATTCAAGCATGTAAGGTTCTGGATGTCGATCTGAAATTACTTGGATATCGGGATAAAACAATTGAATATGAAGATCGTGGAGAGGTAGCTGCACATATTAAAAGTATTCTGGAAAAAATTGAACCCAGTCTGGTCATTACACATTATCCTGAACATGCTGTGCATCCGGATCATAATGCACTTGGTGCTGCGGCAATTGAGGCGGTAAGACTGATGGATAAGGAGAAACGACCTGTCGTTTGGGCACAGGCAATTACGAATAATTATAATGAGGTACTTGGCGAACCGGATGTAATCAATGATATATCCGAATACTTTGATACAAAAATGAAAGCAATTATGTCCCATGCATCACAGGCTTCCGGGATTCTAGGGCAATTTAAACGAGATCAGGATGATATTAGCGAACTGGCAAAAAGGAGATTCACGACAGAACAATTTTACCTTTGGAAATTTAAGGATTGAGGCATTTGCTGCAAAATACAAGGAGATTTTTTATAAATCTGAATCATATTCCTTTAATAAAACGTAAATATAAAAAGTAGTATGTTTACTGAAAAGTTATTAAGGAAAAAAATAATGGAGGAGGGTATGCAATTATGAAAAGGTTGTACAGGTCAAATTCCCAACGAATGGTTGCGGGTTTACTTGGTGGACTGGCTGAATACTTCAATGTGGATGTAACAATTCTTCGTCTAGCCTTTCTTGTCTTGTTATTTATGAGTGTATTTACCTTTGCTGTTGTTTATCTGATTGCAATTTTCATTGTTCCAAATGAAAGGGAGATACGGTAATGCTGCTGCGCTGGTTTGTCTCCATCTTATTAAACGCTGTAGCACTCGTTGCAGTAGCACAGTTATTTGACTCATTTCATCTGGAAGGTTTTGGAACAGCACTTTTGGCAAGCTTTATATTATCAATTTTAAATGTGATTGTGAAACCGATTTTATTCATTTTGACGTTGCCTATTACTGTAATAAGTCTCGGTTTGTTTCTATTCGTAATCAATGCTATTACATTAATGATTACACAGGCATTAATGAGTGCATCTTTCGTCATAGAAGGATTTGGTACTGCAATTATTGCAGCAGTTATTATTTCGATCATTAATTTACTCTTAAATAGCCTGATAAAAGATTCAATGAAATCGTAGGTGTTATAGCCTGCGGTTTTTCTTTTGTAATGATTACTAGAAGAATCTCGATCATTAAAGCATTGGTAGTGCGTATTATATTTAGAAATATGCTACAATAATAAGCAGTTATTCATGCTTGGGAGGTTACAATATGGCAATGGTTCGAACAAAAGATTTATTGGACAATTTTAATCTGACGCTGGTTGCTGGGAATGACGGCATACATAGAGAAATTATTACGAGTGATATTTCTCGTCCAGGTATTGAGATGACAGGTTACTTTAAATTTTATCCAAAAGAACGGCTGCAATTAATTGGCAAGACGGAGATGGCATACTTTTTGGATCTTTCATTAGAAGAACAACAAGACCGTGTTGAAAAGTTATGTACAGACGTCACCCCAGGCATTGTCGTGACAAGAGGAATGGATATACCTGAGGTTATGATTAATGCAGCAAACGAGTCGGGTGTACCTATTCTTCGTTCCCCCCGAAAAACAACACGGGTAATTAGTCGGTTAACGAATTTCCTGGAAGAAAAATATGCGCCATTTACGGCTATCCACGGTGTTTTAGTTGATATTTATGGTGTTGGTGTTCTTATTACAGGGCAAAGTGGCGTTGGTAAAAGTGAAACGGCATTGGAACTGGTGAAGCGTGGACACCGCCTTGTTGCAGATGATAGTGTGGAAATTCGCCAGGAGGATTATGATACATTAATCGGTAATTCACCACCACTTATCGAACATTTATTGGAAATACGAGGACTTGGAATTATTAATGTAATGACCCTTTTTGGCGCAGGAGCTGTCCGTAGTTTTAAAAAAATCTCCATGATTATGAATCTGGAATTATGGGATGAAAATAAACAATATGATCGTCTCGGTTTGGATGAAGATACGATGAAAATAATGGATGTACATGTGCCGAAATCAGTTATTCCTGTGCGTCCAGGAAGGAACCTTGCTGTCATTATCGAGGTTGCAGCAATGAACTTCCGATTAAAACGAATGGGTGTAAATGCAGCAGAAGAGTTTTCTGAACGGTTAACGTCAATGATAGAACAAGAAAAAGACGATTTGGTATAGGAGTGATTTTTATGATGTTCAGTGCACCTCCAATTGATCGAGTATTTATTGAACTCGGACCATTAACTATTTATTGGTATGGCGTTATTATTGCTGCGGGCGCCTTTTTGGGATTATATTTAGCAACAAGAGAAACAGAACGGCTTGGCTTGAAAAAAGATTTAATGATTGATTTTATCGTATTTGCTATTCCTGTTGCGATCATTTGTGCACGAATTTATTATATTACTTTCGAGTGGGAACGCTATGCAGAAGGTCCCTGGACAGATATATTTGCCATATGGGAAGGTGGAATCGCAATTCACGGTGCTGTCATTGGTGGTGTGTTAACTGCCATTGTTTATGCACGAGTGAAAAACATTTCCTTCTGGTTACTCGCAGATATTGTTGCACCAAGTCTTATCTTGGGACAAGCAATAGGTCGCTGGGGTAACTTTATCAATCAGGAGGCACATGGTGGGGAGATATCAGAATCCGCCTATAATAGTTTTCATCAATATTTGCCTGATTTCATAATGAACCAAATGACGATTGATGGTGTGATGTACCATCCGACATTTTTATATGAATCCGTTTGGAATATGGTAGTGTTTATCATTTTAATTATATTGAGAAAATATAATCCATTACGTGGAGAAATTTTCTTGAGTTATGCAATCACCTATTCGATTGGGCGCTTTTTTATTGAAGGGATGCGGACAGATAGCTTATATGTAATTGGGGATCTGCGAACAGCACAATTAATTTCTATCTTACTAATTATTGGTTCCATTAGTGTTATTATTTATCGTCGGGTTCAAGGGACAACCGTTCCATATAACTATATAGAACCCCCTAAAAAGAATAAAAATAAGAAAAAAGGAAAGAAATCTAAAAGGAAATAGACCTTCGAAGCACGACTAGAAATGAGGGAATTTATCTTGGAAGGAATAATGTATCGCGGCATGCAGCAAGGCCTAAATGTAACTTGGACATTAGGTAAGGTGATTTTTCCAATTACATTAATTGTTACCATTTTGCAGTATACACCTGTGCTGCCGTGGGTTATCGATATATTAGCACCAGTAATGGGATTGCTCGGCTTATCAGGTGAAGCGGCTGTTCCGTTGGTATTGGGAAATACATTAAATTTATATGCCGGAATTGCAGCAATTGTCTCATTTGATTTTACTGTAAAAGAAGTATTTATTATGGCAATGATGCTTTCATTTTCCCATAATTTATTTATTGAATCGGCAGTAGCTTCCCGGGTAGGGGTAAGCTGGTGGCTGATATCAGGGATACGTATCGGTTTGGCGTTATTTGCCGGGATCATCATTAATCTCTTCTGGAGCGGTGGTGCTGAACAAGCAAATTATGGGTTTATCTCCACTTCTGAAGTCGTACTTACCGGCTGGAATGAAATTGTACTTCAAGGGATGCAAACCGCTGTTGTTGCAGTAGCGCAGCTTGCCTTAATTGTTATTCCTTTAATGATAGCCATGCAATTTTTACGTGAAAAAGGCTGGCTGAACCTGTTTTCAGATAAATTTGCGCCATTTACAAAAGTGTTTGGCATGGAAAAGAATACATCGATGACACTAGTCGCTGGTTTAACCATTGGTCTTGCATATGGAGCTGGTTTAATGATTCAAGCGGTTAAAGAAGACGGGGTTTCAAGAAAAGATATGTATTTGGCATTAATATTCCTAGTATCCTGTCACGCTGTTGTGGAGGATACACTCATTTTCATACCTTTAGGAATTCCTGTTTGGCCGTTACTGCTTATTCGTCTTGTTACGGCAATACTATTAACGGTGAGCGTCGCATTCGTTTGGAAACGAATAGATAAAAAGAGAAGGAAGGATTCAACCCATGAGCATTCATACAGTACTCTTTGATCTGGATGGTACACTTATTGACACAAATGAACTTATTATTGCGTCTTTTAACCATACATTTAAGCAATATAATTTAACCTATACAACGGAAGAAGTTATTGAATTTAATGGTCCACCATTAATTGAGACATTTAATAAAATTGATCCTGATCAGGCTGAAATGATGATTAAGACATACAGAGAACATAATCTGTCCAATCACGATGATTATGTGAAGTTATTTCCAAATGTAATTGAAACAATTAAAGTGTTGAAAGATAATAACATTCAACTCGGTGTCGTGACAACAAAAATGACGAAAACAGTACAAATGGGATTGGCTCTGACAGGCTTGGATAATTTTTTTGAAACAATCATCACTTTTGACGATGTAGTTCATACAAAACCACATCCGGAGCCAGTAATTAAAGCAATGAATGAGCTAAATGCAGTTGCAGAATCCACACTGATGGTTGGCGATAACTATCATGATATTGTAGCAGGGAATAATGCCGGTGTGAAAACGGCAGGGGTTACTTGGTCTCAAAAAGGAAAAGAGTTTTTGCAAGGGTATAATCCAACTTATATGTTGGAAGATATGCGTGATTTGCTGAAAATTACAGGAGTGTAAGCGATGCGGAAAACTGACCGATTTCGGGTGGAAAACTCAAATTCACTATGGCAAATATACCAAACAGTGTCGTTCTGGAAAGTAGTAAAAAATTTTATTGTTATTCAAATTGCAAGGTACATCCCCTTTTTAGTTTTGAAAAATTGGTTGTATCGAGTGTTTTTGCGCATGACTGTAGGAAAGCAAACTGCTTTTGCATTGATGGTCATGCCTGATGTCATGTTTCCGGAAAAAATAGTTGTCGGTACAAACAGTGTAATCGGTTATAATACAACGATTTTAGCACATGAGTACTTGATTAAAGAGTACAGGATTGGTGATGTTATTATTGGCAATGAAGTATTGATCGGTGCCAATTCAACGATCCTGCCTGGCGTGACGATTGGCGATAAGGCAATTGTATCTGCTGGTACATTGGTACATAAAGATATTCCAGCAGGTGCGTTTGTCGGCGGCAATCCCATGAAGGTTATTTATACAAAAGAAGAAATGGAAGCACGTGAAAATACTTTTTCAAATTGAGTAGGTGAATCGATATGAATATTCCAACAGGCATACTTCCAGCTATTCGAAAAATGAAGAATTTCGAGAAGGCTTTACAATGTAAACATGAATCCATCGTTTTTTTGGAAACACGGATTTCTCAATTAAAAAGTCTGGTTGAGTATACCAAACGGGAAAATAAGAAAGCTCTTATCCATCTTGATTTAATTCAAGGATTAAAAGCCGATGAATATGGGATGGAGTTTTTAGTCAGGGAAGTGAAGCCTGATGGAATCCTGTCAACAAGAAGCAATGTAATAAGCTTGGCAAAAAAATATAAGCTACTGGCCATTCAGCGGATGTTTTTACTGGATAGTTTAGCTCTTGAACATAATGTGAAATTAATTGAGCGAGCTCAACCAGATTGTGTAGAAGTTCTGCCAGGTATAGTACCGAGTATGATTGAACATATTCACACAGAGACAGGACTGCCTGTGATCGCAGGAGGATTGATCATAAAGGAAGAAGAAGTAACTGCAGCAATGAATGCTGGTGCAGTAGCGGTATCAACATCGAATAGAGAATTATGGGATTTTGGTTAGGTTTTTTGGGGTGTGCGGAGTGGGTTCTAAGGAAAAATGGTTAAAAAAGCCATTTAAACAACCCGAATTTCCCAAACACAATTACTGTACCTCAAACCTAAGATATGTTATGATGAAGTTAAGTTAATATGATTTGGATGGAGAATTGGAGAACCGCAAACAACAAATGTAAAAGGCATTTGTATGTTTTGCGGTTTTTTTATTTTTCCGTGATGCAACATGAAACATACATGACTGTTACAAATTTAGGGTAATTATATGTATAAACGAATGAAAAAAGGAGTGGAATGGAATGACGTTATTTTCAAGCTATAATAGAACGGCTATTTTTAATAAATTAAAAGATGAGAACCTAGATGTATTAGTAATTGGTGGTGGAATTACCGGTGCTGGAATTGCCTTGGATGCATCAACTCGCGGTTTACAAACAGGTTTGGTTGAGATGCAGGACTTTGCTGCAGGAACCTCTAGTCGATCCACCAAACTTGTTCATGGGGGCTTGCGTTATTTAAAACAATTTGAAGTTAAAATGGTTGCTGAAGTTGGGAAGGAACGAGCAATCGTCTATGAAAATGGACCACATGTAACAACTCCAGAGTGGATGATGCTTCCCTTTCATCAAGGAGGTACGTTTGGTCCCTTCACAACGAATGTCGGCTTACGTGTTTATGACTTTTTGGCAGGTGTTAAAAAAAATGAACGTCGTAAAATGTTCAGCCCTGAAGAAGCCTTGCAAAAAGAGCCATTAATTAAAAAGGAAAAACTAAAAGGTGCTGGCTATTATGTCGAATATAAAACAGATGATGCCCGTCTAACGATTGAAGTACTAAAGAAAGCAGTTCAAAAAGGGGTAACTGCTATTAACTATACGAAAGTAATTGATTTTATTTACGATAATTCCAATCAAATAAGTGGTGTAATCATCCAAGATCAAATCAGTGGAGAAAAACATACTATATATGCAAAAAAAGTAATTAACGCCGGCGGCCCGTGGGTTGATGAGCTAAGAGAAATCGATGGATCGAAACAAGGGAAATCATTACATCTGACTAAAGGTGTACACCTGGTTTTTCCGAAAGAATTATTCCCATTGCAGCAGGCAATTTACTTTGATGCACCAGATGGAAGAATGATCTTTGCAATTCCTCGTGATAATAAAACCTATGTAGGAACAACAGATACTACGTATGATGGGGATATCACACATCCAACGATGACTGAAAGCGATCGTGACTATTTACTGGATGCCATTAATTATCTGTTCCCTTCATTAAATATGCAGCCTGAACATGTGGAGTCCAGCTGGGTAGGACTCCGGCCATTGATTGCGGAAGAGGGGACAGATAATCCGAGTGAAATATCCCGGAAAGATGAGATTTTTATTTCAGATTCAGGATTGATCTCAATGGCAGGTGGGAAACTAACCGGATATCGTAAAATGGCTTTAGAAGCAGTCGATACGGTTGTTAAACAACTGAAAGAAGAGGAGGGAATCCTCTACAGTGAATCGCAAACGAAAGATCTGCCTATTGCAGGTGGTGAGGTTGGTGGTTCAAAGGGATTTAAACAATTTAAGATTCGAAAAGTGAATGAAGCAAAAGCTTTCGGTATGGATGAGGAAACTGCATTGAGACTAGTTCAAAGGTATGGAGCAAATGTGGATATCATTTTTGAAAAATATCAAACTATGCAGGCTGATGCTCAAAAAGAAAATATGGATCTAGTCGTTTTTGCGGAGCTTCTTTACGCTTTGGAATATGAACTTGCATACAAACCAGCAGATTTCTTTGTTAGAAGAACTGGAGCATTATTTTTTGAGATCAATTGGGTAAGAGAACATAAAGAAGATGTGATTAATTATATGGCAAAAGCTTTGCAATGGACGGATGAACAAAAAGCAACCTATATAGCTGAATTAGATCAATTGCTGCATGATGCAGTGACACCTGTTTGAAAATAGCTCTTTTCATATAAGTAAAAATACTATATTATTCCCCAAATGAATATGATATAATTTGTTCGGATGTAGCGAATTTTAGGGGGATATGCATGCAACAGGAAAATTTAAAAGCAAATGGTAAACTAAATAATATTATCCCTTTTATTCCCGAAGGTGATTTTTACTTTACAAAGGGTGTAGAAGCTTTTCAAAAAAGAAAGTTTGACATTGCATTAAAATGGTTAAAAAAAGCGACAGAAGAGAAACCGAATGACCCATTATATCAGTGTCAAATGTCAATTATATATACGGAAATTGGAGCATATCATACAGCCAATCAATTGCTGATGGAAGTATTACAATCAACAGAATATGTAGATTGCTATTACCTATTAGCGAATAATTATGCGCATTTAGGCTTATTACATGATGCCAGAAAGTATGCATTAACATATCTTGATAACGAGTCAGATGGTGATTTTACCGAGGAAGCAGAAAGCTTATTAGATTTGATTGATATTGATGAAGACGACGAAGCTGATTGGGATCTCGAGGATGAAGATGAGCTTCTTATTTATCAGGAAACAGTATTCTATCATATGGAAAACATGGAATGGGAAAAAGCGATACCCCTCCTTGAAGAGATGATGATCGTTTTCCCAGAGCATCATATGGCGAAGCATGATTATACACATGCATTATTCTGTTCAGGACATGAAAAGAAAGCAGTTGAAATGGAGCTGGATATTTTAGATGAAGACCCTAACTCTCTATACAGTCATACAAATTTAGCGCTATTCTATTATCAATTAGATCAAGAACAGGAATATGAAAAAAGTATTCAGGCATTACTAAATGTATACCCGATTCATGAACAGCAAAAATTACGAATTGCTGTCACAATGGCAAGAACGGCTTATTATAAAGAAGCTTATAGCCGATTCCAGTTACTAAATAAAGGAATTGTAAAAAGTCATCCCTCCTATTTCAGATGGTATAGCATTGCGGCATATCAGAGTGGTGAGCCTTCTAAAGCACTTGCGATATGGGAGGAAGGCTGTAGAAAGCATCCTATGCTGGAAAAAGAAGAAAGACCTTGGTAAAAAGAGAATAAAATAGCAACGAAATCGGGTCTTTCGCCGGTTTCTACCAATCCGATTTCTGACCTCTGGCATCCGGAATGATACGTTTGCGTTTTTCTTATAAGCATAATATTAGACGAAACGGATTAATTATTTTAAGCTGATTATGGCATAATAAAGTAGAAGGGGCGATTCAAATGTCCGAAGAGAGATTGTTTGATGTAATTATTGCAGGTGCTGGACCAGCGGGGATGACGGCAGCAGTTTATGCTTCCCGTGCTAATTTAGATACGTTAATGATTGAACGTGGAATCCCTGGAGGTCAAATGGCAAATACAGAAGATGTGGAGAACTATCCTGGATATGACCATATTTTAGGACCGGATTTATCCAATAAAATGTTTGAGCATGCGAAGAAATTTGGTGCTGAATATGCCTATGGTGATATTAAAGAAGTGATTGATAACGGCGATTATAAAACAGTTATTGCCGGAAGTAAAGAATATAAAACTAGATCACTTATCATTACAACAGGTGCTCAGTATAAAAAACTTGGAATTCAGGGTGAAGAAGAACTCGGCGGTCGTGGTGTATCGTATTGTGCTGTTTGTGATGGTGCATTTTTTAAAAATAAACATCTAGTAGTAATCGGTGGAGGGGACTCTGCTGTTGAAGAGGGTATTTATTTAACGCGTTTTGCCGACAAAGTAACCATTGTCCATCGCCGTGACGAATTACGTGCACAAAAAATCATTCAGGAACGAGCATTTGATAATGATAAAATTGAGTTTATCTGGGATACCGTGGTAGAACAAATCAATGGTCCTGATGGAAAAGTGAGCAGTGTTTCACTTAAGAATAACAAAACCGGTGAAGAATATAATCATCCGATAGATGGCGTATTTGTTTATATTGGTATGGTACCATTGAGTGAACCTTTCAAATCACTTGGGATTACAAATGAAGAAGGGTATATTCCGACAAATGAAAATATGGCAACGAATATTCCAGGGATTTTTGCAGCAGGTGATATTCGTGAAAAAACACTTCGACAAATTGTGACAGCTACCGGTGACGGAAGCATTGCAGCAGAAGAAGCAATTAAATATGTTGAAGCATTAACAGAAAAATTAAAAGCAACAAATTCATAATAAATATAAAGTTATTTTTACTTTAGTAATTGCTTTTTAACGCTGTTGTAACACGCTCGCAACATTTTTGGGGTACAATATAAATAACTAATTGACCCCCTTTTAATAGATAAATTAGTTTCTTGCACAGGTGCATGGCGCCTGTGCCTTTTTTTGGATAGATCTTGTCCTAATTTGTCGAGGTAATAATACGAAAATCGCTGACGAATTTTTATTGGCAGTAAAGATAATAGATTCTGCATAAGTATATAAGTAAACCTTTAGGCAAATTCAGGTCACAGATGAAAGGTATTTTTGCCTATAGTAAGGCACCGCTCAGAAAGTTTGGCGAATGCCGGGTTTTCTAATATAATGGTTATAATGTTTATATTTTTGTTCGCTAAAGATGATCGGGGTGAATGAGGTATGCAGCGAGTAACAAACTGCATAGTAATAGATAATAACCATGTATTATTATTAAAGAAACCGCGCAGAGGCTGGTATGCAATTCCTGGTGGAAAAATGGAACAGGGAGAATCCATTAAAGAATCAGTTGTCCGAGAATATTGGGAAGAAACAGCATTAAGGCTGCAGGATCCGGAAATAGCAGGAACATTTACATTTTCTATCTATAAAAATAATCGCATTGTTCAGGAATGGATGATGTTTACATTTATTTGTAAAACATTTGAAGGAAAACTTACCGATTACTGTAAAGAGGGCGAATTAGAATGGATTCCTCTTGAAAAAATTAAACATTTGCCTATGGCGGAAGGGGATAGAGAAATCTTTGAGCATATCATGTCTTCCAAAGCTGTATATGGAGCTTTTTCCTATACGGAGGAATATGAACTGCTTGAGTCAAGATTAGATTCATCCGCATTGTAAAACGGCAATTTTAAGGGGGAGTAAAAATGAGAAGCAAGGAACAGGAAACAAAATTGGTAGTGATCACAGGTATGTCCGGAGCGGGGAAGACAGTTGCTGTTCAAAGCTTTGAAGATTTGGGATATTACTGTGTAGATAATTTACCACCAACGTTACTTCCTAAATTTCTGGAGCTTATGAAAGATTCCACGAATAATATTCGTAAAGTGGCACTTGTTATGGATTTGCGCGGACGTGAATTTTTTGATTCATTGTTTGAAGCACTGGATATTCTAGGAAAAGAAGAATGGTTAGAGGAGCATATGCTTTTTCTAGATGCAAAGGATGAGCAGCTTGTCAGCAGATATAAAGAAACAAGACGGTCACATCCATTGGCTGTCGGTGGCTTACCTCTAAATGGTATTCAGCAGGAAAGAGAAATTCTTGATGAGCTTCGTGGAAGAGCGCAACGCATTATTGACACCACCAGCTTAAAACCGAAGGAATTACGTGAAAAAATATTGAAGATTTATACCGAGGAAAAACAGGAAATTTTTTCCGTGCATATGGTTTCATTTGGCTTCAAATATGGCTTGCCAATAGATGCAGATTTGGTATTTGACGTTCGTTTTTTGCCAAACCCTCATTATGTTACACATTTACAGCCGTTAACTGGCTTAAATAAAGACGTAGCTTCTTATGTTTTTAAATGGTCTGATACTGAAAAGTTTAATGAAAAAGTACTTGACCTATTACAATTTATGCTCCCGCAATATAAAAAAGAGGGCAAATCACAGCTAGTAGTAGCAATTGGATGTACAGGTGGTCAGCATCGTTCAGTAGCACTTGCCGAGTATTTTGGAAAACAATTATCAACTGGTTATACAACCCATATTACACATCGTGATATTGATAAAAGAAAGGGACATTAATTATGAATCAAGAAAAGCAGCCACGTGTCGTCGTTATCGGCGGTGGAACCGGAATGCCAGTTCTTTTACGGGGGTTAAAAAACCTGCCAATTCATTTAACGGCACTAGTGACCGTGGCTGATGATGGTGGAAGTACTGGAAGACTCAGGAGTGAAATGGCAATACCTGCACCAGGAGATATTCGTAATGTGATTGCAGCACTATCTGATGCAGAGCCGATGCTGATCGAGCTTTTTCAACATCGTTTTGCTGTTGGTAATGGGTTATCAGGGCATTCATTGGGGAATCTATTGCTTGCAGCCATGACATCGATTACGGGTGATTTTTATACAGGCATCAAAGAAATTTCACGTGTATTAAATGTAAAGGGGAAAATATACCCCATATCAAATGAGAATATGTCATTACATGCAAAAATGGTGGATGGAACCATTAGATCTGGTGAATCCAATATCCCACTTTCGAATAAACAAATAGAGCGTGTATTCCTAAGTCCGCAGCCAGTTTCGCCTTTGCCAAATGCTGTCAGGGCGATTGAAAAAGCCGATTTAATTGTCGTAGCTCCAGGAAGCTTATATACAAGTATATTACCAAATCTTATTATACCTAAAATAGATGTTGCTATTAAGGAATCCAAAGGCAAGGTCATTTATGTTTGTAATGTAATGACACAAGCAGGAGAAACAACCGGTTATACAGCCTCAGATCATGTTAAAGCGATTAGTCATCATATTGGCGATGGCTGTATTGACGGTATCGTTGTGCATAATGAGCCAATTAAAAAATCATTACGAGCAGTATATGCAGAAGAAAATGCGGAGCCGGTAATTTATGATACAGAACGCTTATTGGAAATGGAACTCGAAATTATTGAAGGAGATATAATCGATCACTCACAATCCACAATAAGGCATGACACGAATAAAATTGCCAAATTACTTTATTCCCTTTTGAAAACTAATTAAAGATGTTTACGTTCCGTGAATGGTAAGAAAGTAGAAACGAAATCGGCTCTTTTGCCGATTTCTTCCAGTCTAACCTCTGACCTCTAGAAAGACGCTTTAGCGTTTTTCTTAAAGATTGAGTTTAAGTTTCCTCGTTCCATAGAAAAGATTGGTTAGTTTAACGAAAAATACAGTAAAGGAGGGAAAATGAATGTCCTTTGCTTCAGAAATAAAAAAGGAATTAACGGGGATTGAATTAGATGATTGCTGTATAGAAGCTGAAATAGCTGCATTAATTAGAATGAATGGAGCTATTTCCTTATCAAAACAGGATTATGTATTGGATGTCCAGACAGAAAATGCAGCCATTGCACGTAGAATTTATACATTGATCAAATCGATTTATCCTTTTCCAGTTGATTTGCTTGTCCGTAAGAAAATGAAATTGAAGAAAAATAATGTGTATATTGTTCGATTGAAAGAAGATGTCGGTAATCTTTTATCTAAATTGGATATTTTAGAAGAACCCTATAAATTTAATCGAACAATTTCTCAGAAGTATGTAGCAAAAAAATGCTGTAATAAATCATACTTACGTGGAGCATTTTTAGCTGGTGGATCGATTAATAATCCGGAAACCTCATCCTATCATTTAGAAATTTCCAACTATTACCATGAACATAATAAAGAATTATGTGATTTATTAAATAAGTTTGAGCTTCGTGCACGCACTTTAGAACGTAAAAATGGGTACATTGTCTATATAAAAGAAGCGGAAAAAATTACTGAATTTCTTAGCATCATAGGTGCACATAATGCGTTATTTAAATTTGAAGATGTACGAATTATTCGGGACATGCGTAATTCTGTTAATCGACTGGTGAATTGTGAAACTGCAAATTTAAATAAAACAATTGGAGCTGCTTTTCGCCAAATTGAAAATATCAATTTGATTGAGCAAACAGTTGGGCTTGATCAGCTTCCGGAAAAATTGCAGGAAATAGCAAAGTTACGTGTACAGCATCAGGATGTTTCTTTAAAAGAGTTAGGGGAATTGGTATCCAGTGGGAAGATTTCCAAATCCGGTGTGAATCACCGACTGAAAAAGATAGATGATTTTGCTGAAAAAATCAAACGTCGTGGTGCATTACAAGAGAAGTAATATATTGTAAAATTATTTATTTCGAACTAGATCCATGATATAATAATTATGTGAATTAATGAACTATTTTTATGATAGATTATTTCGGCAGCAATAGCTGAACTTAGAAACAGGTATTGTTGTCGATCATACTAGTGAATGGTAGCGTTTACTTAAATTGGGGAGGATGAATGATTTGGTTGAAAAGTCCGTCAAAATTGAACTAGATACAGGGTTACAAGCTAGACCAGCAGCACAATTTGTTCAGGAGGCAAATCGCTATTCCGCACATTTATTTCTTGAAAAAGATGGGAAAAGAGTCAATGCAAAAAGTATTATGGGATTAATGAGTTTGGCGATAACTCGGGGAGAAGTTGTTACATTAATTGCGGAAGGTCCAGATGAAGAAGTAGCAATAAATCACTTAACTACATTTGTTTCAAAACCATAATAAACTCCCTTTCATTTCTTATGAAAGGGAGTTTATTTTATTTATTAGAATTTCTTTCAAGGATTCTATCAATTATTCCGTATTCAACAGATTTTTCAGCAGTCATGAAGTTATCACGTTCTGTATCACGTTCAATGACTTCCATTGGTTGACCTGTTCGTTCAGAAAGGATCTGATTCATTTTTTTCTTTATTTCAATAATCCGTCGAGTATGGATTTCAATATCGGTTGCTTGTCCTTGGGCTCCACCTAATGGCTGATGAATCATCACCTCACTATTTGGTAGTGCGAAACGTTTTCCCTTTTCTCCAGCAGCTAGCAAAAACGCTCCCATAGATGCTGCCATCCCAGTACAAATGGTTGATACATCAGCTTTAATAAACTGCATTGTGTCAAAAATAGCCATGCCAGCAGTAATGGATCCACCTGGTGAGTTGATGTACAATGATATATCTTTTTCCGGATCTTCTGCTTCAAGGAATAATAACTGTGCAACAATTGAGTTTGCTACATTATCGTCAATCGCACTTCCCAGCATAATGATGCGGTCTTTCAGTAAACGTGAGTAAATGTCATAGGCGCGCTCTCCACGGTTTGTCTGTTCAATAACTGTGGGTATTAAATTCATGTTTAAAATTCCTCCTTTATTTCAATACGTTCATCCATATGTATTGGATCTATTTTTATCATAACTAAAAGGTCAATGAAGGTCAAACGAAAACGTTCGGCAAATTTTTTAGTTAAAACATACTACTTATTTTTCCCATTTACAGGAAAAATAAACCTAAAAAAAAGACAGGGGATAAACTTTTCGCTAGTTACCCTGCCTTGTTGTTTGAGCGCGCCCAGAGGGATTCGAACCCCCGACAAACCTGGTACCGGAAACCAGTGCTCTATCCAACTGAGCTATGGGCGCATTTTATAATTATTTTAATCACAAAGGCTATTATAACGCTTAGACAGCATTTATACAAGTCTTTTTAAAAAATAAGCTAGCTGTTGTTTAGGGAAAAAACAAGGGAAAATTCCCCCTTGCTTTCTACTACGAGTAATCTACTGATTAAGTTCCCACTTCTTTTGCAAGGCATCAGCAATGGAATCTGCTAATTCCTCGGGCTTTACATTATCTGTTTGAACTTTTAAGTGATGCGCTTTATAAATAGGTTGTCTATGATAATAAAGTTCCTTTATTTCTTCGATCGTTTTTCCTTGTAAGACCGGACGACTTTCAATTAGTAAATCGATTCTTTCTTTCCAAGCATCCCAGGATAAATCCAAAAAAACCACAATACATTCTGTTATGCAGATATCACGAATCTCCGGTTGTAAAAACGCTCCTCCACCAACAGAAATGACTTTATGCTTTTGCTTGGAAAAGTGTTCGATCATCTCTTTCTCTTTTTTGCGAAAGACCTTTTCTCCATATTTTTTAAAAATAGCTGATGTTGGCATAGTATATTCTTTTTCGATTTCTTCATCAATATCAATAAATTTTCTGTTCATTTTTTTTGCAAGGCACGTGCCGATTGTGGTTTTTCCCACACCCATAAAACCAATTAAGACAATGCTTTTCTTTTCATTCATCATTTTATTTATCCTCTTTTCGATCTAGTAATAAGAATTAGTATAAGCCTATTTTTTTCTTTTTGGAAGATGGAAAGTATAATAGTATAAAAGAAATACTACCTGTAAAGGAGGGTTACTGCAATGAACATGATTCAGGTGAAAAATATTAAAATAGGCGATGGAACTCCAAAGGTTATTGTTCCGTTAATGGGAAGAAACGAAATAGAGTTAATGAACGAAATCGAGGAAATAAAAACAGTAAAGCCAGATATTGTCGAGTGGCGTGCAGATGTTTTTGATGATGTAAAGAATTTGGAAGCAACCAAAAGACTACTTTTAAAAATAAGTAATCAGCTAGAAGAAATTCCAATTCTTTTCACGTTCAGAAGCCATAGAGAGGGCGGAAATAAACAGATCACAGATCAGTATTATTATGAGCTGCTTTCAACTGCCATACAATCAAATTTACTGGATCTTGTGGATATCGAACTGTATTCGCAGAAGGAAAATTTAAAAAGTCTAATGCAACTAGCAAAGGACAATAATGTTTATGTCATTATGTCTAATCATGACTTTGAGAAAACACCGCCAAAAGAAGACATTGTTGAAAGACTGAAGAAAATGCAAAATTTAGGAGCACATATTCCAAAAATCGCTGTAATGCCAAGAAATGCAGAAGATGTTCTTACATTATTAGCGGCTACGGACATTATGCGTACCAACTACGCAAATCGCCCGATTATAACAATGGCAATGGGAGACTTGGGTGTTATCAGTCGAATTGCTGGAGAAATCTTTGGTTCTGCAGCAACATTTGGGATCGGGAAAGAAGCATCTGCACCGGGTCAAATAGCTGTTGAAGATTTAAGAAATGTACTGGAGATTTTACATAAAGCACAGTCTTAAGCTGAGAGGGTTTCTCAGCTTTTGTTTTAGTAAGTGAAGAAGGAGAAGAGACAGTCGAATTCCCCCTCATTGCAGTTTCTTTGTCTTTTAGCTTAGATTGTGAAACTATTATGTACTTTTAGCCGTACTACATGTAGGAGGTCTGTAACCATGAAAAAATTTCTAACCGCAATTATATTGCTATTTTTATTATTCGTTATAACATCCTGTTCAGAAGAGGATTCATTTTCAATCGATAATGTAACCATTGATGCTCGTATTGCTGAGGATGGAGTTATCCATGTTCGGGAGCTTTTTACATATACGTTTAATGGTTCATTTGAAGGAATGACCCGTTCGATTGAATCAGATGTGTCTAATTTTAATGCATATCTTACAAAAGATAATGATCCAACTACTTCAACAGAAAGTCTTGACTCTCTGCAGGTCGAGGAAGAAGATGGAGCATTCAAGATTTTTTCTGATTCAACCGATGAAACGAAGCAGGTATTGTATAGCTATCAGGTGAAAGGCTCTGTGAATAAATACGCAGACATCGCAGAGCTGGAGTACTCCTTTTTTGATGATTCCAATGAAACGGATTTAAATAATGTGGAAATTTCCATCCATTCACCGGCGCAAAATGTAACGGATCAAACACATTATTTTTTGCATGAAGCTGAAACTGGAAAAATTACGGCAATAAAAAACGGTATTCAATATACAAATACAGTGTTGAATGCTGATGAAACCTCCATGATTCGTTATATCTTTCCGGCAGAACAACTCGATGCTATGGAGCTGGATAAGGATAAGATGATGGAAGAAGAGATTTTAGCGGAAGAACGTGAGTTGGCTGAGCGGGGAGAAAACCTTGAGGCGAATATGGAAAAAGTTGTGCCGATCCTGAGCTTGTTAATTGGAGCAGTTATAGCGGTTGCAATATTTTTACTTATTATCCATCCCAATCGCTATCGTGGTGATAAGAGTATAGATGGATTGCTGAGAACACTTGAAAAGGCAGATCCATTATTAGTTAAATATCTGAATGGGTATTTACAATTACCGTCTGAAAGTTTTATCGCTGGATTATTTTCTTTAAAACAGCGTGGGGTCATAAGCCTCGAAGAAGTCCCTTCAAAAATAAAAGAAGAAGATAGTACATTCCGTTTTACCTGGATTCAAGCAGATGCCGAGATGGATATGGCTGACACTTATTTGAGAAATTGGTTATTTACAGAAAAGGATAAACAAGGAGAATATTTTCTGTTGGAGACTCTTCTTGATAATGAAGAAGAATCGGATGAAGTAAAACGAGAGAAAGCAGAAGAATTTCAAGGTAATTTTGATAAATGGTCTGGATTGGTGTTGGAACGAGAAGGTTTTCAGGATCTGCGTAATCCGTTTAAAGGATTCCCGTTCTTTTCCATTCCGCTGGTAATTAGCTCGTTTGGCCTATTTTACTATTTTACAACAATTGATATACTCATCCCAACAGAACAATGGGTATTGCCTGCAATAGTTGGGGTGTTAGCTGTTGTCAGTTTACTGTTTAACAGAAATAAATTTGTGCTCACAGGCTACTATTTTATAACTTTGGTGATAGCAGCCATTGGATTCACTTTAACAAATGCAGTTATTCTAACATTGATTTTCTATTTCCTGTCACTTATGGCTCTATTGATAGTGCCTGCATATTATTGGAAGAAAGATATAAGAAGATTGAAATATGCCATTAAAACGGGGCAGGCTTCATTCAAAAATAAACGCTATCCAATTGGTTCTGATCCAAATAAAATAGAGCGTAGACTGGAGTATGCAATTATTTTAGGTGCTGGAGAAAGCTACGGGGAAGAGTGTGGGAAAGTGAATGAAGTTGCTCAATTAAAAGCATATTATCCATTATTAAATAATCCTGTTTATGCAACAACGGCTTTTAGTACAAGTAATCTTGCCCTGTATACTGTTGCGGTTCAAAGCTCCAACAGTACGACTACTACTACTTCTTCGACTGGTGGTGGGGGAGCAGGTGCATTTTAAAAAACGAAAAATGGGAAAAGTATTTTAAACCCTTTTTTCGTTTTCCTTTTACAGCCCAAGCAACATGCCGATGAGAAATAAGAAACTAAGCAACCAGTGATGCTGTGCAGCTAATTTCATTGCAGCAATTTCCTCTGTCCGTTTTGCGTTTTTGCGAAATGACCAACGAAGTCGAATGGCCAATGGAAAAGCGATTAAAGTAAGTCCTGTTGTCCATGGGGTAACTTGGAAAACCATCAGTAATAGAATAGATAAATAGGTAAGGCTTAGCAGCAATGTCAGAACCTGAACTGCTTTTACTTTTCCCATCTTCATTACGATAGTACTTCGAAATTCCCGGTCTTTTTCAATATCCCGTAAGTTGTTTGTGAAAATCATAGTGGCGATTGCTAAAGCGAATGGGGTTGCTACCGCAAGAATCTGACCATTAAATGAATGACCTTGGATAATGTAAGCAAGGCTTGCCGGAACAAAACCTAAGAAGATGGCTGCCACAATTTCCCCTAAACCGATGGAGGAAAAGGAATGCCTGCCTGCAGAATAAGCAAACCCGGCTGTAATTCCTGCTATTCCGATTAAAATGATCCAGGGACTGCTATTTAGTGCTAACCATAAGCCCATTAGAATTGCTAGCAATAATAGTGAGCCAGCAACGTAAGGAATGAGATGGTGTGCAGGTCCCGACCCTGTTTCCAGTCTAGTTGCCCATTTTTCCTGATCCTGACCGCTTAGAAAATCAACGTAATCATTGAGCATATTGGTTGCAGCTTGAATCAGTAATGTGGCCATCAGCATGGCTAAAAAGATATCAAAACGAATAGGGCCAATATATGCAGCAAGTACGGTTCCGGCTAGAATAGGGCTAATCGTACCTGTAAATGTTAAGGGGCGTGTAAGATGCAACCAAGAAAACCGATAATAAAACTTGTTATCGCTTAAATTATCAGCATAATGCGTTTTTTTCACATGAAATACCCCCTTTATCCTTATTACTCTAAGCATACAATGTTAACAAACATTGAAACGTGATATATATCACAGGAATAAGGGGAAATAAATGTAAATGTTCACAAAAATGTATTAAATTATTTTCCGGAAAATTGATCTGCATCAATTATTTTTTCTGATAAATCCGTCATAATGGAAGTAGGTGGATATATATCAGATCCATCTTCATCAAACATATGAATGCTTTATTTCACAAGGTTGTATCTGATGAGGAGAGGTGGTATGAAGAAAGTAAATATTATTATTACTTCAGTTGTTCTGATGCTTGTACTGGCACTGGCAGTATTGGGGTTTAAAAACTCTGATTACAGATTAAAAACTTTGGAAGAGATCCTCGTTGTTAATCCTGAAAACATCACAAAAGTAATGTTAAGTAATCCCATTAAGAAAGACAGGTATAAAAGTACAAGGAACAAAGATAAAACTGAATCTTTTATCAATCATCTTGATCAGGTGAATTTCAGGAGACTCTCAGGGGATCAATCCACATACATGCCAATGCAGGCAAGTATGATTAATTTATATGAAGGTGACTAGGTGGATTTCATCGTGCCATATGAAACTGAG
Organism: Oceanobacillus sp. NCCP-135; assembly: GCF_059698015.1. NCBI lineage: Bacteria > Bacillati > Bacillota > Bacilli > Caryophanales > Bacillaceae > Oceanobacillus > Oceanobacillus sp. NCCP-135. The sequence continues at coordinate 1,789 of NZ_BAAKSZ010000006.1, read as the reverse complement.
GCAATGATCAGCCATAAGGTTTATATAATAAAAAATGGTAGGGTGGAGAATACTTTTATAATAGATTTTTACAATTCAATAAAATAATAGCAGTGCCAGAGCATTGTTCGCTGTTGTTTTATCCCTAATCACCCATTTTTAGCAACCACTCACGCAGTTTCGCTTTAGGAAAATATGTTTTTCCATTTAACTTTATATGAGGGACATTTGGATACTCACTTATTAATGCACTGGCATCTTCTTTGGAAACACCCAGAAAATGATGTACATCCTTTTCCTTAATTAACTCATGCTCATCGTCTTCATTGAATAAATTATTTATCAGGTCCTTACCATCCGCATTTTTAAAATTTTTGAGCCCCTCACCTATGAAATATCCCGCTGCTGCAATTCCGAATGCGATTGCTATGTAACCTATAGAATAAAATTCCAATTTAATCCCCCCTGAAGCCTTTTTAATAATAGTTTAAACTATTACGCAAATCCACGCAATTAATTGTATTAAATGTGATGAGCATTATATAATGAAAGCATTAGAATTATATTAAATGAGGTGTACGTATGAAACTGGTAAGCTACAAATGGAGGAATAGCCCGGGAGAGTACAGAATTGGCTGTATGTTCAACGAGAAGGTAATGGATTTACAGGAAGCCTATCGTAAATTGTTGCTTTCAAAACAGGAAAAAGACTTAATCAACGCAATTGATCATATTTTTCCAGCAAGTCCAGGAACTTTTTATTCTATCGGTACAAGTGTAATCAATAAGGCAAAAGAAGCCTATGACTACATAAAGGAAAACAATGAGAAGGGTGTTTTTTTTACTAAGGAAGAGATTATTTTAGATACACCAAACCCCAATCCTTCAAAAGTAATTTGTGTGGGGAAAAATTATGCTGATCATGTGGCAGAAATGGCTAGTGATATCCCGGAATTTCCGGTGCTATTTGCTAAATTTAACAATGCCATTATTGGTCCGGCAGATGCGATTGAAAAATCTTCTTTTACGGAAAAGCTGGACTATGAGGTTGAATTGGCTGTGGTAATTGGCAAAGAAGCTTCACATGTCAGGAAAGAGGATGCCCCACATTATATTGCAGGTTACACTATCGGAAATGATATCTCAGCACGTGACCTGCAAAAACGCACACCACAATGGCTGCAGGGGAAAACATTGGATCGCAGCACACCAATTGGTCCATGGGTTGTTACGACAGATGAAATTGAGGAACCTGCTAGCCTTTCCATTCGTTCCTATGTAAATGGGGAAGAGCGGCAATCGTCGAATACAAGTCATTTAATTTTCGATATTCCGTATCTGATTGAATTCATTTCCAATTTAATCACATTGAAGCCAGGAGATATTATATTAACAGGCACCCCTGATGGCGTTGGTTTTGCCATGAATCCACCACAGTTTTTGCAAGAAGGTGATATTGTAGCACTTGAAATTGAGAAGGTTGGACGGATGGAGAATAGGGTGGTTGGGCGGTAGGTGTTTACTAGGATGAAAAGAGCTCCTATAACCTTAAAAATATATCAACTTGTTAGAGGTGTACAGCAACCCAATTCGTGGTATAATTATTATATAAAATCATACAATAATAAAAACCTTCCCATGCTATTAACATGGGAAGGAACAATAGACCAACGCCAACAAAAGGGTTGGGCACATTAGGAATAATCCCTCAGCACCTGACAAAAGATCCATGAGGGATTATTTTTTGGCGTGCCCCACTGTTGCACAATCTAGGTGGTTCGAATCCACACGGTAACTTTACCCTTTGAAG